>JBKPME010000151.1:0-17661 GCA_046731915.1 Actinomycetota bacterium
AAGCCGCCAATCCGAGACCGTGTCCAGCGACCCGCGGACGATGTCGCGATCCTCCGTCATCAGACGCTCAAAGTCCTCGGCCAGCTCCGGCGAACGCAGCTGAAACCACATGAGAAGGGTCGCCGGAGGACTCATCCACGAGGCGTAGTGGACCATCGCAACATGACGAACGGGATGCTACGGCCTCACACGGTGTCGAAGTCAAGGGCCCCATCTCGACGCGGGTCGAGGCTTCGGCCAGCTCCCGCTTTCATCGCCCAAGACGCACCTATATCCCGCGCCCGAGACTTGCTAAGCGAGGCGAGCAGGACGCGGGCTTCCCTGCGCCAGCGGTAGCCGGCGGCCCCCCGGATCTGACCTGGTGCCTTGGACGACCAGCAGGAGTGAGGTAGAGACTGGTGCTCCTCGAGGAACGGAGCGGTCTCGCGTACGCAGTCGTGACGCTCCGATCCCTCGGCGCGTCCCGAGCTCGGCCCGCGGCCGCCGCGGGCTCGGGGGCCGGACGTGACACCCCGGAACCGAGCGAGCGCCGTAAGCCGCCACATCGGCGCCACACGGGGCGGGACGGATCGGCTGGTGCAGCGCTTTGCACACCGACTTGAACCCACCCTCTCCGCTCCGGAACGCAGTAGTGAACGCGTCGCCTCGGCGGAGCCTTTCGCACGAGCCGCTTCGGGTACTGCTAGTCCAGGGGAGCGGCTCGAGCAGCGCGCCGGCCTCGGAGAAAGGAAGCGCCAGTTCTGGCGCCGCAGAGCCTCGTGCCGGCCCTGACCGGACCCGGACGTCCTCGATCGCGTGGCCGCGAAGCTCTTCTCGGGGAAGGCGTCGGGCGTCGCGCGGAGGATGTCGTCGCGGCGCGCGCCGCTGGGGCGGCGCCGCGGTCTTCACGCCGCGACTATCAGCTTCGTCGGCGGGTCTGCCAGGGCCGCAGGCGCGTCGTCGAACGACACCACCTGGCTGGTAACCGCCGAGGGATCGAGCCGGCCTTCGGTGATGAGCGCCAGCACCTCGGGCAGCACGGTCCGCGAGTTCACGCGGCCGGTGTGGAAGTGGATGCCGCGCGTGTACATCTCGAACAGCGGCAGCGGTGTCTCCTGCTCGAAGTAGATGTTGACGTTGGTGCAGACCCCGTCCGGCTCGGTCGAGCGGACGGCGCAGTGCAGGCTCGCGTGGTCCCGGCCGGCATTCACGGTGATCGGGTAGGAGCCCGCCTTGCGCGGCGGCGGCCCCTCGACCGGTTGCCCGCCCAGCCGCTCCGCGAGCACGAGCCGGTCGGGATCGGTATCGACGAAGTCCACCAGCTCGGCGCCGAGCGCGAGCGCGATCTGGACCGCGTAGAGCGAGATGCTGTGGGCGCCGCCGCCCAGGATCAGCACAGCTGCCCCTGGCCGCTCCGCGAGCTGGGGGCCGACCGTCCGCCAGGCGTCGGCCACGTTGTCGGACAGGCTGGCAACCGAGACCGGGTCTACCCCGCTTGGCACGGGAACGAGCATCGAGCGTGCGTAGGGCACCCGTACGAGGTCCGCGAGTGCCCCGCCCCAGCCGCCGCCGATCGCGTCGGGCACCCCGTACATCGAGCCGCGCGGCACCTCCGTGCAGTTGGCGCTGCTGCCGCGGCGGCAGCGTTCGCACTCGCCGCATGCCACCTGGAAGGTCACGACCGCGCGGTCCCCTGGCGCGGCGCCCGCCTGCTCACCCGCCTCCACGACCTCGGCTACGAACTCATGGCCGAGCGCGAACGGGCCCTCGAACGGCACCGTGCCGCGCATGACCCAGGCGTCGAGGTCGCAGGCGGCCACCGCCAGCGGGCGGACCACGGCCTCCCCGGGACCCTGGAGCGTGGGCTCATCCGCGTCCTGCCACTCCGCCCGGCCGGGCTCGATGAACATCAGGCTCCGCACTTAGAATCCTATTCTCGCCCGGAACCCGCCTGTTTGCGCATTCGCCTCCAAGCAGGATCCTGCTTGCGGCGCGGCGGTGTACTGCGCGTCGCAGCTATTCGGAAAGCGCCGCTATCGCCTTCAGGCGCGAGCGGAAGTCCAACGCCAGATGTCAGCGGTCGTCTCCGGTCGGCACGTCGCTGGGGCGGGCTGGCTCGCTTGCCGCCGCCCGCTTCCTCGCGTCCTTCTTGGCCTTCTTCTCCAGCCGACGCTCGAGGAGCCTGCGTTCACGGTTGAGCTTTGCCATCGTGGTCTTTCTCTTGCTGGTTGAGGCCATGCGTGTCCTCCCGACTTTTGTGGAGTTTCTAACGCCTCGGAGCCGACGAACGAGCAGACGGACGGCCCGCGCACGAGCCCTCCGTCGCTCGTAGGAGTCCGTGGCTAGAGCACCTGGACGTTCGCGGCCGCGGGGCCCTTGGTGCCCTGCTCGGCGTCGTAGCTCACCTTCGCGCCGTCGGCCAGCGACTTGAAGCCGCTGCCCTGGATCGCGTTGTGATGCACGAACAGGTCCTTGCCGGGCTCATCTGGTGTGATGAACCCGTAGCCCTTGTCGTCACTGAACCACTTCACGGTTCCTGTTGCCATCTTATCCCCTCCGGGGTATGTGCACTGCGAGACGCGGAGGGTGCTCGAAGGCAACAACTGCGAACGCTGGGCACTGCTTCGGTCGAACGGATGCCCGACCCGTGGAACAAGCGTAGCGCGGCCGCCGCCGGCCGACAGGGCGGCTGCACGCCACCGCCATGCCGGCCTCTTGCGGTGTTGTCCGACACACGCATCTCGAGCCGTCCGGAGTTCGGGCGCCCCCCAATGATGGGCAGGAGCTTCAGGACGGCGCAGCGACACTGCGGCATTCCGCCTAGGGCGGCAACTCGGTGGCCTCGCGCGCACCGTCCGGGTCGACAAAGGATTGGACGCGGGTGACCCGCCCATCGCGGACCGTCAAGAGCGATGATCGAGTCTCATCGACCTCTAGCTCGTGCGTCCGGCCGACGATGCGCACAACGACCGCTACCTGATCACCGGCGTCGTAGAACCTCAGCGTCTCAACCCTGTAGCGCTCCCACGTGGAAAGGAACTCGCGCCAGAACCGCCGCACGCCGTCAAAGCCTCGGTAGCTGTCGACGGCAAGCACCGAATGCGTCACGGGGAGCCATTCGATCCCCGGGTCCAAGAAAGGACTGAGGGCGTCATCGGTCAGACGCTGTACGAACTCTTGAGTCGCACCCTCGCTCGCAAGCTCCGCGTAGAGACGGCGCACCAGCTCGACGTTCTCCCGTGACACCTCATCCCAGTGTCTCGCATCGTGCTCCACCGCTGGCGGCAGCATCGCCGGGCCGCCCCTTGGGAGAGTGCTCCCTGTCGCGCAACGCGATAGCGCTCCGCACACCCGACGACTGCCGTGTGCAGACGTCATTGCGATACGCGCCGATGCCGGCGGCTGCCGAAGACGAGGATCATCGGCGGCCAGGGAGCCGTTTGCCACGCGCTGAACCCATCGCGAAACGGCAATCCTCGCGGCACGGTCTCTCCTATCGGTAGCTGCTAACGCCGTGGGTTGACCAGGGGAAAGGAGGCTAACCGCCTCGAGGGAGCGTTCCCCAGCGACCGCTCTGAGGCATCCGCGTGCTCTTTGAAGGAGAGCCGACTTCGCCGATTCGAGCCGGAATCCGCCCGCCCGAGTTTGAGGCGCCTCGGGTGCTACTGCTCTGGTCCTCCCGAGCCGGGTTGACCGGCGTCACGCGGCGAGCCGCGGGCTCGGGTGCGCCGAGCTTGCCTCAAGCGCCCCGAGCTTGCGGGCGAACCGCCGCCTTGCCTCGTGATAGCTGTGGTCGGGCCCGAAGAAGCACTCGTACGCACGAGCCATCTCCTCGGCTCGGTAGGCCCGAAGCGGTTTGATCCGTTCGTCGCGGGCCCGCTGGCGGCGCTTTGCGTCGAGTTGGTCGCTCAGGTGCGGGTCGGAGGCCAATCCCCGTGCGAGGGAACGGATCTGGTCTTGGAAGCTCTCCGCGGTTGCCCCGAATGCAGCGTCCAGCAACCCGATCTCGACGGACTGGGCGGTGCCCAGCGGTGTGAACGGCGGTCCGGTGAGTCGGGCGGTCATCTTCGCGCCGACGCGGCGAGGCAGCAGGTAGGTCCAGTACTCGGACCCGTAGAGACCGCCCATGTGCCCGTAGTAGGGATTCAGCACCACGTCCTCGCGCGCGTACACCCGGTCGGCCGCGAGCGCGAACGGCACGCCCCCGGCGGCGGCGTCGCCGGTCAGGGCCGATATGACCAGATGGGATTCGGTCTCGACGATCTCGCGGACGACGTCGTTGATCGCGTGAAGGTTTCGCCACGACTCCCCGGCCGGGTCGTCGGCCGCCTCGATGACGTTCAGGTGAATGCCGTTCGAGAAGAAGTCCCTGCCTCCCATCAGCACGATCACCTTCGTCGTGCGGCGCGAACGCGCGTGCAGGTAGGCGGCGCGCAGCCGCCTGGACTGCTCGGTGCTCATCGCCCCGTTGTAGAAATCGAAGTGCAGATAGCCGACCCCGGCGTCCTCCTCGTAGAAGATCTCGCGAAGGGTGTGCGCGGCTCCCGGCCAGTCGTGCAGGGGCCCAGCGACCTCCCGCACCGTGACCGGGCGGCCGGCTAGCTTGAGCGCGAGCGCCGCGGGGAGCTTGAAGTGGGTTTCCTGCGGGCCTGATCGCCTGAGGTGAGTGATCCAGACGGCGCCGTCGACGGTCGCCCGGCAAATGGCCCCGTGGCGCTGCGCGATGATCTCGCCCGGAGCGCCCCGCAGGCCGCTCTCGCGGTGGACGCCGAACAGGTGCCAGTCGACGCCGGCGATCTCGTCGAGAACCCCTGGGTGACCCTCGGCTGCCCGGACCTTGCGGAGCACCGTCTCGGTGGGGTCCGCCTGCCAGTCGATCGCCCGAACGTCCTGCTTCATCACCGGTCGTGCCCGGCCTACCGCGCGCGCATCGTCCTCGTCGAGAGCGTCGGGCGCCCCACCTCCGAGGACCTTGTGCACCGCCTCCATCAGCGCGTCGATCGCAGACCGGCGGACCTCGTGCCGGTAGATGCTGCCCTTGCCGGACTCGCGCATCGGGTACGCGCGGCTGGCCCAGACAGGACCTGCGTCGAAGTCGCCGTTGGCCTCGAGGACCGTCACACCCCAGTCACGGGCGCCAAGCTCGATCGCCCAGTCGAGCGATGAGGGACCGCGGTCTCCTATCGGCCCCGGATGGACGACAAGGCAGCGACGCGTCGACCAGATCGACTTCGGGATCCGCTTCTTGAGCATCGGGCAGACGATCAGCTCCGGGCTATGACGCGCGACGGCGACCTCCATGTCCCCCGCGCCGTCGACCACCGCTACCTCCACCCGGTGTCCGAGCTCCGTGAGGGCGATGAACGCGCGCTGGCTGAGGCTGTTGTGCGCAGAGACCAGAAACAGGATTCGACGGGATGTGGGAGTTTGAGCCATGCCCCCGTGACGCCGCGCGCAACGCCTTGCTTCCTGTGCTATCGCGCACAGATCCCGCGCGGACGCCGCGAACCGCGTGCGCCGCGACCTCCATACGAGCCCTCGTCGCGCGTGCGTTCACGTGCACGCAGACGTTCGAGGGTCCCGACGAAGCGTCGGGTGTCTTCACCCTGAACGTCGCGGTTGTTCCCCCGCACTAGGCGAACCGAACAACCCCCGCGCCATCCATACCGGCCGGGCGCGCTGGAGAGAGCGATGGGCAGGTGCCTCATCCTCATCTCATCTGCACCGCGGCATCATGTAGGGCATGAGCGGCAGGAGCAAGAAGTGGATTCTCGCCGGCGCCGTTGTCGTGGCGCTCGGCGTGGGCGGCACCGCGATCGCCGGCGGTGTCGGCAGTGACGAGAACAACGGCACGGGCGACGACGGCGCCGGCAAGCCGATCACAGGAACCGCGCTCGATAAGGCGAGCGCTATCGCGATCCACCACGTCGGCGGCGGCCGCATCACGGGCTCCGAGCTCCAGGACGAGGAGGGCTACTACGAGATCGAGGTCACGAAGAGCGACGGCAGCCAGGTCGACGTGCATCTCGACAGCCACTTCAACGTCCTGAACGCCCGCGGGGACGGCGGCAGCGACGGCGCGGACTGAGCGGAACTCTCCTCTCGTTCGCCCCTAGCGCCCGGCGGGGAGCTGCACCACCCAACCGTTCCCGTCGGGATCGGAGAAGAACACGAACCGGCCTCCTGGCAAGTCCTGCACCTCGCTCGCCTCGACGCCGCGCTCTACCAGCTCGGCGCGGGCTGCCTCGATGTCGGACACCACCACCTGGATGTTCTGCAGCGATCCCGGGGCCATCTCAGTCAGGCCCTTCCCGATGGCGATCGAGCATGCCGACCCCGGAGGGGTTAGCTGGACGAAGCGAAGATCGTCGCTGACCGTATGGTCGTGGTCGGCGTTGAATCCGACCTGTTCGGTGTAGAAGGCCTTTGCCCTGTCGACGTCGCTGACGGGCACGGTGATGAGCTCGAGCTTCCAGTCCATCGCGTCATCATCGCGCTTGGCGCTACAGGCCGAGGTCGCGCACGCCGCGCTCGTGCCAGCCGAGGTGGTGCGCCAGCTCGTGGCGGAGCGTGCGCTCGACCTGCGCGCGCAGCAGCTCGGGGTCGTGCCCGAAGTCGCGCTCGAGCGTGTCCTGATAGACGACGATGCGGTCGGGGTAGTCGTCGCGCGCGACGGTGTCACCGAAGTAGTGACCGTACGCGCGGTGCTCGGCACCGAGCTGCGAGACCACGACCGGCGTCGCGTCGAGCAGGCGTTGGAAGTCCTCCGGGAGCCGGTCGATCGCTTCCGCTACGAGCAGGTCGAACTCGTCGGTTCCAGCGATCAGATCGGGGTTCGCTGCCAGCTCCTCGCTGCGGCGAACGAGGCGCTCGAATTCGTGTTCCGGCATCGAGTCGCTGCCGCTCAACGCGACGCTCGCCCACGCGAGGCCCAGCACGAGGACCAGCGCGCCGCCCACGAGCACGGCCATTCCCTCGGCGCCGTTCAGGGAGGGCGGGTTCAGGAACAACAGCAGCAGTCCGACGGCGAAGAGCGCCGCGAGCCCCGCTTTGACCGGTCCTCGGAACGCGTCCACGCTCCGAGGTTACGCACTACTCCTCGGCGCCGGCGGCGTCCGGATTGCCGGTGCTCGTCTCCTTCTCACCGGGCACGCCCGGGTTCTCCGTGGCGTGCTCGTCGGCGTCGGCCTCGGGCGTGACCTCCGCAGGAGCCTCCTCCGGACGCTGGTCCGACTGGTCGGGTGTCTCCGTCACGGCCCGCCCTCCTCGCTCAGGACGTCCTCGTCCGCATCGACTCCCGGGACGGACTCCTCCTCCTCGCCGGGATCTGGCTGCGCTCCCGGTACGGAGGGGTCCTGCGCCTTCCGCTCCCAGTCCTCCTCCACGTCCTCGATGCGCTCCCCAAGCTGGTCGGAGTGATGCTCCATCCGCTCGGCATCCTCCTTCATGCGATCGGCCCGCTCCTCGTGCTCCATGGCGCCCTCTTACCCGCGCGAGTCGAGGTGCACGCCCACCGGGCCGCCTGCCTGATCGAGGGCTGACGTCCACGTGTGAGGGAGCCTCGCCGAGCGCCCCGGAACAAGCCGGGCGACCCGGCCGCTCCAGAGCGTGCGGCCGTCCTGGACGACCTGCACGAGCGGCCGGCGAGCGAACTCGCGCGAGCGGAGGGCAAAGCGGCCGCGCGGCGGCGCGCCCGCCCGGGGCGCGATCACGTTCGGGCTGATCCAGTGAAGCGGCGGCTGGCACTCGACCGGGATCCTGGTGGAAGGCCAACCCTCAACCAACCTCGGGAAGGGGTCTGACCCCTTTGCGAGGGCTGCGGCTGCGTGGCGCCCGCTCAGCGCCGACACGTCGGCGGGCTCGGCGCCCTGCAGCAGGTTGCCAGCGGCGAAGACTCCGGGTCGCGAAGTGCGGAGCGCCGCGTCGACCGCGGGGCCGAGGGTGCCGGGGTCCAGCGCGAGGCCCCCCATCACGGCGAGCTCGTTGTCGGGGATCCAGTCGGCGGTGAAGAGGACGATGTCGCACGGGACGCTGCGCGTGAGCCCGCTGTCCAGGTCCGTGAGCTCGACCTCTTCCACCCGCGGCCTCCCGTGGATGGCCGTCACCGCCGTGCGCGTCCAGAGCGGCGCGCGCCAGCGGAGTGCCGCACCGGCGCGCGCGATGGCCAGCGTCTGGTGGCGCGGAAGCTCCGTGACCATCCCGACCGCCCTGGCCCCGCTGTGGCCGAGCGTCAGCAGCGCGGAGAAGCTCACGTGCTCGGCGCCGACGACGAGCGCGCGCGCACCGACCTTGCGCTTCTTCAGATAGACGAGCTGCTGCAGCGTCCCGGTCGTCATCACGCCGTCGGGTCGCGAGCCGGGCACGAGCCGTGCCGAGCGCGGCCGCTCGCGGCAGCCCGTGGCAAGAAAGACCGCGTCGGGCGCGATCGTCTCGCGTCCGCCCGGACCCGTCAGCTCGAGCGGTCCGCCGGGCGGCCAGCCGGTGACCATCGTCTCGGTGCGGAGCTCCACGCCGGCCCGCTCGGCCAACAGCGTGTAGCGGTGTGCATATGCGGGGCCCGACAGCGGCCGCCGCAGGTCGCGCAGCCCGAACCCCTGGTGTTTCGCGTGGCGCGGGATTCCGCCCGGCGCTGCCTCGCGCTCGACGACGAGCACGTCCCCCGTGCCGCGCCGCCGCAGCTCGATCGCCGCCGCGAGCCCGGCAGGGCCCCCGCCTACGACGACGACCGTCACGACGCTGTCCTGGCGAGCCGGGCCGCCAGCTCCGCTCCGCAGAAGAACCCCTGGCACCTGCCCATCTGGGCGCGGGTGCGCCGCCGGAGCCCGTCGAGGTCGACCGCGGGCAGTGGCCCGCCGAGCGCATCCCGGATCTCGCCACTCGTGACCCGTTCGCAGAAGCAGACGATGCGGCCGTACTCGGGATCGCGCTCGATCAGCTCGTCGCGCTGGTAGGGACGCGCGCCGGCCTCGCCAAGGTTCGGCATGCGGAACTCAGGCGGCGCGCCCGCCTTCGGCTCGAGCGGCAGCCCCGCCGCCCCGAGCTCCTCGCGCACGTGCTCGGCTATCGCCATCGACGCCGACAAGCCGGTCGAGCGGATGCCGCCCACGCACGCGTAGCCCTCGGGCGCGTGGATGCTCAGCTGGTAGTCCGCGTGCTCGGTGGCGGCCCGCAGCCCGGCGTAGACCGCGGTCACCTCGTGCTCGAGCAGTTCCGGCACGATCCGCGCGCCCTCGGCGAGCAGATAGTCGAGGCCCCGGCGAGTCGAACCTGTGTCGTCCTTTCGCTTCACGTTCTCGGCCGTCGGGCCGAGCATCACATTGCCGAACACGGTCGGCGCGATCAGGACGCCCTTCGTCACCTTCGTGGGAACCGCGAGCACGATGTGGCGCACGAGCGGCCGGGCGAGCTTGTCGAACACGATCAGCTCACCGCGCCGCGGCGTGACCGTGAAGCGCTCGTAGCCGAGCATGCGGTCGAGCTCGTCCGAGCGAAGGCCTGCCGCGTTCACCAGGTAGCGCGAGGCGAGCCCGCCGCCAGGGGTCACGAGCCGGAACCCGCCGCCGTCGAGTCGTGACACGGAGGTGACGGGCGTGGACCGGCGCAGCTCGCAGCCCGCCAGCACCGCCTCCGTGGCGAAGGCGAGCGGCGTGGTGAAGGGGCAGGCGAGGCTCTCGCGCGGCACCTCGATCGCGCCGTGCGCGCCCAGGCCGAGGTGGGGTTCGCGCCGGTAGAGCTCGTCGACGCCGAGCTCGCGCAAGTCGTGGCTCCCGTTCGCACGGGCGTTCTCCAGGATGATCGGGAACTCGGCGAGCTGCTCCTGGTTCCAGGCAACGAGCAGCGCACCCGTGCGCTCCACAGGGATCCCCACCCGCTCGGCGTACTCGCCGAGGAGCTCGTACCCGCGGGCGACGAGCCGCGCCTCGAGCGTGCCCGGCGTCGCGTCGAAGCCGGTGTGCAGGAGCGCGGTGTTCGCCTTGCTCGTGCCAGCGCCCACGTCCGGACCGGCCTCGACCAGCATCACGCGCAGCTCGAACTGGGCGAGCTCGCGCGCGATCGCGCAACCCACAACGCCCGCCCCGACGATCGCGACGTCGGTATCGAACGGCTCCGGCACGCGCCGGAGTATCAGCGCTCAGCGCTCGAGGTACCAGGCCAGGGCTTCGACCTCGGTCCCCAGCGGGCGGCCCTCGGGCATCAGCATCTCGCTCGCCGCGACGCTGTAGACGCCGTCAGGGTCAAGATTGTTCGGGCCCGAATAGAAGTCGTTGTAGGCGGCGAGCTCGCTCAACTCGCGGCCGCTCAGCTCGGTCCGCACCAGCGGATGGTCGTATGCCAGCGCCTCCGCCACCTCGGCGTAGGTGATCGGCCCGGGGTCGATGTCAGCGCGCAGGGCGCCGGGGCTCACGACGGCGGCGTCGGCCCGCGCGAACTCGCGCTCCGCATCGGCCGCGAGCCGGCCCAGCTCGCCGCCCGCCCGTGTGAGCCCCGTCTCGGTGTGCTCGAGCACCTTCGTCGCGAGCGGCGCGATGCGGGCCCGATACTTCTCGACGAGCCCCGCCATCGTGCCGTCTCCTGCCACGTCGTGCGGCGTGGCCTGCACCCGCCCGCTCTTCGCGACCACATCACCGGTGCGCCTGTCGATGGTGAGGTCCACCCGGTCGTAGGCGATGCCGTACGAGAGCCCCTCGACGATGAGCTTGTCGCCCGACCCGCCGGCGTTCGGCACGCGGATGTCGAGTCGCGAGTGACTGTGCCCTGCGATCACGACGTCCACCTCGGAGCTCATCTCACGCGCCTCGTCGACGATCTCGCCCACGAAGTCGGGCGCGGCCGACTCGTCCTGCGACGGCCCTCCGGCGTGCGCGAGCACGACTATCGCCCGCACTCCCCGGTCGCGGAGCACCGACACCCAGCGGTTCACCGCGTCCGAGATGTCCGTGAAGCGGAAGCGAGCGGCGTGACGGTCGAGCAGGAACCTCGGCGTCGAGGGAGTGGTCACTCCGATGAACCCGACCTTCACGCCCCCGCGCTCGACCACGGCGTACGGCGGCAGCTTCAGCTCGCCCTCGCGGTCGATCGTGTTCGCGGCGATGTAGGGATACGCCGCGCCCGCGTAGCCGGGCGACGACGTGTTCACGAGCCGGCCGTCCGCGTCGCGCTTCAGCGCCTCCGGCCCGGTGCGCCTGCCCCCGCGCAGCATCCGGATCAGCTCGTCGCCGCCCTCGTCGAACTCGTGGTTGCCGAGCGTTCCCACATCGAAGCCCAGCGCGTTCCCCGCCTCCATCGTCGGCTCATCGTGGAACCAGCTCGAGACGAGCGGCGTTGCGCCGATCATGTCGCCCGCGTGCACGCGGATGGTTCGGCCCGGAACCGTGGCGCGGTCGAGATGCGCCTTCAGCCACGCCGCCCCTCCGAGCCCAGGCAGCGGCGCCTCGAGGTGGCCATGGAAGTCGTTCACACCGAGCAGGCGCAGCTTCACGAGGCCACGTGAGTCACCGGCCTCTGACGCCGGCGGCGTGTCGGCGCTTGCGTACAGGCCGAGGAGCGCGACCGCGATCGCTGCCACGAACGCGGCCAGGCCAGGCAGGAGGCGCCTCATGCCCTGCACGCTAAATCCCTGCAAATCGAGGATTGTTACGCGCTATGAGCCGTCGCGTGAAATGCGCGTGAACCGCGGAAGGGGCCGGACACCTCGTAGATCGCCCCGGGCCCGGGCATCCCATCCCTCCCGAACGCGCGCTGCGAGGAGAAGTACATCCGGGTGCCGGAGGGGTCGAAGGTCACGCCGGTGAGCTCCGAGCCCACGTGGTCCGGGCCAGTCGCCGACAGGAACTTCGATACGCGCCCCCCGCGGTCGATCAGGCCGATGTCGATCTCTTCTGTCGCGATGTCCTCGCAGACAAATACCTCGCCGGCGCGGTTCGCGGTCAGCTGGTCCACTCGCAGGAGCGGCGCGGGCTTCCCGGGGGCGAGCCCGTCGTAGATCACGTCGATCCGCTCGCGCGCGATGTCGTACGCGTGCACCCGGCTGTCTCCGGTGGTCGACACGTACACGGTCCCGTCGTCGTGCCAGATTCCCTCGGCTCGCTTGAAGCGCGTGCTGCCGCGCACCTGGTCGCGCGTCTCAGCACGCTGCGCGCCGGGATCAGGCACCCTGCTCCAGCTGGCGCTGCCGTCTCGGGCGACCGTCGCGATCTCGAGCAGGCCCTCGCTCAGATCGTGCCAGCGGGCGGGCGTGAAGCGGTACAGCCCGCCGTCCATGAGGTCCTCCGTCAGGTAGATCCGCCTGCCCTGCGGGTCGACCGCCACCGCCTCGTGCTTGAACACGCCCATCGCTGGGCGGCTGAGCGCGCGGCGCTTCCCGGCGGGGTCGCATTCCCAGACGAGCCCGCCCATCACCTCCTCGCACGACAGCCACGTGCCCCATGGCGTGCCGCCGCCGGAGCAGTTCTGAGTGGTGCCCTCGAGGACCCGGTAGGCAGTGTGCGGGCTCCCGCCCGCGTCGAAGCGGATCGCCGACGCGCCTCCCTCGAGCGTCTCCGAGTTCGACACGAGCACCCAGCCGCCGTCGTTTGCGGGGAAGCAGGCCATCCCATCGGATGCCTCGTGCCAGCGGTAGCTCGTGCCGGGCACGGGCTCTTTCCCGCGGGTGATCAGGCGCGACTGGAAGCCATCCGGCAGACGGAGCCCGTGCTCGTTCGCGGGGCCGCGTGGCCCGTAGCCGCGGCTCGCGCTGGGCGCCGCCGAGCCGGCGGCGCCGAACACGTCATCCCAGAAGGCGGCACCGAGTCCGGCGATCGCGACGGCGCCGATCCCCATGCCGATGAACTCGCGCCGCGTTCCCGCCACGGGTCCCGAGTGTCGCCGACAACGGCGCGCCGGGCGTGAAAGAGCTGTGACGAGGACGTATCCCTTTCGCCCCTCACCGCAGCGCGGCGCGGAACGCGCGCGAGTCAGCGCGCGCGGGTGGCTACGGGCGGCCCCGGCTTCGGGCAGCCGGCCGTCGTCTCGGGCGTCTGGCCGGTGGCGTAGCTCACGCCGTGGCGTGTGAGCGTCCCAACGACCGGCAGCAGGGCCCCGCCGCCGCGGAAGCGGAGCGCGGTGCGCCCGTTCCCGAGGCGCTGTGCGACCGCTGGCTGCGCGTGGGGCGTGCGAATGTCGAGCGCGGAGTCGCCCTTGCCCTCGAGCTGGAGGGTGCCACTGCCGCAGTTGGTCCGGTAGGTGAGCTGCTTGGTCCAGGTCACGTCCTGCGTAGCGCGGAGCGAGACCTTGAAATAGGCGGTATGCGGCGCGGCTGCAGCCCCCTGCGCGGCGGCGAGGAGGATGGCGGCGGCGAGCGCGGCGACGGCTGTCTTTTTCACGGCCGGCAACGTACGCACGACACCTCCACAAATCCTTCATGCAAGCTGTGTGCGAACATCGCCGCTCGCGGACAAGGAGGCCATCGATGACCACGAAAGCTGACTTCACCGAGGACGAGTGGGCGACCCTGATCCGGTCTCCGATGGTGGCCGGCGCTGCGATCACGCTTGCGGATCCCGGTGGTCCGATCGAGGTCGTGAAGGAGACCTCGGCCGCGCTCAAAGTCGCGACCGGACCAGCGACCGAGCAGCGCGAAGACCTCGTCGGAGAGCTGGCCCGCAGCGTGCGCGAGTATGCGGAACAGCGGAAGAACCCCATGGGCGATTTCAAACCCCGCGGCAGCCTGGCCGCCAAGGAGATCCTGGACGAGATCTCGCGTGCTAATGAGATCGTCAGCGCGAAGGCGACCCCCGACGAGGCGGAGGCATTCCGCGAGTGGATCCTGGAGTCAGCGCAGCGCGCCGCCGAGGCCGCGAAGGAGGGCGGCTTTATGGGCTTCCACGCGGAACGCGTGAGCGAGGGCGAGGAGAAGATGCTCGCCGAGCTCCGCTCCGCGATGAAGCTCTAGCTGGCGGCCTTCTCGAGCAGCAGCTCCACGACCACGACATCGCGCCACCGGCCATCGAGCCGGCCGTGCCGCAGGTGGATCCCGACCTCGCGGAACCCGTGCCGCGCGACCAGGAGGCGGCTCGCATCGTTGTCTCGGAATAGCCTGCCGACAAGCTTGTGGAAGCCGGCTTGCGCTGCCTCGTCACGGAGAGCCGCGAGCAGGGCGCTGCCGAGGCCGCGCCCGCGCTCGGCCGCGTGGACGTAGACGCTGCCCTCTCCGACCCCGGCGTAACACGGCCGCGGGCTGGACGGTGAGACCCGCGCCCATCCCACGACCGCGCCGCCCTGCTCGATCACGAGCACCGGGTGGCGCGGCGAGGCGAACCAGTCCTCGATATCGGCCGCTGAGCGCGGCTCGGTCTCGAACGTCGAGCGGCGCTCCTCGATGCCCTCGTTGTAGATCCGGGCAATGGCGCCGCAATCCTCGGCTCGGGCACGGCGGACCTTGCCTGGGGACTCCATTGATCAAAGCGTCGCACCCTGCATCGCCCCTGTCGTTGGCCCGGGGTCCAGGGTTGTGTGGACGCGAGGCGATCACCCACAGCCACGGGTAGCCTTGTGCGCCGTGATCGAGCGACTGACCGACATGCCCGCGGACACCGTCGGGTTCCGCGCGGCGGGCGAGATCGAGCGCGAGGACTACGACGATGTGCTTGTACCCGAGCTCCACCGGGCACTCGAGGCGGGCGGCGGCCTGCGCACGCTGTACGTGATCGAGGACCTCGACGAGATCGAGGCCGGCGCATTGTGGGCCGACTCCAAGCTCGGGTTCGACCTCGGGGTGCGGCACCACGACGCGTGGGTTCGGTCGGCGATCGTCACCGACATCGACTGGATGGCGCGTGCCACGCGCCTGTTCGCCTGGATGATCCCCGGCGAGACGCGCGTGTTCCCGCGCGACGAGCTGGAGCAGGCGAAGGCCTGGGTCGCGGACCGGCCCGGTTAGCCCCGGCCTCAGTACGCGAACTCGTCGGCCCGCGTCAGCAGCCCGTAGAGAATCATGAAGTCGATCGTCAGGACCGCGATCGCCCACAGCGGGAACACGAACATCACGAAGATGTTCAGGAACGCGCTGAAAGAAGCCCCGGCCACGCCGAGCCACAGTCCCCACATGTTCCGACCGAGGATGAGCAGGCCGCCGACGAGCTGCGCCAGTCCCACGAGCAACCAGAACCAGCCCCACGCCGTGAGGTCGATGCCGTACAGGACCTCCTGCGCCTGAGCGGTAAGCGTGTCGTCATCGGACAACGCGGCGATTCCGCTGAGCGCGTTGTAGCTCCCCGCGATCAGCGCGGCCACTCCGGCAAAGGTCACCCACCCGGAGCGCTGTGTTCGGTCTTGCGCCACTAGGCCTCCTTGAACGAATTTCGGACAAGTTCCGCCGCTGGCGGCGAATTCCTGCCTTGGAACTCGCGGACGAGCGTCGTGGCGTTGAGCTCGACCAACAGGTCGCGCAGTTGGCCGAACCGCGCCGCTCCGAGCTCCTGCTGAAGGTCGGCCTCTATCTCGGCGACGATGTCTCGGATCGTTTGCGCGGCGTCGTGTCCTCGCCCCGTGAGGCGAACGCGCTTGAAGCGCTGGTCCTCGGGATCGTCGACCCTCGAGAGGTACCTGAGCCGCTCCATCTGTCCGAGGAGGTAGTTCATCGCCTGCTTTGACATGCGGGCTTCCGCTGCGAGCTCTGATGGGCGGCGGTTCTCCGGCCCGGGGTAGCGCAGGACCGCAAAATGGGCGGGGACCAGATCGGTGAAGCCGGCGTCGTGGAGACCGGCGAGAATCCGAGCGACGATGGCGTCGCCCGGCATTCGCACGAGCGCGCCGATCAGCGGGGGCCCGAGGGGGTATTCCGGCTCAGGGGTCAAGTCACTTGACAACGCTACCGCGGTCGCCTATTATCGTCAAGTCACTTTACTCACTCATCGAGAGGAAATGCATGGACTCGCAAGCCAAAGCAGCCATCCACGTGGGCGCCGTATCGGTCGACTTCCTGGTCGAGGCAGTCGATTCCGGCGGCAGCGTCACGGTCTTCGAGTGCACCGTCCCCGCCGACGCCAAGGTGCCCATCCCCCATAGCCACGACGCGTTCGAGGAGACGATCTACGGCCTCGAGGGAATCTCCACGTGGACGATCGACGGCCAGGCTCGTGACCTCGGCCCAGGCGAGTCGGTCTGCATCCGGCGAGGTCGGGTGCACGGCTTCGAGAACCGCGGCAGCGTCGACGCGAAGTTCCTCGCGATCGCGACGCCCGGGGTGTTCGGGCCGGCGTATTTCCGGGATGTTGCTGAGGTGTTGGCCGTGTCGGCGGGAGGTCCGCCCGACCTGGCCGCGCTCGGTGAGGTGATGCGCCGCCACGGCCTGACGCCTGCGCAGCCGGTCGCGGCCTGAGCAGACCGCTGTTACGGTGGGCGCAGGTCGTGGACTTCCGCCTGCTTGGCCCGCTCGAGGTCGTCGGCGACGGTGGCGTCGCATTGTCTATTGGCACGGGGCGTCAACGCGCCCTGCTTGCTCTCCTGCTCCTTCGTGCCAACGAGCTGGTGTCGACCGACCGCCTGGTGGAGGAGCTGTGGGGCGAGTCGGCGCCGCCGAGTGCCCAGCAGATGCTTCACAACCAGGTGTCGGCTCTGCGCCGGGCACTCGGTCGAAACGGGCGGCTTGAGACCCACGGGAGCGGCTACCGGCTCAATGTCCACCCGGGAGAGCGAGACCTAGACCGCTTCGAGGAGCTCCTGGCGAGCGGTCGAACCAGGATGGAGACCGATCCCGACGCTGCCGCGCAGGCGCTTCGGCAGGCGCTCGAGCTCTGGAGGGGCCCTGCGCTCTCGGATCTTCCGTACGAGGCCTTTGCCCAGCCCGAGATCGCCCGTCTCGAGGAGAGGCGCTTGGCCGCGTTCGAGGCGAGGGTTGAGGCCGAGCTCGCGCTGGGCAAGCACGCGGATCTGGTCTCCGAGCTCGAGGCCGCGGTGGCCGAGCAGCCGCTTCGCGAGCACCTACGCGGCCAGCTGATGCTGGCGCTGTATCGCTGCGGGCGGCAGGCGGAGGCACTGGAGGCGTATCGCGCGGCGCGCCGGACGCTGGTCCAGGAGATTGGCATCGAACCGGGCGCGGAGCTCCGAGCCCTGCAGGACGCAATCCTCGCGCAGGACCCCGTTCTCGATCCCCCACCCGGCCTGGACGAGCTGCCCGCAGCCCTCGATCGTGGCTCGCCCATCCTGGCCGGCCGCGATCGCGAGCTGGGCGGGCTGCGCGCATTGGCGACCGAGGCATGCGAGGGCCGGGGTGCGGTCATGCTCGTAACCGGGCCCCGAGGTAGCGGGAAGACGCGTTTGGCTGCCGAGCTGGCCCGGGAAGCGCTGCGCCGGCGGATGACCGTCGTGTACACACGTGCGGGCGATGCCGCCGATGACGCGCTCGCCGCGATTCGGCGCGCAGAGCAGAGCGAGCGACCGGTGCTGCTCGTCGTCGACGACGCAGACGACGCTCACCCTGAGGTGCTCGATCGCGCCGCAGCGGTGGCCCGCGACAGCGATCGGCGCGCACTGCTGCTTCTGTTGCTGCACACCCGCCCGGAGCCGCCGGCGGCGTTCGCGACTTACGCCACACGATCGATCGCGCTGGGCCCGCTCCAAGACGAGGCGGTAGCGGAAATCGCCCATCTCTACCCGGCCGCCGGAGCCGCGCCGGCACCGGTCGCTGCGCTCGCCGCCGAGAGT
>JBKPME010000152.1:0-29332 GCA_046731915.1 Actinomycetota bacterium
GCACCAGTTACTCGGCACACCCCCGCTCGTCGACAACGCGTTGAAGCCGCTCGCTCACGCGCTATGCCCGCTTTATCGTCCGGACGCCCTCTCCGGGCTTCCAGACCTCGATGATCAGGTGCTTCCGCGCCTCGTCGAGGCCGACCGTCGACACCTCCCGCAGGTCGAGGCGGAAGCGGTGCGAGCTGGCGTCCGCGGCGGACACCTCCTCGGCGACGCCGGCCAGCTTCGCATCCCCGGTCCAGATCTCGGGGTCCTCGGAGGCGGTGTGAAGAGCGAAGCGGGGGTCCCGTTGTAGATCGCGCGCTTTCAGCGCGTCGCGCATCGAACCGATCCAGAGCTCGCCGTCGCTGAACTCCGTCTCGGTCCCGGAGATCCGGGGTGAGCCGTCGCGGCGGATCGTCGCGATGGTTTTGTGGCCGTGGGCGTCGAGGCGCTCGCGGACCCGAGCAGCGAGCTCAGGCGCCTGCGCTTCGAACTCCGACCAGGCCGCCACGCCCGGAAACGCTACGCGATCCCGGCTAGGCTCCGTCGATGGCAGACTCGCACGGCCGGGCGTCGTTCCGCCGGTCGTTGACGGATGCCCTCGCGACCGCCGACCTGCGGCGCCTCCAGCTCAACTGGGTCGCCACGTCGGTGGGCATGTGGATGTTCTTCATCGTGCTCTCGGTCTTCGCCTACAACCAGGGGGGCGCCTCGGCTGTCGGACTCGCGGTCTGGCCCGCATGGTGCCGCGATGAGCGGTCACCGCTTCAGCGCGCGCACGGTCGACACACTGGCCACCGAGCGCGCAGAGCGGAACCGGCGCCCGTGAGATAGACCCGGCGAAACCGCACATCCCCGGTTAGGGTGACGCGATGGCCCACTCGCAGGACCGGGCGTCGTTCCGGCAGTCGCTCACGGACGCCCTGGCCACCGCCGACCTGCAACGCCTTCAGCTCACCTGGACGTGCGCGTCGGTCGCCAGCTGGACCTTTTTCATCGTTCTCGCGGTCTATGCGTACAACCAGGGCGGTGCGGCTGCGGTCGGGGTCGCGGCGCTGGCCCGCATGGTGCCGGCGGGTCTGGCGGCGCCGCTTGCCGGCTTTATCGTGGACCGGAGCTCGCGGCGCGAGGTGCTGCTCGTCATCACGATCGCCCGTTCGCTCCTGCTGGCGGGCATAGCGGCGGCCGTGGGGCTGGACGCGCCGCTCGCCGTGGTGCTGGTGCTCAGCGCCCTCGTCACGGCGCTGGCGACGGCGCACAAGCCCGCTCAGGCGGCACTGCTTCCCTCGCTCGCCGGAACGCCGCGGCAGATCGCCGCTTCGAACGCGGTCCTCACGTCCGTGGAGAACGTCGGCTTCCTCGTGGGCTCGCTGCTCGGCGGGGCGCTCGTGGCGGCGGCAAGCATCGAGACGGCGTTTCTCGTCGACGCCGGGATGTTCGCTGTGGCTGCGTGGCCGCTCGGGCGGATCCGGCGCGATCCGATCCCGGCGCACCGGGAGCATGCCGACGACGCCGAGCGGGCGCTCGAGGAACTGGTCTCGGGCTTCCGCACCGTCGCCCGCGAGCCGAGCCTGCGCCTGGTGGTGGGAGTGTCCGCGTGTTCGACCCTCGTCGAGGGCGCGGCGGACGTGCTCGTCGTGCTGGTGGCGATCGAACTACTCGACCTCGGCGACGCCGGCGTGGGCTGGCTGAACAGCGCGTGGGCCGTGGGGGGCATCGTGGGCGGGGCTGCCGCTATCTCGCTCCTGGGGCGCGGCCGGCTCGCCGCGGGCCTTGCGGGCGGGTGCCTGCTCGTTGGCATCCCGCTGGTCATCGTCGCGGCGCTGCCAGAGGTCGCCGTAGCCGCGGCCATGCTCCTGATGCTCGGCGCGGGCTACAGCCTGATCGAGACCGCGAGTCAGACGCTCCTGCAGCGCCTCACCTCTGACGACCTGATCGGCCGCGCGTTCGCCGTCATGGAAAGCAGCTACTGGCTCACCACCGGGCTCGGGGCGATCCTTGCTCCAGTGCTCGTGAGCCTGCTTGGCCTCCGCGGGGCGCTTGTGGCCGTCGGCTGCTGCCTGCCGCTCGTCGCGGTGGTTCGGTGGGCGAACCTGGCCCGTTTCGAAGCCGGCGCGGCGATACCGGAGCGCGGGTTCGCGCTTATCCGCAGTGTCCCGCTGTTCGCGCCGCTCTCGATCGGCACGCTCGAGAACCTCTCCCGCCGGCTGGTTGAGATGGAGGTGCCGGCCGGGCGGGCGGTGGTGCGCGAGGGCGAGCCCGGCGACCGCTTCTATGTGGTCGCCCAGGGCGAGTTCGAGGTCAGCAACTCGCGCGGCTCGTTCCCTGCAATCGGCGAGGGTGAGGTGTTCGGCGAGATCGCGCTCCTGCGCGACGTCCCGCGTACCGCCACGGTTACCGCGCGCAACGACGCCGTGGTGTTCGCCCTCGACCGCGAGGCGTTCCTGGCCGCAGTCGGCGGCCACCGGTTCAGCGCGCGGACTGTCGACACGCTGGCCGCCGAGCGCTCCCGGCGTGAGCCGGCCACCCGGCCCGCCTGACCGGGCCTGCGGTCACGACCGATCGCCGCGAACCTCCGGCGAGAGAGGCCCGCGTACGCGGGCCTCTCAGAACGTCTGCTTGTCGCCAGGGACGCTACTTGATGAAGAGGATCTCCGAGTACTTCGGCAGCGGCCAGAGGTCGTCGGCCACGATCTTCTCCAGCTGGTCGCCCAGCTCGCGCACGCGAGCCAGCGCGGCCAGCTGGTTGTCGCGCGCGTAGATCGCCAGCTCGAGCCCCTCGACGCCGTCCGGGTATTGGTTCGCCTCCTCGAGCGCCGAGATCGCGTCGGCGAAGTCGCCCGCGAGGGTGCGGGCCTCACCCGCGAGTGCGTCCATCCCAGCGGCGTCGACCAGCGCGATGTGGCGCAGCGCCGCGGGAAGCAGCATCGTTCGTGCCATCATCGCCGCCGTCTCGGCCTCGATGTTCGCGCCGATCGTGTACTGCTCGGACCAGACCTCGAAGCGCGACTCGAGTTCGCGGTGCGAGAGCACGTCGTACTTCTCGAACGCCTGTACCGTCTGCTCCGAGAGCACCTCGGGGAGCGCGTCGGGCGTCGTGCGCAGGTTCTTGAGCCCGCGCCGCTCGGCCTCCTCGTGCCACTCCTCGGCGTAGTTGTCGCCGCCGAAGATCACGCGCTTCGACTGGGTGTATGCGCCCTTCACGACGGCGTTCACGGCCTCCGCGAGGTCCGACCCGCCGGACTCGAGCTCGGCCTCCACCTGGTCGGCCAGCTCGTCGATCGCCTCGGCCACGATCGTGTTCAACACGGTGTTGGGGAACGCGAGCGACATGCTCGAACCGAGCGCGCGGAACTCGAACTTATTGCCGGTGAAGGCGAACGGCGAGGTGCGGTTGCGGTCGCCGCCGTGCATCGGGAGCGGAGGCAGCACGGGCGTTCCCAGCCCGAGGACCGACGCGGGCGTGTGGGGGTCGCCCTCACCCGACGCGCACGCCTCGAACACCTTCTCCAGCTCTGCGCCGAGGAAGATCGAGATGATCGCCGGCGGCGCCTCGTTGGCGCCGAGTCGGTGATCCTGGCCGAGGTTCGCCACCGACGCGCGCAGCAGCCCCTGGTGCTTGTCCACGGCCTTGATGACGGCCGTGCAGAAGAACAGGAAGCTGATGTTGTCGGCGGGCGTGTCGCCCGGGTCCATCAGATTGTGGCCGGTGTTCGTGCCCATCGACCAGTTGTTGTGCTTGCCCGAGCCGTTCACGCCGGCGAACGGCTTCTCGTGCAGCAGGCAGACGAGCCCGTACTTGCGCGCGACCCGCTGCATCACCTGCATCGTCAGCTGCTGGTGGTCCGAGCCGACGTTCGAGTTCTCGAACACCGGCGCGATCTCGTACTGGGCAGGCGCGACCTCGTTGTGGCGCGTCTTGACCGGCACGCCCAGGCGGGCCAGCTCGAGCTCGCAGTCCATCATGCAGGCGAGCACGCGCTCGGGGATCGAGCCGAAGTAGTGGTCGTCCAGCTCGTGCCCCTTGGGCGGCTTGGCGCCGAACAGGGTGCGGCCCGTGTTGATGAGGTCAGGGCGCTCGAAGTAGTACTGCTGGTCGATCAGGAAGTACTCCTGCTCCGGCCCGACCGTCGTGAACACGCGTGTGGCGCTCTCGTCGCCGAGCAGCCGGAGCGCGCGGATCGCGGAGCGCGACAACGCATCCATCGAGCGCAGCAGCGGGATCTTCGCGTCGAGTGCCTCGCCCGTCCACGACGCAAACGCGGTGGGGATGCAGAGCAGTGCGCCGTTCGGGTTCTGCAGGAGGAACGCCGGGCTCGTCGGGTCCCAGGCGGTGTAGCCGCGCGCCTCGAAGGTCGCGCGCACGCCCCCGGTCGGGAACGAGGAGGCGTCCGGCTCGCCCTGGACCAGCTCCTTGCCCGAGAACTCGGCGAGCGCGACGCCGTCCATGGCCGGCGCGAAGAACGAGTCGTGCTTCTCGGCGGTGAGGCCCGTCAGCGGCTGGAAGACGTGGGTGAAGTGCGTGGCGCCCTTCTCGAGCGCCCATTCCTTCATTGCGAGCGCGACCGCGTCGGCCAGCGACGCGTCGAGCGCCTCGCCCTGCTCGAGGACCTGCTGGAGGCGCCGGTAGGCTTCCCTGGGAAGGCGCTGGCGCTGAACCGCGGTGGAGAAGACGTCAACGCCGAACGGGTAGTTCGACGGCTGGGTGAGATCCACCGTCCCCAGCGAGCCTCCGTTCGGGCTCCACTGGGCGGCGGTGATGTTGTGCTGACGGGTACGCGGCATGTCGTGAGCGAGCCTCCTGGCGGGTTCCGGGCTGGCGCAAAGCTAGTCGCGGGCGATGACTTTGGCGTTGTCCGCGTGTCTAAAGATCCGCAACGCGCGTTCGCCCTGTGTCGAGTTCGTAGTCTGGAAGGTCGAGTGGCTGCAATCGAGCTACACGGAGTCGTGAAGAGGTTCGGCCCGATCACCGCGGTGGACGGGCTCGACCTCGAGGTGCCGAAGGGCATCTGCCTCGGCCTGCTCGGACCGAACGGGGCGGGCAAGTCGACCACCATGCGGCTACTCACCGGGCAAGCGCGCGCGGACGAGGGGTCGATCACCGTTCTCGGGCATCAGCTGCCGGGGGAGTCGAAGGAGGCGCGCGCCCTCATGGGTGTGGTGCCGCAGCTCGACAACCTCGACGTCGACGTCGCGGTGGAAGACAACCTGGCCGTGTACGCGCGCCTCTACCGGGTGCGCGACGTGCAGGGTGCGGTGGACCGCGGACTGGCGCTGGCCCGGCTCCAGAACAGGCGCCGCGACGCGGTGGACGGGCTCTCTGGCGGGATGCGCCGCCGGCTCCTGCTCGCGCGCGGGCTGGTGCATGAGCCGCAGCTCATGCTGCTGGACGAGCCCACGGTCGGGCTCGATCCGCAGATCCGCACCGAGCTCTGGTCGCTGATCGACTCGCTCCGTTCGCGCGGCACCACGATCCTGATGTCCACGCACTACATCGAGGAGGCCGAGCGGCTCGCCGACGAGGTGGCGCTGATGGCGCACGGCAAGATCATCAGCCGCGGCAGGCCCGCGGAGCTGGTGGCGGAGCACGCCGGCCGCGAGACCGCCGAGGTCTACGCGCCCCCGGAGCGGCTCGCCGAGGTCCGCGCCGCCGCCGAGGCCCAGGGGCTGAAGGTGCGGCCCGCGGGGCCGGCGGTCGCGATCGTCGGCGCTGAGCGCGCAACCGACGGCGCGATCCCGCCCGAGGCGGTCCGCCGCGCCGCCTCGCTCGAGGACGTGTTCGTGCTGCTCACCGGAGAGGAGGCGGAGTGAATAACGAGGCTGCGCACGCACCGCGTGCTCCGCAAATGCGGCGACTGGAGCCCGCAGCGATTGGCGGAGTGATGAGCCGCGAGGTGGCGAACTTCCGCACGTTCTGGAAGGCCACCACCTTCTCGAGTCTCCTCGAGCCGGTGATCTACCTACTGGCCTTCGGCCTGGGCCTCGGCGCGACGCTCGTCAACCGCGTCGATGGCCTGTCCTACGTGGAGTACGTCGGCACCGGCATGGTCGCGACCGCCGTCATCTTCTCGAGCGCGCTCCCGGCCATGTTCGGCACGTTCGTCAAGGAGCGCTTCCAGCGCACGTACGACGCGATCCTTGCAGCGCCCGTGGACGTCGAGGAGCTGGTCACGGCCGAGATGCTCTGGATCGGCCTGCGCTCCGGGTTCTACGGGTGCTTCCCGCTGATCGTGTCGATGGTCTTCGGCCTGAACCCGGCGCCCGGGATGCTGCTCGTGCCGTTCTTCTGCTTCTTCACGGCCCTCGGCTTCGCCGCGTTCGGCATCGCTGTTGCGGCGAGCGTCTCGAAGATCGACCAGTTCAACTACGTGACAACGCTGTTCATCACGCCGCTGTTCCTCGTCGCCGGCACCTTCTTCCCGATCAACCAGCTGCCGGAGGGCGTGCAGGTCGCATCGCAGCTGAACCCGCTGCACCACCTGGTCGAGCTCGTCCGCGACGCAAGCTTCGGCTTCAAGGCCACCGACCTGCTGCGGGTGGCGTTCCTGCTGTTCTTCGCGGTGTCGTTGTGGCGGCTGGCGGTGCGGCGCATGGAGAAGCGGCTGATCGACTAGAGCGCCAGCTCGCGGCCGATGCCCGCCGCCGCGGCGCGCCGGGCCACCTCCGCGGCCACCGCCACATCCTCCAGCGCGATGCCGAGCGGCACGAACACGCGCAGACCGGGGGCGTGACCGGCGGCGGGCGCGAGCGCGTCGCAAAGCTCGCTTGGTTCGGCGGGGTAGCCGCCGAAGTAGCCCTGCTCCCGGTAGTAGCGGTACTGGGCCACGTCGTCCACCACGAACAGGGCCGCGTCGTCGAAGAGGTCCTCCGACAGGGTCGCATCGAAGTCGACCGCGCACGCCACCGAGGCGTCCTGGAGGTGCGCGCGGCCGAGCGGACGGTCGGGATTGCGCACGATCGCGCAGGTGGTCACCACCGCCTCGGTGCCCACGGCGATTCCCTCCGCGGACGACGCGACCTCGACCTCAAGCTGCGGATGCGCGGCGGCGAGCGCTTCGGCCCGCTCGGGATGGCGGTCGAACAGAGTCGCGCGCCGAAGCGAGGGGAGGACCTGCCGGGCGAGCTCGAGGTGGGCGTGGCCCTGGCGCCCACAGCCGAGGATGCCCATGGCCTCGACCGGTCTCTCTGTGAGCGCGCGGATCCCCAGCATGCTGGCCGCGGCGGTCCGCACCTCGGTGATCCAGGTGGCGTCCATCACCGCGAGGGGACGGCCGCTGGCCGCGTCGGAGAGCAGGAACAGCCCGTGGATGTACGGCAGCCCGAGTGACTGGTTGCCCGGATAGCCCGCGACCCACTTGAGACCGACCGCATCGGCGCTCGCCAGGTACGCCGGCATCGCGTGAATGAACGCGTCGTCGCGCGGGTGCACGCCGATCTTCGGCGGCATCTCGACGGCGCCCTCGCGCTTGGCGCGAAAGGCGGCATCGAGGATCTCGATCACGTCGGTGCCCGGGAGCCCGACGGCCTCCACGTCCGCGCGGGAGAGGTAGCGGACGCTCTCGCCGGCCATCTGCGCAGCCTAGACTGGCGCCCCTTGCGCGCGCTCTTCTCGTCCACTCGCGGAGCCGGGCACTTCAACCCGCTCGTACCGTTCGCTCGGGCGTTCGAGCGGGCCGGTCACCAGGTGATGTTCGCGGGACCGCCGGAACTGGCCGGCCCCGCAGAGGGCGCCGGCTTCGACTTCCAGCCGTTCGACCCGCCGCCGGAGGACGAGCTCGGCGCCATCTGGGCACGGGTTCCGGAGCTGCCTCCGGAGGAGGCCAACCAGGTCGTCGTGGGCGAAATCTTCGGGCGGCTCAACACCACCGCTGCCATTCCCGGGCTGCGCGCGCTGTTCGACGGCTGGGGTCCCGACGCGGTCCTTCACGATCCGAACGAGTACGGCTCCGCGCTCGTCGCCGAGTCCCGCGGGATCGCGCACGCGCGCGTGGCCAACGGGCTCGCCTCAACGGAGGAGCTGAGCCTGGGAATGTCGGGGCCGGCCGTCGATGCGATCCGCCGGGCCGAGGGCCTGCCCCCCGATCCCAGCGCCGAGCGGCTGCGCGGCTCGCCCTTTCTGACCGTCTTCCCGGCCACGCTCGACGAGGGCGCCCAGCCCGACACGCACCGCTTCCATGATCCGGATTGGGACGTGCCGGCCCGGGAGCTGCCTGACTGGTGGACGGGCCGCGAAGACGAGCCGCTCGTCTACGTCACGTTCGGCAGCGTCGCCGGGAGCTTGGTGCAAGCGCTGCCGGCATACGCGATGGCGCTCGAGGCGGTCGCAGACCTGCCCGTCCGCGTGCTCCTCACGGTCGGCCGTGAGCTGGACCTCGACGTGCTTCCGCAGGTGCCCGGCAACGTGCGAGTCGAGCGCTGGGTGCCGCAGCAGGACGTGCTCGGCCACGCGGCTGCCGCCGTGGTCCACGGCGGCTCGGGCTCCACACTCGGGGCGATCGCGGCGGGCGTGCCGCTGGTCGTGGTGCCGCTGTTCGCGGACCAGCCCCGGAACGCGCGGCGGGTCGCCGAGGTCGGCGCTGGCCTGTCAGTGGAGCCGGATCGCCAGGACGTTGGGGCGGCGATCGCCCCGCTTCGCGACGCCATCCGGGCCGTCCTCGACGAGCCGTTATACACGGCACGGGCGCGGGAGTTGGCCGACGAGCTGCGCGTGGAGCCGACCGTGGACGCCGCGGTGCCCCTGTTGGAACGCCTCGATCGCCGCTAAGCTCGTCTGTTTGGCCGTTGACCCCTTTCAGATCGATCCTGAGCCCGCCACGGGCCAGGTCTGGCTGCTCGCGGACAACCCGCGCGAGCCCGAGCTGGTCTTCGACTTCCGCTTCCACGAGGAGCTGAACGAGGCGGTCAAGGAGCTGCCGGGGCGCTGGTTCGACTGGCGCCGCAAGCACTGGCGCGTGCCCGCGCGGCCGCGCGTGGCGAAGGCGATCGAGGCGCTGCTCGCGCGCTTCCCGGATCTCGTGCCCAGTCCCGACGTGCTCGCGTGGCTGACCGACTCGGACCGCTGGCGTGCAGTCTGCACCGTCGTGGCACGCGACGGACGCGGCCACTTCCTCGTCCGCACGCTCCAGGGCGACCGGCCCGATGAGCTCACCGCGGGCACCGATGCCGCGGACGGCCGCGTCCTGTTCCCCTTCAGCGAGGAGAACGCCGCGCTGCTCCAGCAGCTCGAGGGCCTGCGCCTCGACGACCTGGCCACCGCGTGCGCGCGCTCGCTCCGCACCGGCCACACACCGCCGCCGGCCGAGATGACGCTTCAGATCGGCGAGGACGGCGAGCCGCAGTTCACCGTCTTTCACACGTGGGACCGCGCCCCCGCAACGGCCTTCCGCGACCTCTCCGAGGCGCAGCCCGTGCACCGCCCGGGCCGCTTCTTCCTGCGCGACGCTCCGTGGGGTGTCGCCGTGCCCGCCGACCCGGCGCTCGCGCCGCAGCTCACCGAGTACCTCGAGGCCTATCCCGATGTGCACGTGGAGGAGCCGGCGAGCGAGCTGCTCGAGGAGCTGGTTGCCGAGCACGAGCGAGCCTCCGAGACGGTCGCGCTCTCCTACGCCGACGACGCCGAGCTCGAGGACCTCGAGCTGGGGGGCGAGCTCCACCCTTTCCAGCGCGCCGGCGTGCGCTACGCGCTCGAGCGGCGGCGCACCTTCATCGCCGACGAGCAGGGCCTCGGCAAGACCGTCCAGGCGCTCGCGACGATCGAGGCGGACGAGGCGTTTCCCACGGCCGTCATCTGTCCGGCGAGCATGAAGCTCGTCTGGGAGCGCGAGTCGAACCACTGGCTGCCGCGGCGCAAGGTCGCGGTGCTGGATGGGCGCACCGACGAGGTCTGGACCGAGGACGTCGCGGCCGCCGAGATCATCGTCCTGAACTACGACATCCTCGACTGGCACGCCGACAAGCTCATCGAGCTCGAGCCACGCGCGCTGATCCTCGACGAGTCGCACTACGTGAAGAACGCGCGCGCCGCGCGGACGAAGGCGGCGCTCGAGCTGGCCGGGCAGCTGCCGGACGACGCGCTCCGGCTAGCGCTCACCGGAACGCCGATCTTGAACCGCGCGGAGGAGCTGGTCTCGCAGCTGCGCGTGCTCGGGCGCTTGAAGGACTTCGGCAGCGGCGCGCGGCTCACGCGCCGCTTCCGTTCCGCCGGCAGCGACGACCGCCTGCACTGGAACCTCCGCGCCCACTGCTACGTGCGGAGGACGAAGCAGCAGGTGCTGCCGCAGCTGCCGGCCAAGCGCCACGACACGGTGCCGGTGCTGCTCTCGAACGAGCAGGAGTACCGGCTCGCGGAGCGCGACGTGATCGCCTGGCTGCAGACCCTGCCGCTCGACCTCCGGACGATCGACGCTAAGGTGGCCGCCGCGCTGCGCGCCGAGCAGCTCGTGCGGCTGAACAACCTGCGCCAGCTCGCCGCACGCGGCAAGTTGCCGACCGCGCTCGCGTGGGTGGCCGACTTCCTCGAGTCCGGCGAGCCCTTGGTGGTGTTCGCCGAGCACATCGCCACCCAGCGCGGGCTGATGGAGCGCTTCCCCAACGCCCTTCACATCCTGGGCAGCGACACCGCGATACAGCGCCAGCGCGCCGTCGACGCATTCCAGGCGGAGGACGGGCCGCAGCTGATCGTCTGCTCGCTCAAGGCCGCCTCGCAGGGAATCACGCTCACGCGCGCCTCCAATGTCGCCTTCCTCGAGCTCGATTGGACGCCCGCCCGCCACGACCAGGCCGAGGATCGGCTCCACCGGATCGGCCAGGGCAGCGCCGTCACCGCGTGGTACCTGCTGGCGCCGGACACGATCGACGAGACCATGGCCGAGCTGCTCGAGCGCAAGCGCAGCCTGATCGACGCGATCACGGACGGCCAGGTGCGCGACGAGGAGCGGCTCGTCGACGCGGTCGTGCGCGAGCTGAGGGGCCGGCCCTTCCGGCATCTGCGCGTCGTCGCCTAGCCGATGAGCGCAGCGGAGCTCGTCGCCTCGCTGGTCGCGATCGACTCCGTGAACCCCGACCTCGTGCCGGGCGGGGCGGGGGAGGCCGAGATGGCCGCCTTCGTGGCGGGCTGGCTCCACAACGCCGGGCTCGAGGTCGAGGTCGACGAGGCGGCGCCGGGCAGGCCGAGCGTGATCGGGGTCGCCCGAGGGACCGGAGGCGGCCGCTCGCTGATGCTGAACGCACACATGGACACCGTGGGCGTCGACGGGATGGAGCGGCCGTTCGAGCCCGTGGTGCGGAACGGGCGGATGTATGGGCGCGGCGCCTACGACATGAAGGCGGGGCTGGCCGCCTGCATGCTGGCGGCGGAGCGACTGCGTACGGAGGAGCTGGCGGGCGACGTGATCGTGGCCGCGGTCGCGGACGAGGAATACGCGAGCATCGGAGTGCAGTCCGTGCTTGGGCGCCGGCGCACCGACGCCGCGATCGTCACCGAGCCGACCGCGCTGCGCGTCTGCATCGCGCACAAAGGCTTCGTCTGGGCGGAGGTTGAGACGCGCGGGCGCGCGGCACACGGCTCGCGGCCCGCCGAGGGCATTGACGCGATCACGCTGATGGCGCCTGCACTGACGCGCCTCGCGGAGCTCCAGTCGGCGCTCGACGCGGCGCCGCGGCACGAGCTCGTCGGACCCGGGTCGGTGCACGCGTCGCTGATCGAGGGCGGCCAGGAGCTCTCCAGCTATCCCGCCCGCTGCGTCCTCTCGCTCGAGCGCCGCACCGTCCCGGGCGAGACGGCCGCGGACGTGCGGCGTGAATGCGAGGCCCTAGCCGCGGGGATCGAGGGCGCTGAGGCGCGGCTCGCCCTCGTGCGCGACCCCTTCAGCGTGGAGCCGGGCGCGGACGTGGTCCAGTCGGTCGCGCGGGCGGCCGAGGCGGTCTCGGGCCGCCCGGCCGAGCTCTACGGCGAGACCTATTGGATGGACGCGGCCTTTACCCAGGCGGCCGGCATTCCCACGGTCGTGTTCGGGCCGGGCGGGGAGGGGGCGCATTCGGTCGAGGAATGGGTCGACCTCGCGAGCCTCGACGCCTGCGCGGAGGGCCTCGTCCTGGCCGCTCGGGAGCTCTGCAGCTAGTCAAAAATCCGCCCACCCGAGAGGTGCCGATGGTGTCCTTTGCCGTCCTGCCCGTTCCTACTCTCACGCGGCATGTCCGGGGGGGCGTGCTTGTCGTACTGCTCGCCGCCGGCTGCCTGGTGGCGGCGAGCCCAACCACAACCGAAGCGGAGGCCCAGGGGAACCCGCTGGCCGGAGTCCGGCTCTACGTGGACCATCACTCGCCGTCCTGGCACCAGTGGCGGGTCTACCGGCGCTCCGGCCAGCGTCGCAAAACGCGCCTGACCTAGAAGATCGCTCGGGAGCCGCGGGCGCTCTGGTTCGGCCGTTTCACGAGGCCGCACTTCCGCAGAAGGTGCGACGCGTGATCGTCCGCGCGCGCCGCCGGCACAGGGTCCCGATCCTCACCGTCGCGCGCGCCCAGGCAAACCGCTGCGGGCCGTGGTACACCGGGGGCGGCCCGGCCGAAGACGCGCGCACGCGCGCCTGGTACCGCCGCCTCGCGAGGACGATCAAGCGAGCCCGCGTCGTGATCGCGTTCGAGCCGGACTCGCTCGGGACGATCGACTGCCAGGCGCGCAGCCGCCGCGACGACCGCATTCGCCTGCTGCGCTACGGGGTGGAGCGGCTCTCACGGCTGCCGAACGCCACCATCTACATGGAGGGCGGCGCGTCGGACTGGGAGCCGGCCCGGCGCACCGCGCGTCAGCTGCGCGCCATCGGGATCGCGAAGGTCCGCGGTTTCATGTTGAACGCCACCCACTACGACTGGACGCGCGTGAACATCCGGCACGGGCTCACCATCTCGCGGCTAACCGGCGGGAAGCACTTCGTCATCGACACGGCCGGGAACGGGCGCGGACCGGTCCACTACCGGCGCTCGAACCGGCGCCGGATCACCGTCTGGTGCAACCCCGGCATGCGCGGGCTCGGCACCCCGCCCACGACGAACACGTCGAATCCCATCGTCGACGCCTACCTGTGGATCAACTGCCCCGGCTACACCCAGCGCTGCCAGGGCCGGAAGATCGCCTCGTACGCCCCGCGCGCTCGCATACGCGCGCCACGCGACGCGCTGGGAGTCGCCGCCGCGCGGCACGCGCTTCGGCTACCGGAGGCGCTACTCCTTCAGGGCGTTCGCGGGCTCGCGCTGACCTGCGACTCGTAGCGCGCGCGGATTCGCTCCCACTCGGGCATGTGCTCGCTGCTCCAGTTCGGCCAGTCGATCGTGCCGCCGTCGAGCACGTGCTCCAGGTGGTCGAGATGGATGTGCCAGCCGGCGAGCACCTCGAGCTCCCAGTCCCCTGGCAGCTGCGCCTCCGCGGTGAAGGTCAGGGCCGTTCCGTCGCCGGCGGGCTCGAGCTCCCAGCGCAGGCGCCCGTGGATGTCGGTGTCGAACTCGACGAGCCGCGGCGGGTCGAGGGCGCTCACCGTGCCGCGGGCGACCGCGGTGTTGCCCTCGGGATCGGTGTTCTGCCAGGTAAGGACGACGCTGCCGCCCTCGGTCAGGTTGAGCTCCGCGAGCGCAAGCCACGCGGCCAGCTCGTCGGGCTCGGTGAGTGCCCGCCACACGCGCTCGACCGGATGGTCGAGCCGGCGCTCGAAGCGGAGCACCTGGTGGTCGCCACGGCGCTCGAGGGTTCCGTCGGTCATCGGTCCTCCTGTCTGTCGAGGTGTTGCTCGAGCGCATCCAGCCGCCCGCGCCAGAACTCGCGGTACGGTGCAAGCCACTCGTCCAGCTCGGCGAGCGGCTCGGCACGAAGGCCGTACCAGCGCCGCTGGCCCTCGGGCCGCACCCGCACGAGGCCGGCTTCGCGAAGCACACGCAGGTGCTTCGAGACGCCCGGCTGGCTCAGCTTCAGGCGCTCGACGAGCTCGTTGACCGGGCGCTCGCGCTCGCGGAGGAGCTCGAGGATCTGGCGCCGGGCCGGCTCGGCGAGGGCGGTGAAGGGGGCGGCAGCGGTTGCGCTCACTGCAGATATATTACCCAGAGGTTATATATATCCAAACGACAGCCTTGAAGGCAGGGTCTGAACGGGGTTGGGCGCTTTATGTGCTCATCTCGGTGCATAAAGGGCCCAACCCCTGATTCCTGTGGCAGCATCGATCCCATGCGTCCTGTTGCCGCCCTCACCGTTGTCGTTCTCGCCGCGCTCACGCTCGCGATCCCGTCGACAGCCCAAAACTCGCAGTCGATCAGCGCCACGCCCAAGACCGTCAAGCGAACCGACATCCAGACCGTGCGCGGCCGCGGCTGGCCGGTGATTGAGTTCTGCTCGCGGACCGTGCGCGTATTCGTGCGCACTGCCCAGAACTCGGCGCCGATCGCTCAGCGTCACATCCGCGCCAACGGACGCTTCAGCTTCCGCTGGATTCCAAAGAACAAGAACATCGGGAAGGGCGACTGGCGGCTCGTGGCCCGCATGCGCTGCCAGAGCGGCAAGGACGGCTCAACCATCTTCGTCAGGGCGAGCACGCGCATCACGATCAACTAGCGTTCGCCGCATGGGCGACGGCTGGGACGCCGACCGCATCCCCGATCAGACCGGTCGTGTCGCCGTAGTCACCGGCGCCAACAGCGGCCTCGGGCTCGTCACGGCCCGCGAGCTCGTAGGGGCGCGCTCGTGGTGCTCGCCTGCCGGAACATGGAGAAGGGCCGCGCGGCGCTCGCCGAGGTGGAAGCGGCCGCGTCCCGCCCGAAGCCGGAGCTCGAGGAGCTCGACCTTGCGAGCCTGTCCTCGGTGCGGTCGTTCGCGGCGCGATTTGAGGCGAAGCACGACGGCCTCGACCTGCTGATCAACAACGCCGGCGTGATGGCTGCCCGCGGCGGTTCACCGACGACGGCTTCGAGCTCCACCTGGGGACGAACCACCTCGGTCACTTCGCGCTGGCGAACCTGCTCCTGCCCCTGATGGAAGGCCGCGACGATGCCCGCGTCGTGACGCTCTGAGCTCCGCGCACAAGACGGTCCGCGGGATGGCCTTCGACAACCTGAACGGCGAGCGCCACTACTTCCGCTGGAACGCGTACGGGCAGTCCAAGCTGGCGAATCTGCTGTTCGCGCTCGAGCTCGACCGGCGCCTCCGCGCTCAGGACTCGACCGTCAAGAGCCTGGCCGCACACCCCGGCTACGCGGCCACGAACCTCCAGAGCGCCGCCGCTCCGCCGTTCGACCGCCTCGTCATGAAGGTGGTGAACGCCACCGTGGCCCAGAGCGACGAGATGGGCGCGCTACCGGTCCTCTACGCAGCGACCGAGCCGGGCCTCGAGGGCGGCGCGTACGTCGGCCCCGACGGGATCGCGGAACAGCGCGGCCGGCCGAAGATCGTCAAGCCGAACCGGGCGGCGCGCGACGAGGAGGCGGCGCGCCGCCTCTGGCAAGTGAGCGCCGACGTCACGGCTGAGCGATGAGGTTGCGCAGCTCGCGCACGGCGACGGGCAACGTCGTCAGGTCGTAACTCTGCCCGCTCCGGATGTCGCCGAGCGTCTGGAGCGCGCGCTCCGAGGCCGGGTTCGAGTCGATCCAGCGGTCCACCAGGCCCGCGGGCTCCGTGTCGCCGGAGGCTGAGCGCAGGACCTCCGAGGTGATCTCGCGGTGGATCGCGTAGACGTCGTCGCGCAGCGCGGCGCGGGCGCGGGCGCGCCAGCGGTCGTCGCGCGGCAGCGCGACGATGCGGTCGCGCAGCCAGTGGAGCCCGAGCCGGCTGCCCAGACGGAAGTGCGCTGCGGCCACCTGCTCTACGTCCAGCTCGCGCTCGTCCGCCACCACCACGATGTCGAGCGCGGAGAACATGGTCGGCAGTGCGGCGACGCGGGTAGCGAGGTCCTCCGGGACGCCCTGCTCGCGCAGGTCGTCGGCGCGGCGGGCGAGCGGCTCGGCGTCCTCCGGTGAGAGCAGCCGCGTGATCGACGCGTACAACGCCGTCACGCCCGGGCGGAAATGGCGCACGGTCGAGGCGATGTCGAGCTGGCGCGGCCGGTTCCCGAGCAACCAGCGCGAGGCGCGCTCCACCAGCCGCCGCCCCTCGAGCAGCAGGTCGATCTGGACCGAGGCGTCGCACTGGTTGTCGAGACTCTCGATCTCGGCCCACAGCGGCCGCATCTCGAAGATCTCGCGCGCGCACGCGTACGCGCGGGCGATCTGCGAGGCCGGCGCGCCCGTCTCTTCGTGCAGCCGGAAGGCGAACGTGGTGCCGCCGCCGTGGAGCATGTTGTTCACCACCTGCGTGGCGACGATCTGGCGGCCGAGCCTGTGCGAGCGCATCTGCTCGCCGAAGCGCTCCGGCAGCGGCGCCGGGAAGTAGCGCTCGAGCTCGGCTGACAGGTAGGGATCCTCGGGAACGTCCGACTCGAGCAGCGCCTCGTTCAGGTCGATCTTGCTGTACGCGAGGAGGACGGCGATCTCGGGCCGCGAGAGCCCGCCGTCGTCGCGCTTGCGCTCGCCGATCTCCTCGTCGTCCGGCAGCGCTTCCAGCTCGCGGTCCAAGCTGCGGCGCGTCTCGAGGAAGCGAATGAAGCGCTGGTGCACGTCGAGCATGCTCGCCGCGTTCGCCTCGGCCAGGCTCAGCGTCTCGGTCTGCTCGTAGTTGTCCTGGAGGACGAGCGCGGCAACCGAGTCGGTCATCTCCACGAGCAGCTCGTTGCGCTGCTTCTCCGTCAGGTCGCCGGCCTCGAATATGGAATCGAGCAGGATCTTGATGTTCACCTCGCGGTCGGAGCAGTCGACGCCGCCCGAGTTGTCGATCGCGTCCGTGTTGACGCGCCCCCCCGCGAGCGCGTACTCGATCCGCCCCCGCTGGGTGACGCCGAGATTGCCGCCCTCGCCGATCACCTTCGCGCGCAACTCGGAGGCATCCACGCGAACGGCGTCGTTCGCCTTGTCGCCGGCGTCGCTGTGCGCCTCCATGCTGGCCTTGACGTAGGTGCCGATGCCGCCGTTCCAGAGCAGGTCGACGGGCGCGCGCAGCAGCGCCTGCACGAGCTCGTTCGGCGTGAGCGTCTCGCTCTCGACGCCGAGCACCTCGCGCGCCTCTGGCGAGAGCTGCACCGCCTTCGCTGCGCGGTCGTAGACGCCGCCTCCCGGCGAGATCACGCCGCGGTCGTAGTCCTCCCAAGACGACGCGGGCAGCTCGAAGAGGCGCTTTCGCTCCGCGAAGCTCCGCTCCGGGTCGGGACTTGGGTCTATGAAGACGTGGCGGTGGTTGAACGCGCCGACTAGCCGGATGTGGCGCGAGAGCAACATCCCGTTCCCGAACACGTCGCCCGACATGTCGCCGATGCCGACCACGGTGAAGTCCTGCGTCTGGACCTCGTGGCCGATCTCGCGGAAGTGGCGCTTCACGGACTCCCACGCGCCGCGCGCCGTGATGCCCATCCTCTTGTGGTCGTAGCCCGTCGAGCCGCCGGAGGCGAAGGCGTCGCCGAGCCAGAAGCCCTCCTCCAGCGCGATGCCGTTCGCTATGTCGGAGAACGTCGCGGTGCCCTTGTCCGCCGCCACGACGAGGTAGGGGTCGTCGCCGTCGTAGCGCACCACCTTCTCGGGCGGAACCACATCGCCGCCGTCGATGTCGTCGCTCAGGTCGAGGAGGCCGCGGATGAAGGTCTCGTAGCAGGCCACGACCTCCTCGGGCAGGTCCTGGCGCCTGTCCGGCGGCCGCTTAACCACGAACCCGCCCTTGGCGCCGACCGGAACGATCACGGCGTTCTTCACCATCTGCGCCTTCATCAGGCCGAGCACCTCGGTGCGGAAGTCCTCGCGCCTGTCGGACCAGCGGATCCCGCCGCGCGCCACTGCGCCACCGCGCAGGTGCACGCCCTCGGTGCGGGGCGAGTAGACAAAGATCTCGTAGCGTGGGCGCGGCTGCGGAAGCCAGCGCAGCTCGGGCGGATCGAGCTTGAAGGAGAGGTGGGTGGCCGCCTCCGTCGGGCCGGTCTGGAAGTAGTTGGTGCGCAGGATCGCCCGGATCACGCCGAGGAACATGCGCAGGATCTGGTCCTGGTCGAGGCTCTCGACGGCGTCGATCGCCTCCTCGATCCGCTCCGCCACCTCGTCCGCATCGGCGCGGTCGTCGCGGCGCGGATCGAAGCGGGCCTGGAAGAGCGCCACCAGGAGGCGCGCGATCTCGGGGTGTCCGACGAGCGCCTGCTCGACGTAGCGGTCGCTGTAGGTGATGCGCGCCTGGCGCAGGTACTTGCCGATGGCGCGCAGCACCGTGATCTCGCGCCAGGTGAGCGCTGCGCCGAGCACAAGCCGGTTGTAGCTGTCGTTCTCGACCTCGCCGCGCCAGGCGCGCACGAAGGTGTCCTGGAAGCTCTCCCGGACGCCGCCCGCGCTCAGGTCGCCGGCGCCGCTGTAGGTGAGGCCGAAGTCGTAGATCCACACCCGGTCGCGGCCGCGCGGCACGATCGGGTACGGGCGCTCGTCGGCTACCTCGACGCCCATGTTCTCGAACAGCGGCAGCACGTCGGAGAGCATCAGCGGCCGCCCGGCGCGAAACAGCTTGGCCCGCAGCATGCGCGGCCCGGCCTCGAGGGGCCGGTAGAGGCTGATGCCGAGCCCATCGGCCTCGGGCAGCTCCTCGATGTGCATGATGTCCGCGAGCGCCGAGCGGGCGACCCAGTCCGCCCTGTAGGCCGCCGGGAACGCATCCCCGTAGCGCTGGAATAGCTCGCCGCCCGCGGCCTCGCCGAGCTCGTCGAGCAGCGCCTCCTCGAGGTCGTCGGCCCACGAGCGGGTGGCTGCCACGAGCATCATCTCGACCTCGTGGGCATCGAACTCGGGCGCCGTGCCGGACTCGACGTAGGCAACGAAGTGGAGCCGCACGAGCACCGACTCGGACACGCGGGTCGTGTAGTCGATGCCGGTCGCGGCGGTGGCCGTGCGGAGGATCGCCTCTATCCGGCGCCGGTTCTCAGTGTTGAAGCGGTCGCGCGGCACGAACACGAGCAGCGAGAAGAAGCGCCCGAACGGGTCCCGCCGCGCGAACAGTCGCAGCCGCTGACGCTCGCCGAGGTGGAGGATCCCGATCGCGGCTTCGAAGAGCTCGTCCTCCGAGATCTGGAACAGCTCGTCGCGCGGGTAGGTGTCGAGGATCTCGAGCACGGCTTTCTCGTTGTGGCTTCCCTGCGGGAACGCCGCGCGCTCGAGCACCTGAGCGACGCGGCGGCGCAGGATCGGGATCTCGGTGGGGCTTGCGCGGTAGGCGGTGTGCGTGTAGAGCCCGAGGAAGCAGTGTTTGCCGACTCCCACGAAGTCGAGGTACGCGGGGCGGTGCACCGTCGAGCGCTTGTTGGCCTTGGTGAGCGTGATGACGCCCGAGTCGGCGCTCAAGCCCTCGCTCGGGTCCTCCTCCCGCGACTCGCGCAGGATCCCGAGCCCGGCTCCATCCACGTCGCGATAGCCGAGGAAGGTGAAGTTGTCGTCGGCCAGCCAGTCGAGGAAGGCGGCGGCCTCCGCGTCGTCCTCAGCGATCTCGGTGGCCGCCTCGAGCGCCTGACCGCGCATCGCCTGCCAGTCATCGACCGCACAGCGCACCTCCCTGATCACGCGCTCGAGGCGCTCTTCGATCTCGCGCAGCTTCTCGGGCTCGGTCTGGCGCACCACCTCCGCATGGATCACCGACTCGGCGATTGCACCCTCCGGCAGCGGGTCGGCCTGCGGGAAGATCTCGGTGAGGCGGCCGTCGGCGCCGCGCTGCACGGCGAGGACGGGATGGATGATCAGGTGCACCCCGCAGTTCGCCCGGTTCAGCTCCATGCTCACCGAGTCGATGAGAAACGGCATGTCGTCGGTCACGATCTCGACGGCGGTATGCGTGGATTGCCAGCCGTGCTCCTCGAAGCGCGGGTTGTACGCGCGCACCTTCGGGGTGCCGGGCCGGCGCTCGCGGGCGAAGTTGAAATGCCCCAGCGCGAGCCCGTAGAGGTCGAGCGCGTCGCGCTCGACCACGTCCTCCGGGGCGACCCACCGGTAGAGCTGCCGGGCGAACGCCTGCGCCAGCTCCGCGTCCTCCCCGTCGAGGTGCTCGCGCACGCGCGAGCACACGGCATCGGTCAGGGCCTGCTCAGGGTTCTCGACCTTCATCGCTCCTCAGCAGATCGTAATTGCCCGGCGCGGCTAGAACAGGCGGCTAGCCGCGGCTGCACCGCTAAAGCACGCGCGCGCGTGGGCCGACGCGGAACATGGACCTCGACCCGGGCCGACCCTTCCTGGGACCGCCTCCCCCCGATGGCTTACTCCACCACCCAGGCACTCAACCTACAGCCGGCACCCGTCGCCCCGCGCAAGCGGCTCCGGATCGCGATCGCCGGAGGGAGCCGCGCTCCCGAGCGCGCTCGCTCCTGGATCGAGAGTGCCGCCTCCTGGCTCCCCGTCGAGCTGGAGAGCACGCTGCTCCTCCTCACCTGCGAGCTCGTGAACAACGCAGTCCGTCATGGGGGCGCCGCCGAGGATCAGATCATCGAGCTCGAGTTGAGCGCGATCGATCGAGGCCGCGTCCGCGTCCAAGTGAGCGATCCGGGGGTGGGCTTCGAGCACACGCCGCGCGACCAGCCGCTCGACGAGGAGGGCGGCTGGGGGCTCGTCCTGATCGAATCGATGGCGGAGAGCTGGGGCGTCGAGCACCACGACCGGACGCGCGTCTGGTTCGAGCTCGCCCCGGTCGTCGACTAGCTCAAACGAGCGCGAGCCGCTTTCGCAAAGCGGACGCGGGTCACGCCCGCGGTCCGCACGACCTCGAGCTGGTCCATGATCGCGGCGATTGTCCGCATGCCGCGGCCGCCCTCGCCCCGGCGCTTGCCGGTGCTCCACCTGGTCGGGAAGGAGCCGCAGTCGGAGACCTCGACGCCGACGCCAGAGGCCAGGCCTTCCACGCGGACGCGGATGCCGCCACGGGCGCACGGTCGGCCGTGCTCGACCGCATTGCTGAACGCCTCGCTCGTGGCGAGAATCAGCTCCCAGGTGGTGACCGCGTCGAGCCGCAGCTCAGCGGCCACCTCGCGCACGAGCGCACGCGCGCGCACCACTCCCTCCGGCGCTGCCGGTAGCCATGACTCTCGCCTCATGACATTTGGGGTATTCCCGACGCGGGTCGAGATACACGTGAAAGCGCGATACTCGTAGCCATGGCTCCCGAGGGGTGGGATCCGGTCCCGGCTGACGAGCTCGAGCGCTATGGGCGGCGCTTCGCGGCTTGGCCGGCGGCGATATCGAGGCGGAATACGACCGCTGGGCGCCCGACGCCGAATTGCACTCCACCGTCGCGGGAGTGCTGGAAGGCGAGGAGGGCGGCTTTCGCGGACCCGACGGGCTCATGGACTTTCGGCGCGAGCTGGCGGAGGCGTTCGAGCGCTATGGGTTCGAGCCGCAGGAGGTGCATCGCCGCGGCAGTCTCACGCTGATGGGCGGCCGCTTCCGGGGTAGGGGGCGGGGGAGCGGGATGGAGATCGAGGTGCCCGTCTTCTGGCTCGCCGAGCGAAACGAGGACGGGAAGATCTCCTGGGCCCACTCGTTCGGCACGCTCGGAGAGGCGCTCGACGCCGCGGCTCAGCGGCAGTCGCACGACTAGACGGACCGGGCCTGCTCCAGGCGGCGCAGCATGCGCGTGTCGCGCGGGATGAGCCCGAGCGCGAGCACGAGCGCGGTCAGGAGCGCGCCGCCCACGAGCACGGTCTCGGTGCTGGTCGCGTCGGCTACCGGGCCGGCGGCGAGGTACCCCACCGGCAGCAGGATCAGCGACCCCATCCACTCATACGCGCTCGCGCGTGACAGGGCGTGCGGTGGGATCTGCTCGGCCATCGTCGTGTTCCAGAAGACGTCGAAGAGCGCGAAGCCGACGCCGGTTGCCACGGCAAGCGGCACCACGACGGCCGCCGGCATCCCAAGCGCGAAGCTCACCACCACCATGGGCCAGGCAGCGAGCACGAGGAAGGCCGCCCGCATCGGATGCCGCGGCCTCCAGCGCAGGCCGATCAGCGTGCCCGCGAGCGCTCCGGCGCCGTAGGCCGCGGTTACAACGCGGAACACGGCGGCGGCATCATAGGTCTCCCCGGCGACGGTCGGCCCGAGCACAAGCAGCGGCGCGTAGCCGAGCGGCACGGCTAGTGCGAACACCGCGACCGTGACCCAGAGCCACGCAGGCGAGCGCACCTCGTGAAAGCCCTCGCCCAAGTTCGGTCAGCATCGTCCTGCGCTCGCTCGCGGCCGGCGGCGCGCCGGAGGTGCGCATCCGCGCCAGGAAGAGCGCGCTGACGACGAACGTCGCGCCGTCGAGGGGAATGCCCACCCGGCGCCGAGGCCGAGCACGAGCGCGGTGGCGATCGCGGGCCCGCCCAGGTCGGCCAGGTTGAACGTGAAGCCCGACAGCGCCTGGGCCTCCTGGAGCTCCCCGGCGGGCACCGTGCGCGGGACGAGGCCGATGTACGCGGGTATCGAGAACGCCGAGGAGGTCCCGAAGCAGGCCTCGATCACGACCATGTGCCAGATCTCCACGGCGTCGGTGAAGATCAGCACCGCGAGCAGCGTGTGGAGCCCGGCGCGCGTGATGTCGCTCGCCATCATCACCCGCGCGCGCGGCAGCCGGTCCGCCCAGACTCCTCCGATAAGGAGGAAGGACACGAGCGGGATCATCTGCGCGCCCAGGACGATCCCCACCTCAGTGGGGTTGTCCGTGAGGTCGGTCACGAACAGCGCGAGCGCCACGATCACGACGCCGTCGCCCATCGCGCTCGTGGTCTGGGCGAGCCACAGGTTGCGGAAGTCGTGGTGGCGCAGAACGCGCAGGCGTTCTCTCATGGAAGAAGAGGACTACCGGAGGTCGGGTGGGTACGCTGACCCGCCCTCCGATGACCGAGCTTCCGATCGTCCGCAACACTGCGCTTCTGTCCGCCTCCCTGGCGGCGAACTCGGGGATGCTTCAGCTGCAGGCTGCGGTCGCCTCGATCACGCTCGTGCAGGTGCTCGGGATCCACGGGCTGCTCGGCCTGGGGCCGGCGATCGTGCTCGCCTGCGGTGCGCTGGCGGCCCCGTTCGCCGGGCCGGGCGATGGACCGGATCGGGCGGGTGCCGGTGCTCGCGGCAGGGTTCGCGGCCGGCGCGCTCGGCGGCGTGGTCGCGGCCATCGGGAGCGCCGCGGAGCTCGCCGTTCCCGTGTTCGCCGGCTTCGTCTTGATCGGCGTGGCGAGCGGCACCGCACTGCTCGCGCGCACCGCGGCCGGCGACATGTATCCGCCCGAGCGGCGCGCCCACGGCATCGCGCTCGTGCTGTTCGGCGCGGTGTTCGGCGCAATCCTTGGGCCTGCGGTCTTCAGCCCGATGCTTCACGGGAAGGACCTGGACGGCGACACGCTCGCGACGCTCTGGCTCGCCGGCTCCGGCTTCATGGTCGTCGCGCTGGTGCTGGTGCTGCTCGTGCGCCCCGACCCGCGGCGGATCGCCGACATCCTTCACACGGGTGAGCCGCCTCCCTCGACCGCGGTGCCGCTGCGCGAGATCATCCGCCGGCCGGGGGTGATCTCGGCGCTGCTCGCGGCGCAGGCGAGCTTCGGCGTGATGGTCGGGGTGATGACGCTGACCGGGGCCGTGGTGGTCGACCACCAGCACCACGCCGCCCACAACGTGTTCCCGATCATCGGCGCGCACGTGATCGGCATGTACGCGCTCGTGCTCGTGGTCGGCCGGCTGATCGACCGGATGGGCCGCCGGGTGGCGCTCTTCGGCGGGCTGGTGGTGATGGCGGCCTCGGTGATCTCGCTCCTATGGGTCGACAGCGTGCCGGCCACCGCGATCGCCCTGTTCGGCCTGGGGCTCGGGTGGAACTTCTCGTTCGTCGCCGCGACCGCCGAACTCGCCGACAGCACGCTGCCATCCGAGCGGGGCCGGCTGATCGGCTTCAACGACATGCTGAGCGGGCTCACCGGCGCAGGCCTGGCCCTGCTCGGCGGAGTGGCCCTGGAGGCGCTCGGCGTCGCGGCGCTCGCGCTCGGAGCCGCCGCGCTGGTGTCCGGCCCCGCGCTCTGGCTCGCGAGCCGCCGCGCACCCGCTCACGCGGCGTAGGCTCTGCCGATGATCGAGGTATCGGACCTGCCGGGAAACCTGATCGGGCGCTTCGAGGGGCGCGATCACGGCTCGACCGTGTCCTTCTTCATCGGCACCTTCCCGCCCGGAACCGGCCCGGGGCTCCACCGCCACCCATATGACGAGACCTTCATCGTCGAGGCCGGGAGCGCGACCTTCACGATCGCCGACGAGACCGTGGAGCTGGCCGCCGGTCAGATCGCGGTAGTGCCCGCGGGCACGCCGCACAAGTTCGTGAGCGGGGAGGGGTTTCGGCTGATCAGCATCAGCCCGGCGGATCACATGGTTCAGGAGGACCTCTAGCGCTCGGTGGCCCCGGAACTACGGCACTGAGGACATCAAGCGTCCTGCTTAGGGCTGCCATATCCGGCCCTATCCAGGACGCTTACCCATCCTCAATGCTGTCGTACGTCCACCGGCCACCAACCATCGTGGCCTCCACCCGCAGCGACGGCAGCTCCTCGGGCGGGCAGGTGAGCGGGTCGCGGTTCAGGATCACGAGGTCGGCCAGCTTCCCCGGCCGCAGCGTTCCGCGGCGCTTCTCCGCATGCTCGAGCCAGGCCGGTGTCACGCAGGTGGCATGGAGCGCCTCCTCGATTGTCACGGCCTGCTCCGGCCGCCAGGCCCGGCGCTCGTCGAGCGTCCGCAGCACGCCCGCCACGATCCCTGCGAGCGGATCGAGCTCTTCGACCGGGGCGTCGGAGCCGTTCGCCAGCACAGTGCCCGCATCCAGCAGTGAGCGGAACGCGTAGGCGCCCTGCTTGCCCTCCCACAGCCGCTCGGCCAGGTCGCGGTCCGACGGCGCATGGCTGAACTGCACCGACGCGGCCACGCCGAGCTTCCCGAAGCGAGCCACATCGGCGTCGTCCAGCAGCTGCGCGTGCTCGATGCGCTGGCGCAGCCCCGCCGGCTCCCACGCAGCGCGCGTTGCCTCGAAGGCGTCGAGGGCGGCCCGGTTGGCGGCGTCGCCGATGGCGTGCACGGCCACCGGCCAGCCCGCCTCGGCGCCGCGGCGCACCACGCCCTCCAGCACCTCACGCGAGCTGATCTCGACGCCCGAGCCGTCCAGAAGGTGCGCGGTGGCGGAGCCGAGCGTCCCGTCCATGAAGCCCTTCAGGTAGCCGAGCCTCAGCATGTCGCTGCCGAAGCCGGAGCGCAGGCCGAGCGAGCGGAGGTCGTCGAGCCGGTCCCACGGGAACGACTGCCATACCCGTACGTCGAGCTCGCCCGCCTCCAGCAGGCGCTCGAAGACCTCCAGGGCGCCGAGCCAGCCGTCCTTGTCGTGGATCGCGACGACTCCGCGCGAGGCGGCCAGGCGCATTCCCTCGCGGCATGCTTCGACCATCTCGTCCACGGTCGGGCGCACGTAGCGGTCGCGGAAGCTCCAGGCCGCGTTCTCGCGCAGGATGCCGCTCGACTCGACCACGCCGCCCGGCACGTCGAGCGGCGCGTCGGCCAGCGCCAGCGCCGCGCTGTTCACCCAGAGCGAGTGGTAGTCCTTCGACATCAGGGCCACCGGCACGTCGGGAACCGCGCGGTCGAGCGCCTCGCGGGTCGGCACCTCGGCCCAGTCGCCCTCGCGCCAGCCGAGGCCGCGTAGCCAGCGCCCGCTGTGCACGTTCGCGCGCGCGGCCACCACGCGCTCGAGCGCCTCGTCGAGCGAACGCGCCCCCTCCAGCCGCGCCTGGCGCAGGCCGAGCGACCAGGTTGGGAAGTGCACGTGCGAGTCGGTGAAGCCCGGCACGAGGCAGCGCTCCCCGAGCTCGACCACCTCGGGGCCGGCCTTGTCGTCGTCGACTACCCACGGTCCCCGAACGGCCAGCTGCCCCACCGAGGGGGCAGCCGGGTCGAGCGTTCGGATCGTCCCGCCGGTGAAGAGCACCGGCTGGGAATCTACGCGCCGGTGCGGGACGCGGTACGCGGGTTCACGAGCGGCTTGACGGTCGCTTCGATCTGGGGTCGCAGCTCCTCGAGCCGCGGCGGGATCGAGAGCTTCTCGCCGAGCGTCTCGAGCGGCTCGTCGATCGTGAAGCCCGGGCTGGGGGTCGCCAGCTCGAACAGCACGCCGCTCGGCTCGCGGAAGTAGATCGACTTGAAGTAGTGGCGATCGATCACCTGCGTCGGGCGAGCGCCGTGCTCGGACGCTTGCTGCTGCCACGCCAGGTGGTCCTCGTCGGCCGAGTTCCACGCGACGTGGTGCACGGTGCCGGCGCCCTGGACGCCTCGCTCGGAAGGCGGCTCATCGTAGAAATAGAGGCCGCCGCGCTCGTCGCCGCGCGCTTCCCAGGCGTCGCCGTTCTGCTCGAATCCGAGCCCCTGCTCCAGCAGCTCGCGGCTGCGCTCGGGGTCGGACGAGTAGGCGCGCACCGCGTGGAAGCCCTGCAGGGCGTGCTCGGCCGGCACATCGGGGTGGTCGGCGATCAGAGGCTCGTCGGAGACGTCCGCGACCAGCAGCTGGTGTTCGAGGCCCTCAGGGTCCGCGAAGCGGAGCGTGTCGCCCTCGCGGGCGGACTCGATCCCCTTGCCGGCGAGCCGCTCGCCCCAGAAATCGAGCGCGGCCGGGGAGCCGACGCGCCAGATCACGCGGTGCACCATGCCCTCTCCGGCGCGGCCCGGCGCGGCGCCCGGGTACTCGAAGAACGTCAGGTCCAGCCCGGGCTTGGCGTGCTCGTCGCCGTAGAAGAGGTGATAGACGGTCGGGTCGTCCTGGTTGACGGACTTCTTGACCAGCCGCAGGCCCATGACCCCGACGTAGAAGTCCACGTTGCGCTGCGCGTCGCCAGTGATCGCTGTGATGTGGTGGATGCCATTGAGCTTCATGGCCTCGTCTCCTCGAAGGGGCCGGGAAATGATTGCGCGCGCAACTATATCACGTCATGCCAACCCCGTCACGGCCGCGGTCCGCGCGCCTTCGGTCCGGCGTGCAGCTCGTGCGTCACGAGCTCGTGCGCCCGCTCCGCCCAGTCGCACAGGATCGGCCGCGTGTCGCGCGGGTCGATGATCTCCTCCACGCTGAAGCGCTCGGCGGTGCGGAACGGAGAGGTCACGGCCTCCAGCCGCGCCGCGATCTCGTCTCGCAGCGCGGCCGGATCCTGCGCCGCCTCGAGCTCGCGCCGGTAGGCCGCCTCGAGCCCGCCGGCCATCGGCAGCGACCCCCAGTTGCCGGAGGGCCATGCGAAGCGCAAGTTCAGCCGCGACCCGTCGCCGTGGCCCGCGCCGGCCACCCCGTAGACCTTGCGCACCAGGATCGAGACCCATGGCACGCTCGCCTGCACCACCGCGAAGAGACCGCGGGAGCCGCGCCGGATCGTGCCCGCATGCTCGGCGGCGGTGCCGATCACGAAGCCGGGTACGTCGACGAAGTTCACGACCGGCAGGTGGAACTGATCGCACATGTCCACGAAGCGGGCCGTCTTCTCCGCCGCGTCGGCGGTCACGCCGCCGCCGTAGTGCTCGGGGTCCGACGCGAGCACGCCCACGGGCCTCCCGCGGAGCCGAGCGAGGCAGGCGATCGCCGGGCGCCCGAACGCCGCGCCGAGCTCGAAAACCGAGCCGCGGTCGAGCACCGCCTCCAGCACGCGGCGCATCTTGTACGGCCGGCGCTGGTCGCGCGGCACGATGGAGGGGAGCTCCTCCTCGCGGCGGTCGGCCGGGTCTGGCGAGTCGACGAGCGGCGGCGCCTCCCACCCGTTGTCGGGCAGGTAGTCGAGGAAGCGCTTGATCTGATCGAGCGCGTCGTCCTCGTCGGCCGCAACGTTGTCAACGGCCCCGGCGCGGGCCTGCATCCGGGCGCCCCCGAGCTCCTCCTTGTCGGGTGTCTCGCCCAGGCCGGCCATCGCCACGACGGGAGGGCCCGCCACGAACAGTTGCGCAGTGCCCTTCACGATCACCGAGAAGTGCGAGCAGACGACCCGCGCCGCGCCGAGGCCCGCCACCGGGCCCAGCGCAGCAGCCGCGACCGGCACGATCGAGAGGTTCTTCACCACGAGGTCGAAGCCGGGCAGCGGCGGCACGTACGAGAAGCCCATCTGCTCCAGCGTCTTGACGCTGCCGCCCCCGCCCGTTCCGTCCACCAGTCGCACCAGCGGTAGCCGCAGGTCGTGGGCCATGCGCTCGGCGAAGACGGCCTTCTCCCAGATCGCCGCGTCGGCGGCGCCGCCGCGAACGGTGAAGTCGTCGCCCTGCACGACCACGCGACGGCCGCGGATGCGGCCCTGGCCGACGACCGTGTTGGCGGGCACGAACCCGGTGAGCTCGCCGTCGTCGCCGTAGCTCCCGCGCCCGGCGAGCGCGCCGGTCTCGTGAAAGGTGCCCTCGTCGAAGAACCGCTCGATCCGCTCGCGGATCGTCAGCCGGCCCGAGGCGTGCTGGCGCGCAACCCGCTCCCCGCCGCCCATCTGTCGGGCAAGTTCCTCGCGCCGGCGCAGCTCGTCGAGCTCGGGCTCCCAGGACACCTCCAGCACCCTAAAGGGGTCTGACCCCTTAAGCGCGCACGACTCAAGGGGTCAGACCCCTTGAGTGTGGGGGACTTAGATCTGAGTCTTAGTGAACGCTTCGCGGGCCGCCTTCTGGCGCAGCTCGTCGACGGTGGCGCGCTGCTCCTCCGCCCGGTCGCGGAGCCGCTCCAGCAGCGCGGCGTCCAGGCGCGCCTCGCTGGGCGCGACCTCGAGCAGCGCGATCCAGAGCCCCTTCTTCCCGGTGATGCCGGTCAGGAGTCCTTCGAGCTCGACCACCCGGCTCAGCGGCGAGTAGCTCGTGAGCTCGCCGTTCAGCTTCAGGCGCCCGAGTTTCTCGAGCCCCCATGCGCCGATGTTCTTCAGCCGGTCGCCTCCAAAGCCGAGGTCCTCCATGATTCCCTCGAGCTGGCGCTTGTCGGCCTCGATCTCGTCGGCGATTTTGGCGAGCGGCGGGCCGTACTCCGTGCCCTCGTTGGCTCCGCGCGCGCGCCGCGCCAACTCGAGCCCTGTAGTCGAGCCGGCCAGGTGGTCTTGCAGATAGATGCGGAGGTACTTCTCGTTCATCGTGCGCCGACCGTACCCGGGACGAGGCGACGTAGGCTCCTGGGATGCCCGACGCCCGCAGCGAGCTCGAGCTGGCCTTGGAGGATGCGGGCGGGGTGGACGCGCCGCGCGACTCGTCGGCACGGCTGCGCGACCTGCTTCAGGCGGAGCTGCGC
>JBKPME010000153.1:0-13672 GCA_046731915.1 Actinomycetota bacterium
GAGCTCACAAAGCGTGGCCTCGAGCCGGACACGGACGAGTGGAACACGGCCTGGGACGAGCTCTTCCCGCAAATGGAGCGGCACGTGCAGGAGGGCCGCGAGAAGGTCATGGACGCCGGCGGCCTCTTCATCTGCGGCACCGAGCGACACGAGTCGCGTCGGATCGACAACCAGCTGCGTGGCCGCTCAGGCCGCCAGGGGGACCCCGGCGAGTCGCGCTTCTACCTCTCGGCCGAGGACGACCTCGTGCGCCTCTTCGCCGGCGACCGCATCTACAAGATCCTCGACAACAAGTTCCTCGCACAGGTCGACGACGACGGCAACGAGCTCCCGATCGAGCACAAGATGCTCTCGAAGCAGATCGAGGGCGCCCAGAAGAAGGTCGAGGAGCAGAACTTCCTGATCCGCAAGCGCGTCCTCGAGTACGACGACGTGATGAACCAACAGCGCGAGATCATCTACGAGTACCGCGACCGGATCCTCGAGGGCCAGGACATGTCCGAGACCGCGCGCGAGCAGATCGCCGAAGCGATCGAGCGCATCGCACGCGAGTACATGCAGGGCGAGTACCAGGAGGACTGGGAGCTCGACCCGCTGTTCACGCAGCTCGACCAGATCTACGACCAGTCGTTCGAGGTCGAGGACATCAAGGAGGGGACCGACCGCGAGACGCTGATCACGCAGCTCCGCGAGGACGTCATCCAGGCGTACGACGAGCGCGAGGAGGAGCTCGGCCCCGAGCTGATGCGCGCGCTGGAGCGCTTCATGCTCCTCCAGATCATCGACAACCGCTGGCGTGAGCACCTGCATGACATGGACTACCTGCGCGAGGGAATCCACCTGCGCGGGTTCGCCCAGATTGACCCGCTCGTGGCCTACAAGAACGAGGGCTTCGAGATGTTCACGGAGCTCATGAACAACATCTGGGACGAGTTCGCCCGATACGTGTTCAACGTCGAGGTCCAGGCCGAGGAGCAGCAGCAGCCCACCGGCCCGCGCTGGGGGACGGGCACGAACACGACGAGCACGCGCAACCTCAACACCTCGGGCGGCCACGGGCTCACCGGGCGCGACGCGATCGCGGCCGCAGCCGGCGCCGCCGTGCCCGCGGGCGCGGCCGAGGCCGGCCAGATGGCGGCCGAGGCTGTCGAGGCGCCCGTCGCGGTAGAGACGGTCCGGCTCGACGAGAACGAGAAGATCGGTCGCAATGACCCGTGCTGGTGCGGCTCCGGCAAGAAGTTCAAGAAGTGCCATGGCGCCTAAGCGCCATGGCCTTAATCACGGCCCGATCGGACGTCCCCTGACCGCGCCTGACTGCGCGCGCGGTGCTCGCCGATGCTCTGCATCGACTTCGCCCGCTCGCTTGTCAGCCACGCTCGGTGGCTCGTCCGAGTCGGACCGTGCTATCGGCCATGGCGCATAGCGTCGATGGCCTCCGCGGCCAGCTGAAGCTGCTCGCGGACTCTCTTTGACCCCTCTGGACTGGAAGGTCGGCTAGCCGAGCTCGAGGGCGAGATGCAGGCGCCCGGCTTCTGGGAGGATCAGGAGCACGCCGCCGCGGTGTCGTCCGAGCACGCCTCGGTGGGGCGTCGTCTCGAAACGTTTCGTTCGCTGGAGTCGGACATCGACGACCTCGAGGCGCTCGAGGAGCTGGCCGAGGAGGACGAGTCGATCGCCGCCGAGCTCGACGGCCAGCGCGCCTCGATCGAGGCGCGGCTCGCCGAGCTCGAGGAGGCGCGGCTCTTCTCCGGCGAGTACGACGCGGGCGACGCACTCGTCACGGTGAACGCGGGTGCCGGCGGGACCGACTCGCAGGACTGGGCCGAGATGCTCCTGCGGATGGAGATGCGCTGGGCGGAGCGGCGCGGGATGAAGGTGGAGATGAAGGAGGCCTCGGAGGGGGAGGAGGCGGGCATCAAGTCCGCCAGCTTCATCGCGCGCGGCGAGAACGCCTACGGGCTCTTCAGCGCCGAGAAGGGCGTCCACCGCCTGGTGCGGATCTCCCCGTTCGACGCCCAGTCGCGCCGCCACACGGCCTTCGCGGGCGTTGAGGTGGCACCGCTCGTGGAGGATGCGGTCGAGGTCGATATCGAGCCCGACGACATCCAGATAGACACCTACCGCGCCTCAGGCGCGGGTGGGCAGCACGTGAACAAGACCGACTCCGCCGTGCGGATCACCCACCGGCCGAGCGGGATCGTCGTGCAGTGCCAGAACGAGCGCTCGCAGTCGGCCAACAAGGACACCGCGATGAAGATGCTGAAGGCAAAGCTGATCGAGCAGGAGGAGCGCCGCCGCCAGGAGGAGATCGCGAAGGAGAAGGGCGAGGCGCAGGACGTCGGCTGGGGCTCGCAGATCCGCTCCTACGTGCTCCACCCATACACGATGGTGAAGGACCACCGGACGAACGTGGAGGTCGGCAACGCCCAGGGGGTGCTGGACGGCAACCTCGACGACTTCGTGCGCGCGGAGCTACTCCGTCGAGCCGGCAACGGCGCTGAGGGGGTCTGACCCCTCAATCGATTCCTGCCGGCCCGGCGCGTCCGGTAGAGGGGTCAGACCCCCTCGGCTCGCTCGGCCCCTCGACCTCTTCCAGGACACCAAGCAGCAGTCCGACGCGGCACACGAGCAGCCGCTCCTCCTCGATGTCGATCCAGACGCCCGCGCTCGCGGGGAAGACCACGTGATCGCCGGGGGCCACCGGCATCTTGATTCCGACCCCGCCCCACCAGTCGAGCCCGGGGCCGACGGCGAGGACGATGCCGTGCTGAGGCGGCGCCTCATGGTCGCCCGGGGGCAGGAGCAGCCCGGAGCGCCGAACCCGATCGGGCTCGAGTTCCTTGAGAACAACCTGGTCGAACAGCGGGCGCAGCTGCTGCTTCACGCCCCTAAACGATATTGGGCGGGCTGGCTGCTGCCTGCGTAGCATGAGCGTATGGCCGATGAGGCTCGCCCGCCGGATCCACGCACACCCCCGCCGCCGCGGGATCCGACGCGGCGCAACCTGCGCGTGAGCGGTGCGCCTCAGAAGACGCCGATGATCCCGTGGAACCCGCGGCGGTTCATCCTGATCGTGATCGGGCTGTTCATCCTGAACTGGGTGATCGTGGGGATCGTCGCCCCGGCGGAGAAGCGCATCCAGGTCCCGTACAACCCGACATTCCTCGACCAGGTGCGGGCCGGCAACGTGAAGGAGATCTCGTCGAGCGGCGACACCGTCAAGGGCGAGTTCAAGAAGGACGTGACCTACAAGGGCGATACCGCGAAGCAGTTTGAGACGGAGTTCCCGACCTTCGCGGACGATCAGCAGGTGTCCAAGCTGCTCGAGCAGAACGACGTGACGATCAGCGCCGAGCCGCCAGGCCAACGCTCGCTCCTTCAGACGATCCTGCTCGGCTTCGGCCCGACGATTCTCCTTGTGGCGCTGTTCGTCTGGTTCTTCCGCCGCGCCGCCGGCGGCGGCATCGGGCAGTTCGGCCGCAGCCGTGCGCGCCGCGTGGAACCGGCGTCGCAGAACGTCACATTCCAGGACGTGGCCGGAATCGAGGAGGCCGAGCACGAGCTGGTCGAGGTTGTGGACTTCCTCAAGAACCCCGAGCGCTATCGCAAGCTCGGCGCCCGTATTCCGCGCGGTGTTCTGCTCGCCGGTGCGCCGGGGACCGGCAAGACACTGCTCGCCAGGGCCGTCGCGGGTGAGGCCAACGTACCGTTCTTCTCAGCCTCCGCGTCGGAGTTCATCGAGGCGATCGTCGGCATCGGAGCCTCGCGCGTGCGCGATCTATTCCAGCAGGCCAAGACGGCCGCCCCGGCGATCATCTTCATCGACGAGCTGGACGCCGTGGGACGCTCGCGCGGCGCGGCCGGCGCGATCGGCTCCCACGACGAGCGCGAGCAGACGCTCAACCAGATCCTGACGGAGATGGACGGCTTCGACTCCGACGCCAACGTGATCGTGCTCGGCGCGACTAACCGGCCCGAGGTGCTCGACCCGGCATTGCTGCGGCCCGGCCGCTTCGATAGGCGCGTGTTCGTGCAGCCGCCCGACGCCCCCGGCCGCGCCGCGATCCTGCGCGTGCACACGCGCTCGGTGCCGCTCGCGGAGAACGTCGACCTCGACAGGCTGGCCGCGAGCACGCCGGGGATGGTGGGAGCCGAGCTCGCCAACCTCGTGAACGAGGCGGCGCTCGTGGCCGCCAGGCGCGGGCACGACCGCGTGCAGTACTCGGACTTCACGGAGGCGATCGAGAAGATCGTGCTCGGGGCCGAGCGCAAGATCCTGATCAGCCCGGAGGATCGCCGCCGCATCGCGTATCACGAGGGCGGCCACGCGGTGGTCGGGATGCTCACGCCCGGGGCGGATCCGGTCCGCAAGGTCTCGATCATCCCGCGCGGGCAGGCGCTCGGGGTGACGCTCGCCACGCCCGACGACGACCGCGTGAACTACACGGAGCCCCAGCTCCGCGCGCGGCTGCGCGTGGCGCTCGGCGGGCGCGCGGCCGAGGAGCTCGTGTTCGGCGACGTCACGACCGGCGCCGAGTCCGACATCCAGCAGGTCACCCGTATCGCGCGCGGGATGGTCGAGCGCTGGGGTATGAGCGACAAGGTCGGCTTCCTCACCGTGACGCCGCAGAACGGTCAGAACCTGCTGCTGCCGGGTGCCGAGCCGGTGTCGGAGGCCACCCAGGAGCTGGTCGACGCCGAGGTGCGCAGGATCGTCGACGACGAGCAGGAGGCCACGGAGCGGCTGCTCGCGGACAATCGCGACCGGCTCGACTCGCTCGCGGACGCGCTGCTCGAGCGCGAGACGCTGGACGAGGCGGACGCATACGCGGCCGCGGGCATCACGCGCGAGCCCGTCCCCGCCGCATGAACGACCTGATCGAGCGCGCGGTCGCCGAGGACCTCGGCGACGGCGATCTGACCACGCGCGCGGTGGTGCCGGAGGGAACGCGGGCACGCGCGATGATCCGCCAGAAGGAGCCGGGCGTCGTGGCCGGGCTCGACCCCGCGCGCCACGTCTTCGAGCGGGTGGACCCCGAGCTCCAGTTCGTCTCGCACTGCCCGGTGGGAAAGTGGCGCGAGGAGGGAGCGGTGGCCGAAATCACGGGCTCGGCCGCCTCGATCCTCGCTGCCGAGCGGGTGGCGCTGAACTTCCTCGGGAGGCTGTCCGGCGTCGCGACGCTCACAGCGCGTTACGTCCGCGCCGTCCAGGGCACCGGCGCGCATATCCTCGACACGCGCAAGACGACGCCCGGGCTGCGCGAGCTCGAGAAGGAGGCGGTGCGCACGGGCGGCGGAGTCAGCCACCGGAGCGGGCTCTACGACGGAATCCTCGTGAAGGAGAACCACGCGGCGCTCGCGGGCGGGGTGAGAGAGGCGGGGCAGCGCGCGCTCGAGGCCGCTCCCGAGCTTGCACGCGCTGCCGGGCGTGACTCCATCCCGGTCGAGGTCGAGTGCGCCACGCTCGCCGAGGTCGAGGGGGCGCTCGCGGCGGGCGTGCCGAGGATCCTGCTCGACAACATGTCGCTCGACGAACTGAGGCGCGCGGTGGAGCTGGCGAAGGGGCGCGCCGAGTTGGAGGCGTCCGGCGGGATCACGCTCGACACGATCCGGGCGGTCGCCGAGACAGGCGTCGACTACATCAGCGTGGGAGCGCTCACGCACTCGGCGCCCGCGCTCGACGTGAGCCTGCTCATCGAGCCGCTGTAGGCGGTCGCAGCACAGCGAAGGGGTCGGTCACCGCGAGGTCGCGCGCGCCGAAGCGGTAGACCGCCGCCGGGCGGCCGCCGCCGGGACCGGGCGAGCGCCGCTCGCCGGTCGCCTCGAGCAGGCCGCGCCGCTGGAGCACGCGGCGGAGGTTGGTGGGATCGACCGGGTAGCCGAGCGCGGCCGTATAGATCCCTGTGAGCTCGGACATGGTGAAGGTCTCGGGAGCGAGCGCGAAGCCGATGTTGGTGTACGACAGCTTCGCCTGGAGCCGCTCGCGGCCGGCGAGCACGATCGCCCCATGGTCGAAGGCCAGCTGCTTCGGAAGGTCGTCGACGGGGTGCCAGGAGGTGTCCGGTGGAAGAGCGGGGTCGAGCCCGCGCGGGACGAGGCCGAGGTAGGCCGTGGCGAGCTGCCACTCGTCCGGGTGGCGGTTCGGATCGCCGACGGTCTCGAGCTGTTCCAGCCAGCTGAGCTCGGCCACGTCGACCTTGCGCGCGAGCTGGGTGCGGATCGACTCCTCGAGCGTGTGTCCCGGCTCGAGATAGCCGCCTGGAAGCGACCACGCGCCGTCGTAGGGCGGCCGGGCGCGCTCCCAGAGGAGCACGCAGAGCGAGTCCCCGCGCACCTGGAGGACTATGGCGAGCGTCACGTGGGTGGGCGCGGGCCGCGCGGCGGCACTCGTCGACTTGGCGACCCGCTCCGCGCGGCCGGCCGGTCCTGTCGGCTCGGCCCGCTCGGCCCGGCTGCTATGCTGATTCGACACGGTTTTCGACTATAAGGCAAAAACCTCGGCAGTGCGCCGCCGGAGGTCTTGAATGAAGCCCATCGAACTCCCAACCCTCGCTCCCGCCGCTCCCGCCGCGCTCAGCCCCGAGGATGCCACTCGCATGGCTGCCGAGGTGCGCGCGCTCGCCGAGGAGCGGAACGCGGTGATCCTCGCCCACAACTACCAGGTGCCAGAGGTTCAGGACGTCGCCCACTTCGTGGGCGACTCGCTCGGCCTCTCGCGGCGAGCGGCCGATACCGACGCCGACGTGATCGCGTTCTGCGGTGTCCATTTCATGGCCGAGACCGCCTGGATCCTGTCCCCGGATAAGACCGTGCTGCTGCCCGACCTCGACGCCGGCTGCTCGCTCGCCGACTCGGTCACGTCCGAGCAGCTGCGCGCTTGGAAGGCGAAGCACCCGGGCGCAGTTGTCGTGATGTACGTCAACACGACGGCCGAGGTGAAGGCTGAGACGGACTACTGCTGCACATCCGCGAACGCCGTGCATGTCGTGGAGCAGATCTACCGCGAGCACGGAGAGGACACCGAGATCCTGTTCGGCCCCGACATGTGGCTCGGCGCCTACGTCGAACGCACGATTGGGAAGCGGATGCACGTCTGGGACGGCGAGTGCCACGTGCACGCCGGCATCCGGCCGGCGGACATCTCCGCCGTGCGTGACGCGCATCCAGAGGCCGAGTTCATGATCCACCCGGAGTGCGGGTGCACGACCCAGGTAATGGAGTACGTGGCCGCCGGCGACGTCGACCCCGAGCGCACACACATGCTCTCGACCGGCGGGATGCTGAACTTCGCCCGCGAGTCCGACGCCGACACCTTCATCGTCGCGACCGAGACCGGCATGCTGCACCCGCTCGAGAAGGAGAACCCTGCCAAGGAGTTCATCCCGGCGAACCGCGCGGCGGCGTGCCGCTACATGAAGATGATCACGCTGCCGAAGCTGCGCGACGCCCTGCGCGACCTGAAGCCGGTCGTGAAGGTCGACCCACACCTCGCCGAGCGGGCCCGCGTGCCGATCGACCGAATGATCGCGATCGGCTAGCCAAACTGCTCACCGCCAAAGCCGAGTAGCGCGTGAAACGCGTGAAACGGGGTCTGACCCCTAGGGGGCTGGTGAGCCTGAGCCGGGGCCGGAGCTGTCGAGCTCAGGCACGAGTGCTCCGCTGCTCGTCAGCGAGCCGCTGTCGCCGCTGCCTGGCCCTGAGGAGCCGCCGCCTCCGGGGCCGCTGTGGTCCTCGCTCGCCTCCTCGAGCTCGTCGGCCGGCTCGGACGGGGCGACGTCGCCGCCGCCGGGGCCGCTGTGGTTGTCGACCCCGTCATCCGTGGTGACGCCGCCCGGGCCGCTGTGGCCGTCGTCGCCGCTTCCGCCGCCCACGCCGCTGTGGCCGTCGCCGCCGCCGCTTCCGCCGCCGCGGCCGCTGTGCCCGTCATCGTCGCGGTCGCGGTCGATGCTGCGGTCCACGGCACGGTCCCCGCCGTCGCGCTCACCGCCCGCGGCGCCGGTTCCTGAACGCTCACCGGATAGCGTTTCGCCGCCTCGATCCTCGAGCGACGCCCCCCCGCCACCGCCCGAGCGCCCGATGCCGGAGTCCGAATCCTCACCGCCGTCGGACTCGTCCGCCGCCTCGGCCGCCTCGGCGACCGGCGCGCCGTTCGGTTGGTCGCGGCCTCCATCAGGGATTACCGTCGCTCCGCCGACGACCGCGCCCGTCACCAGCGCGGTCGCGCACAGCTTCATCGCCAGCGCGCTGCCGCCCATGCCCATGAGCTCGCCGATCCGCGCGGTTACCGGCTCCGTCGATTCGCCGGCCGCCAGGCGTGTCACAAGCGGCATCGGCACAAGTGCCGCGGCCGCGGAGCGCAGCGAGTTGCGCGCCCGGTTCAGGAGCTGGCGGACGGCGCCGTCGGTGACGCCCAGCGCCGCCGCGATCTCGCCGTAGCTTCGTCCCTCGAGCTCGCGCAGCAGGATCGCAGCCCGCTGGCGCTCGGGCAGCGCCTGAACAGCCACGACCAGCTCGCGCAGCCCGAGGTTCCGCTCGAATGCCTGGTCCGGCCGCTCGACGCCGTCGATCCGGTCGTCGAGCTCCGAGTGGATCAGGGCGCGGTCGCGCAGCGCGTTGAGTGCCCCGTTGTGGGCGATGCGGTAGAGCCAGGGCTTGAGGTTCAGCTCCGCAGCGTCGCGGCGCATCGCCTCGTAGGCCTTCACCAACGCCTGCTGGACCACGTCCTCGGCACGCTCTGGCGGAAGTAGGCGCGACACGTAGCGCATCAGAGCACGCCGATAGCGCTCCACGATCGCCTCGAACGCCGGGTCCGAGCCCGCCCTGACCAGGTCCACCAGCCGCTCGTCCGACTGCGTCGAGAGCACGGGCCTGCGAGCCAGACGGGCTGGGTGAAAGAGCGCTCTCGGGGTCATGGTCGTGCGGTCGTCTCGATCATTGAACACGCCGCGGAGCGCAAGATCACGCTCGCTGGTGTCGCCGCCTGGTGCGACTCCTGCCGCTCCTCATGCTAGCCCTGCTCCTCGGAACCCCGCCGCGCGTGCCGCGGACCAGGTCGACCACTCGCAGCCGCCCGCGCCGGACGGCACGCCGATCTGCGCGGAGTAGGTGCACGACCAGGATTCCGTCGAGCGGAGGGCCCCGGAAATGGGCCACCTGACACCCTCCGCGCGACCCCTGGTACGGCTGCGCCTTAGGCCACGCATACGGCTCGAACCCGTGTGCATTCAGGTATTTCGCGCGCACCGGCAGGCGGCATTCGGCCTCGTGAGCGACAACGCGGGGAGCCCCCAAGGGCGCACGCGGGCTTCAAGGTCTTCGTGGCAAGCGAGGACCGCAAGGGCCTCGCCTGGATGATCGTCCTCCACCCAGGATCAGTGCCCGCGGCGTGGCTCCGTACGCTTCCACTCGCTCGAGACCTGGTTGTTGTTCCGCGATCGCGGCGGCAGCATGTTGGCGCGAACGCGTCAGATGGCTGACTTCGGCGAGGCGGTGCCGAACTGCCAAGCTTGAAGAGCCGGGAGTCCTGGCGGCTGCTGCCTGTCCCGGGGCTGCCGGCGCGCGCAGGAGCAGTGGGCCACCCGCGCCGGCCGCGGCGACGCGGGCTTCGAGTTTCCCGGCTCTGCGTCCTGCACTCGAACTGACGCACCGGCGCGCGGTGCGCATACGCTGCCCGGGTGCATCAGATCCACCCACGGCACGAGCGGATCTCGCCGGAGCAGCTCGCGACCGGCCTCCGGCTCCGCGAGCTTGCGCCGGAGGGCCGCCCCTACCTCGGCATCAACATGGTCTCGAGCCTCGACGGCAAGGCCACGCTCGACTGGCGCACCCGCGGGCTGTCGAGCGACGTCGACCGCCGCATCTTCCACCTGCTCCGCACGCAGGCCGACGCCGTGATGGTCGGGGCCGGCACGGCGCGCACGGAGCGCTACGGGCGAATCACGAAGAGCGACGAGCTGCGCCAGCTACGGGTGAACGAGGGCCTTGTCCCGGACGCGGTCGCGGTAGTCGTGAGCGGTCGGCTCGACCTGCCGCCCGACCTGCCGCTCCTGAACGAGCCGGACCAGCGCGTGGTGATCGCGACCGCGTCGGACGACGAGCTGCCGGGGGTCAGGGGAGACGTGGAGTACGCGCGTGTGGGCGACGACCTTCCGCGGCTCATGGCCTACCTCCACGAGCGGCACGCGGTCAGATCGGTCCTCTGCGAGGGCGGTCCCACGCTCAACTCCCACCTGTTCGCGGCAACGCTCGTGGACGAGCTTTTCCTCACCCTCAACCCGAAGCTCCTCGGCGGCGCGAGCGCGCTCACGATCGTCGCCGGCCGCGAGCTGGTGGAGCCGCAGGAGCCAAGGCTGGTGTCCGTGGCCGAGGCGGAGAGCGAGCTGTTCACCAGGTGGCGGTTTCGCCCAAGCGCCGGGCGGTGACCGCCGCGCAGCGATGTCAATTTCCGGCGGACGGTGCAGAAACGCTTGCAATTGATGCCAATTCACAGGGTGCTGCGCTAGTAATCAGTCCGGATGGCAGTCGCCAAGACACAGCGCGCCAAGGCGCGCCCGACGCCGCTTGGGGACGCCCCGGTCGTCGAGTTCAAGGACGTCACCAAGGTCTACGACGGCGGCTCCGTGGCGGTCCAGTCGGCCTCGATGCGCATCGGACGCGGCGAGTTCGTCTTCCTGGTCGGCCCGACCGGCTGCGGCAAGTCCACCTGCATCCGGCTGCTGATGAAGGAGCTCGAGCCGAGCCGCGGCGAGGTCTCCATCGCCGGCCGCCCGCTGAGCGAGGTGCCGCGATCGCGGGTCCCGTTCCTGCGGCGCAACATCGGCGTGGTCTTCCAGGACTACAAGCTGTTGCCGAACAGGACCGTGTACGACAACGTCGCATACTCGCTCCAGGTGATCGGCGAGTCGCGCAAGGAGATCCGCCGCAAGGTCCCGGACATCCTCCGCCTGGTCGGACTCTCCACCAAGCTGCACAACTTCCCCAACGAGCTCTCCGGTGGCGAGCAGCAGCGCGTCTCGGTCGCGCGCGCGTTCGTCAACCATCCGCCGCTGCTGCTGGCGGACGAGCCCACCGGCAACCTCGACCCCGAGACGTCCATCGGGATCATGCAGCTGATCTACCGGATCAACCGCACGGGCACGACCGTAATCGTCGCGACCCACGACAAGGAGATGGTCGACAAGATGCGCCGGCGCGTGATCGAGCTCCGCGAGGGCCGCATCGTCCGCGACGAGCTGTCGGGCCTCTATCGCCCGGACGAGTCCACGACCGAGTTCGCCGTCCGCCTCCGCGGTGAGCTCGGCATCGGCGCGGAGGGCCACCCGAACTAGCGGCATGCGCTGGAGCTTCTTCATGAGAGAGGCGCTCCGCGGGCTGCGGCGCAGCTCCGCGCCCGCGCTGGCCGCCCTGCTCACCGTGCTCCTCACGGCAGTGGTGCTCGGCGTCTTCATCCCGATCGTCCAGGCAACCACCGGCACCGCGAACGAGGTGAGGAGCCGGGTCGTCGTCGACGTCTACATCAAGGACTCGGCGACCGCGGCCGAGCAGGCCGACCTGCGCCGCGCGATCGAGGACACAGCGAACGTCAAGTCCGTCGAGTACATCTCGAAGGTAGAGGCGCTCGCCCGCGCCGAAGACAAGAACCCCAAGGCGTTCGAGGAGGGCGCCGAGCTGCTCGGCTCGAACCCACTGCCGGCCTCCTACCGCGTGACGCCCGAGGATCCCGACAAGCTCGACCAGGTCGTCACGCGCCTGAACGCCCGCGGCGAGCCGCAGCTGGCGGCGATCGACGAGGTGCGCGATCGCGAGGAGGACACCGACAAGATCCTGTCCGCCACGGGGCTGGTGAAGGCGCTCACCGCCGGGCTGGCGGCGTTGCTCGTACTCGCCTCGATCGCGCTGATCGCCAACACGATCCGGCTGTCGGTATTCGCGCGCCGCCGCGAGGTCGAGGTGATGAAGCTCGTGGGCGCCACCAACTGGTTCATCCGCTGGCCGTTCGTGATCGAGGGGATGGTCGTCGGCTTCTTCGGCGGGCTGCTCGCGGTGCTGCTGCTCGCCGTGCTGAAGACGACCTTCATCGACCCGCTGTCCGACCGCTTCGCGCTGCTCGCCGCGCCCGACACGATCGACTTCTCGCTGCTCGTCGTGGTGCTGATGCTCGCCTGCATCGCCGTTTCGGCACTCGGAAGCGGCATTACGCTGCGCCGCTTCCTGCGCGTTTAACTGCGCTGAAGCGCCGGGGACTAGCCTCCATCGCCATGTCAAAAGGCGTTCTTGCAGCGCTGAGTGCCCTGGTGGCGCTCGTCGCGGGGCTCTGGCTAGGCGGCCACCCCAGGGACCTGCCGGGTCCCGTCCGCGACGCGTTCGTGCAGGAGGACCGCGCGCTGCGCGCCGAGCTCGTCGACTCGATCGAGGACAACTTCTACAAGCCGGTCAACGACAGGAAGCTCGACGACGCCTCGCTCAAGGGGATCGTCGAGTCGCTCGACGACCCCTACTCGCACTACCTCACGCCCAAGGAGGCGCGCCAGTTCACGGAGGATGTCAGCGGGCACTTCGAGGGTGTCGGCATGAACGTCGAGCAGGACAAGCGGGGCCTCAAGGTTCTGCGCGTGTTCGACGGCTCGCCCGCCGCGGGCGCCGGCATCCGCCGCGGCGATTTCGTCATAGCCGTCAACGGCCACTCGATCGCCGGGGTGAACAGCGAGATCGCCACGCACCGGATCAAGGGCCCCGCCGGGACCAGCGTCGAGCTGCGCGTGTTCACGCCTGGCGCGGATCGCGACCGCACGGTGCAGGTCAAGCGCGAGCGGATCGAGGTGCCGGTGGCCCGCGGGCGGCTCGTCGAGCGCGACGGGCACAAGCTCGGCGTGGCCGAGCTGTTCGCCTTCAGCGACGGCGCGCATGCGCTCCTGAGCCGCGAGATCAAGCGTCTGCGCGCCCGCGGCGCCGAGGCGATCGTGCTCGACCTCCGCGGCAACGGCGGCGGCCTGCTGCTCGAGGCCGTGGGAGTGTCGAGCCTGTTCATCGAGAACGGCGAGGTCGTGTCGGTGCGCGGGCGGCACCGCGCCGAGCGCACGCACAACGCCGAGGGCGACGCGATCCTTCCCGAAAGCGTGCCGGTCGTGACGCTCGTGGACGGCGGCAGCGCCAGCGCCTCCGAGATCGTCACGGGCGCCCTGCGCGACCGCGGCCGGGCGGAGGTCGTCGGCACGCGCACGTTCGGCAAGGGGCTCGTCCAGGAGGTCCAGCACCTGTCGAACGGCGGCGTGCTCGACCTGACCGTCGCGAACTACTACCTGCCCGACGGCGAGACGATCTCCACGAAGGGCATCAAGCCACAGGTGCGGGCGGTGGACAACCCGAACACCGACCGCGACGAGGCGCTCCCGGTCGCGCTCGACACGCTCGTTCGCGAGCTGGGATGAGCGCCGCCGTACGCGGCCGGCCCGCGCGCCGGCTCGACCAGCCGATCGTGGCTGTGCTCGAAAAGCGCGGCCGCTTCCTCGTGGCGGAACCGATCTTCGGCCCCGGGCCGCGGGCGGCCGTGGAGCGCGGCGGCGCCGGCGTCGGCGACCTCGTGCTCGTGGGCGGCGGCAAGCGCGGCGCACGCGTGCTGCGGCGGATCGGCCGCCCGGACCGGGCGCGCGACGTCGTGGAGCTGTCTCTTATA
>JBKPME010000154.1:0-6603 GCA_046731915.1 Actinomycetota bacterium
GCCGAGGGGGGCGGTGCGCGCTTCGTGGTGCGGCTGCCGGCCGCAGAGCCGGTCGCGGCTCTAGAGCCCCGCCACCCGCAGACCACGGACAGAGGGTTCTAGGACGACCGGCATCCCCACGCGACCCGCTCGCCGCCACGAAGTCGCCCATTCTCGGCCGCCACACGACGAGCTCGCGATCTTGTGCCGGCCTGGCGCAAATAAGCGACCACACCTCGTCGGGACTTGTTCGGGTGGGGGATTTCTGTGGGCGCCGCAGGGCGCCACGCCCCGGCGCGCAGGGAGGCGCGGCGGGTGTTGGGAACGGCGCGCGAGCGGGCGGCGTTCAGCGCGACGCTGAAGTAGCTCAGGGCCCCCGCTCCCGCACCAGCCGCGACATCAGGCTCAGGAACGAGCCGTTCAGCGCGACCAGTGCGAGCAGGGCCAGCGCGGCCAGCAGGAAGGGGCGGGCGTCGCGGTTGGAGGCCGTCTCTTCCACTCCGTCGGGTAGGGAACCGCTCGCTACGAAGGTTGGCGGCGGCCGTCGCACTGGGTTCGGACGTTCGTAGCGACGCTTCGGATGCCGCCGTCCGGTGTGCTTGCGGGCGACGGGGCGGCCGCTCCGCATGTTCGCAGTCGGTACGGGGGTTGGGGGACGGCTGCTCGGCCTGCCCGCCGGCCGGAGGCTGGTCGTGCGCGCTGCCGGTGCGGCCCCGGCGGCAGGTTGCGAGGTTTCCCGGGGGACCTGCGGGGCTGCCGGCGAGGTTGCCGGCTGGCTGCTCGAGGGCGGGGTGCTCGAGACCTGATCGGGCGCGGACGGCGCGGGATCGGGAGCAACGGGCGCGGGCTGTGGTGCCGGGTCGGGCGCCGCAGCCCACCCCACGCTGGGCCAAGCCGCCACGAGAGCAATCAACGAGACGACTATCCGGAGGCGCTGCAGGGTCATCGGACGGCATCCTCCTCCGGCGCCCGTGGCGGTGCGATGTGTCGCAGCACGCGAGCCGGATTTCCGGCGCAGACCGATAGCGGAGGAATTGCGGAGTCGACCACCGAAAGGGCTCCCACGACCGCTCCATCCCCGATGTGGGCCCCTCCGAGAATGGTCGCTCGGGCGCCGATCCAGACGTTCTCCCCGACCTCTATGTGCGCGCCGCCTGCGCGGAGGCGGGCATCAGCCGGCACCGCAACCGGACCGTCGGAGAACGTCACTCCATAAGCGACAAGCGTGAAATCACCGAGGCGCACAGAGCCGTTGACGGCGAAGACTGCGCCGTCGACGGAGCAAAAGGCGCCGATCTCGACACTGCTCTCGGGGCCGGTTACGAAGACAGTGCCTGCGTACAGACCGGTGTCGTGGCCCACCCTCACCCCTACGCGGCGCTCGCTCCGGTGGTGCAAGAACGCGAACGAACTGTAGATCCAGCTCCGCGCTCCCACCTCGACGTTCGCCGGGACGGGCGCGGGATACCAATCCCACGGAAGGTGGACGGGGCCGGTCATCGGCTTATCCGGGCGGGGTTTCCCTCCACTGCTTTCCCCGCCGGTACGTCGGATGTCACGACGGCTCCGGCCCCCACCCGTGCGCCCTCGCCGATCTGAACGCCCTTCAGGATGATCGCCCCGATTCCCACCTCGACGTGATCGCCGATGACGACCGGTTCCGAGACGAGGGGCGGTCGCCGCGAACGATCGCCCTGCGGCGCATTGGCGACCGCGTCCTGGCGTCGCAGGTCTGGGTCGACCGGATGGAAGTCGCAATCTGCGATCGCGGCGTTGAGCGAAAGTACGACCCCCGCGCCGACCTCGATGCGTTCAGCGCACATGAAGGCGGCACCGACGAGGATGCAGTCGTTCCCGATCTCGATGACTGCTTCGTCCTCGGCAGCGAAGCTGGTCCAGGTGTAGATCCTCGTTCCGCTCCCCACAACGAGCGCCGGATTGCGGGTTGAGAAGAAGCGACGGAAGGTCTCATGTCGGCGCTCGAAGTAGACGTCTTCGCCGAGCCGCACGTTAGTCGGCAGGGGTCCGGTGTCCCAGACGCTGACCTCCATCAGGCCGCCGCGGCCCCCTCGTCCAGCAACTCTGGAATGACGACCGACGCGCCGGAGTGGTTCGGAATCACTCGCGCCAACACTCAGCCCCCGCCCTGTACGCCGACCAGCGTCGCCGCGCCGGCTCCACCCGGTTCGGCGTGCCGTAGCCATCCCCCGCTGAGCTCGACCCTCAAGTCGCAGCCCTCGAGCGTCGTGAGCCGGTGGGCGATCATGAGGGTGGTGCGCCCCTCCATGAGCCGAGACATCGCCTCCAGGATGAGCGCCTCCGTCGTCACGTCGACGGAGCTGGTCGGCTCGTCGAGGATGAGGATCGGGGCGTCTTTCAGGAACGCTCGAGCAAGGGAGATCCGCTGGCGCTCGCCCCCCGAGAGCCTCACGCCGCGCTCCCCGACCGTCGTGCCATAGCCGTGAGGTAGCGCGGTGACGAAGTCGTGGGCGTTCGCGGCCTTCGCCGCCGCGACTACGTCGGAGCGGTCGGCTTCGGGCCGTGCGTACGCAATGTTCTCACCGACTGTGCTCGAGAACAGGACCGGCTCCTGCAGCACGATCGCGAACTGATTGCGCAGGTCGTCGAGCCTGTAGTCGCGCAGATCGACGCCGTCCAGGAGGATCTCGCCCGAAGCGGGGTCGTAGAAGCGCGTCAGCAGGCTGATGAGTGTCGTCTTGCCCGCGCCGGTCGCCCCGGCGATGCCCACGCTCCGTCCCGCGCCGACCTTCAGGCTGACGTCGTGGAGGGCGTCGCGGGCGCCGTCGTATGCGAAGGAGACATGCCTGAACTCGACCTCGCCGCGGGAACGGGCCACGTGACGCGCGTTCGGGCGCTCGACCAGGTCGGGCTTCTCGTCGAGCACGGCGAAGACCCGCTCCGCGCTCGCGACCGACGCCTGCAGGTCCCCGACCTTCTTGGCGATCGTGCGCAGGGGCTCGTAGAGCTGTGTGAGGTAGGTCATCACGAGCAGCAGATCACCCAGGGTGAGCGCGCCGCTCTGGACGCGGCGTACGCCGATGTAGAGGACCAGGCTTGTCCCGAGCCCCATCGTGATCCCCACCAGGTTGGTGAGCCTCGCCTCCGTCAGCGAGAGCCTGATCTGAGCCGCGACGCCCTCCGCCGAACGACCGACGAAGCGGTCCCCTTCTGCCTCTTCACGGCCAAACGCCTTCACCACCCTCAAGGCGCCCAACGCCTCGTCTACCACCGAGAAGGACGAGCTCTCGAGAGTCTTGGCCTCGTGCCACTGTCGCCGCAACCGCGCGCCGTAAAAGCGCAGCAGCCCGATCAGGATGGGCGTGACCGTCAGCGCAACGAGCGCCAGCTGCCAGTCGATGGCGAATGTCACCACGATCATCCCGATCACGGTCATGCCGGCGGTGACCAGCGGGATGAGCCCGTCGACCGCGATGTGCTGGAGAGCGGGTGCGTCCCACTGGATGCGGTAGGTCGCATCCGTCGTGCCCCGGAGGTCGTGGTAGGCGAGCGACAGTCTCTGCACGTGCCGGAAGAGCTTGCTCCGGAAGCCGAGGAGGAGCTTCTGGCCCGTGTAGGTGCTCAGGACCAGTACGGCGACCTCCTGCATCTGGACGAGGAACGTGATCCCCATGAAGAGAACGGCGGTGGCGAGTAGCAACGCCGAATCGGAGGCGGTGAAGCTGACAGGTAGGAGCGCGTCGAGAAGGGCTGGAACGGGCTGGGAGCCGAGCACGCTGTCCACGGCGATCTTGAGGGGCACTGGGACTAGCAGCGTGAGACAGCTTCCAAGCGCGCTGAGCGCAAACAGCGCACCCAGGTGAGGCCAGAAGGGTCGCCCCTCTCGGGCGACCCGTCGGTACGTGTGCGCCTTGGCCACCCGAGTCATGGCGCCGGGCCGTCTCGGGGCGCGCCGCCGGTGGGCGAGGCCCCCACCGCCCGGCACGTCGCGTCGTGCAGTGCTCCGAGCGCCAGGGCGGCCCCCCAGGCTGCGCCGACGACGACGACGGCGGCCGCCGTGGCAAGGGCGCCGGCCGCGGGGCCTCCCTGGGTCAGCGCCGCGAGGGCGAGTGCCACCGCGGCAACTACGAGCAGCTTCACCGCCCGGGGCCAGTGTGCAGCGCAGCGGTAGAGAGCGAGTTGGCGCCCGTGGCCGTGCTCCTCGACGGCGGTCGAAAGCCGCGCTCGTCCCAGCGGGCCGGCGCGCACCTCGAGGTCCCAGGAGTCGAAGTGACCGCCGCGCACGACTGCGGCCCCGAGTCTGAGCAGCTCGGCTTCCACTCTCCGCGGTCTCGCCTCTGGCGGTTCCCACTGCTCCGTCCAGGCGGTGAGCGTCCGCGTCCCCGGGGCCACTGGCGTTCGCGGTCCCCGCAAACGCCAGGGGGTGAGGCCGTGCATCACGCGCCCCCACAGGCGGGCCACGGGCTGGAGGAGGTAAAGGGCGGCGGTGAGGGCTCGAAGCGCGAGCCGCTGACCGCGGCGGTCCGAACGCGGCGAGAGGGTGGCATCGGCCGCCCCATTGAGCGCGTGGAGCAGGGGCGGCGCCGCGGCAAGCACGGCGAAGGGGACCGCCACGAGCAGCTGGGGCCAAACCAAGCCGAGCCCCGAGAGGAGTGCGAGCAGGACGATGAGCAGGTACCACTCGGGCGTCGTTGTCAGAGAGCGAAGCGCCCCGTCGGCAGGCTCGTAGAGCCGCTGGAAGGCGCCGCTTCCCCAGGTCCCGAAGTACACCCGTCGGCGGCGCGGCAGCGGCGAATGCACGAGCCCCTTCCCGTATAGGCGCCCCTGCCAGGGTAGGTGGCCCGCCGTGTTGTACTTCTCCGGCCACTTCCGCTCCAGCAGCGCCTCGGCCTTGCCGTAGCCCCGCTGCTGGCGCCAGTAGGCGCGGACCGAGGCGCGGCGGTGGTGCCACACCATGGCCGCCGGGCTGAAGCCGAGGGTCCAGCCCTGCTCCTGGACGCGCCAGCAAACGTCTACGTCGTCGCCCGCCGCCCGGAACTGGGCGTCGAAGCCGCCCACCGCCTCGAGGCATTCACGTCGGAAGGCCATGTTGCAGCCGGGAATGTGCTCCGCCTCGCTGTCTGACAGCAGGACGTGCACGGGCCCACCCGGTGCGTTCGCCACACAGTCGGCGATCGGACTGTCCCCCGGCGGGGCGATGTTCGGCCCGCCCACGCCGGCGTGGCGAGTGGTGCGGAAGGTATGCGCGAGGTAGGTCAGCCAGTCTCGGTCCGGGCGGGCGTCGTCGTCGATGTACGCCACGATCTCGCCGGTCGCGGCAGCCAGTCCGGTGTTGCGTGCGCTGCTGAGGCCGCAGTTGCCCGTGTTGACGAGCTGGAACGGATATTCGCGCGCGATCTCGGAGGTCGCGTCGGTGGAGCCGTCGTTGACGACGATCACCTCGTAGTTCGGATAGTCGAGCTGTGTGAGCCCGTCGAAGCAATCGCGCAGGGTCGCCTGTCCGTTGCAGCTGCAGACGACCACCGAGATTCGTGGCCAGCCGGCGGCGGGCTGCGGCGGCAGCTCGTCGAACGCCTCGCTCGCGGCGGCCAGCGCCGGCTTGGGCGTCCGTTCGCGACTGGTGAGGCCGAACCCCCAGTCCAGGACCTCGTGGCCGCCGCGGTGCCACTCGTCGGTCCACGAGAAGACGAACGCCCCCGCGCAGCCCGCCGACGCCGCGGTCTTGATCTGCCACCGCAGGGCTCGAGCCTGCTCGTTCTCCCCGTGGCTGCGGCCGTCCAAGCCGAGCTCGGTCATCAGCAGCGGGCGTTCACCGGCGAGAGTCTGAAGACGCGCGAGGTACGCGGAGAGGGGCCGCTCCGCCTCCAGGTACACGTTGAACGTGACGATGTCGAGAGAGGACAGTTCGAGGTACTCGGTGGAGGGGAAGTTCACATACGTGACCAGACCCTCGGGGTCCTCCTCCTTGGCCGCTCGGGACAGTCGCTCGAGGAACCGCTCTATGCGCCGACGGCCGTGCCAGCGAACGATGGCCGCCGGAATCTCGTTGCCGACCGCGTAACAGAGAACCGCCGGGTGGCCGGCACAGGCGCGCACGCCGTCACGTACGCGCAGCTCGATCGAGCGGGCCCGCCGGCGCTCGTCGAGGAACGCGACGTGCTGCTCCCAGGGAAGCCCGACCATGACCCGGAGGCCGTGCTCCGCCGCGCAGTCGAGCAGCCAACGCGGAGGGACCGTATAGGTACGCACGGCGTTGAAGCCGTACGCGCTCATTGCGGCGAAGTCCTGCTCGACGACGTCCGGAGGCGGGTAGGGCGAGCCGTCCGCGCCCGGCCGGAATGTTCCATACGTCACGCCGCGCACGTAAAGTTTCTCGCCGCTTGCCGCGAGGAACTTGCCCGAAACCTCCGGCCGGCCGGCCTCAGAGGGAAGCCTGCGGACCGGATCGAAGGGTGGAGAGCTGCGCCTCCCGGCCTCTAGGAGAAGTGCCATCCGACGAAGGCGGCGAGGAGGACCGTGGTTGCGAGTCCGGGCTTGCCCGGCGTCACCGCTTCGTCGGCGGGAGCGCGGGGGTGCCTAGCCAGCACGTCCGTCGGGACCATCACCCTCCGTAATACCCCTGTAAACTTGGCCACGTTCGCGCGG
>JBKPME010000155.1:0-12403 GCA_046731915.1 Actinomycetota bacterium
GTTTCGTTCCAGGCGGCGTAGTAACGCCGTACGACCTCCACGTTCTCCTGGGACATCTCCCACCAGTATCTGCCGCCCGAACGGCTGCGTCCAGCGCAGCCACCGCCCGGTGTGGCACCCTCACAGGAGGTGCCAAGTGCCGACTTGGGCTTCGTCTAGACGTCAAGTGTTGAGGTCTTCGCTGATCTGCTTGCGGTTGCGTCCCAGCGCGGTGGCCAAGTCTCGCCGCTGGATCTTGCGGAGGTAACCCTCGACCCATTCGAGCTGTCCCAAGGCGGCAACGGCCGCCTTCCTGTACCGGTTGATCTCACGATCCAGCTCGCGCATGCGGCTGTCCGCGGCATCAGTGCCTTGCGGGTCCATACACCCCTCCCGGGGCTAGTTGATGCGGTCCTGTTCAGAAGTCGGGCGTCACCATCAGAGCGGCCAGGACGCAGAGGCCCAATCCGCCGAAGCCGATCATGAGGTCACGCCCGCCGACCTCCTCGTTCATGGCCTGTTAACCGAAACGGGTGGCGCCAAACCTGTGCGGCGTCGGCTTCTCCGACGCCCCGACGGCTTCGAGTGCTTCGCTCGGGTCTGCCTATCCCGGCAGCCCAGCCGCCTCGCGTGTTTCCCGGTGCGTGTTGAACCACTCCATGCGGGTCACCCGGCCGTCTCGGAAGGTCCAGATCTCGCCGTGGGGGCTCTCGACCTCCATGCCCGGGCCATGGATGTGGCCGCGGAGGCGGCCGAGCGCAACGACGTCGTCTCCGTTGTCGATCACGCGCTCGGTCTCGAAGTGCACGTCGTCCCAGGCGGCGAAGACGTTCGCCACCGCTCGGTTGAACGCCTCAGCGCCGCGCCGGGTACCCGGCTCGACCGCCTCGGCCGGATTGACCCACTCGGCATCGTCGGCCAGGAGCTCAGGGTCGATCCGCCGGCCCCCGAAGAGCTGCTCGAAGATCCACTGGAGCCTGTCCACGTTCTCCTGGGACATGGTCGTCCAGTATCTCCCCGCTCGCATGTCCTTGCCGAGCGTGCGATCCTGAGGGCATGAGCGACGGTAGCCAGCAAGGCAGCACCGAGCTCAGGGAGCTGATGGGACGCGTGCTGCAGTCGGACGCCTCCGAGGAGTTCCGGGATTTCATGGTGCGGCGGATCGCTCTCAGCGACATGGCGCCAAACGCCGATGACGCCGTGCTGGACGGCATCGACGCGTCGCCGGACGGCGGGGCGGCGATGGCGGAGGCCCACCTGGAGGGCCTGCCCGAGGAAGAGCGCGAGGACATCCTGGAGCGCGCCGCGATGGAGACCGGCCGCCGACTCCATTCGGCTGCCTCCGCCCTCATCGAAGCCGTCCATGCAGCCCGGATGGAAGTGGCGATCTCGCCGGAGATGGTGGCCATCGCGGCGATAACGGAGCTCGGCGACTCCTCCGGGCGGCCGCTCGCGTAAGAAAAAGCAGAGCCCCGCCTGAGCGGGGCTCCCTGGTCAGTGCCCGAGCAGCATTTCCAGCCGCTCGGTGCTGCGCTCCAGGTCTGCGCGGTGAATCTCTGGGTTTGCGCGCGGGCGCGTCTTGCGCCACGTCGGCAGCTCCTCCTGCTGTTCGCCACGTTCGCGGACGCGCGGCTCCGCGTCGCGGGGATTCGGCTTGTTCATGGGTTCCGAGGCCTCCCTCCGGAATCGAGTCCGTCTAGTTGAGCGTTCCGGTTTGAAGGTGGGCTAAACGTCGCGGCATTGGGTACTTGCGCGGATGAACGACACGGTGCGATCTCGTCCCAGGGAGGGGTAATTCATGGCTAGGAGCAGTTCACGCGACAAGAGCGGGGGAAGCCTCGACAAGATGATGGGCCGCCTGAAGGAAGCGAGCGGTGCGCTGACCGGCAACGAGGGGCGCAAGGCTCGCGGCCAGGGCAAGCAGGCAAAGGGGTCGGCCCGGAAGCGGAAGGGCCACCTCAAGGACCTGTTCACAAGGGGCTGACGCTGGATGAAGGGAACCAAGAAGGTCGCGGAGACGGTCGGCGAGCGGCTGGGCGGCGGGCGCCCCGGACCGTTTGGCGCCGCGCTGACGGCTGCCGCCGTCGGGGGCGCCGTCGCAGTGACGGTCTACAGGGCGCTCCGCAGCGGATAGGCGTCCGGCCTGTTGCGGGCGCTCCTGTATGACATTCACGGGAACCTGCCGGCGCTCGAGGCCGTGCTCGCCGATGCGAGCGACGCCGACGAGTTCCTGCTCGGCGGCGACTACGCGGTCGCCGGCGCGTGGCCGAAGGAGACGGTCGAGCGCCTGAAGGAGCTGCCGAACGCGACGTGGATCCGCGGCAACGTCGATCGCTGGCTCGCCGACCGGCACGACACGCCGGTTCCGATGGAGGACATCGTCATGGGGTGCGCCGAAGCGCTCGGCGAGGACTTGGTCGGCGAGCTCGCCGGTCTCCCCGAGACGACCACCATCGACGTCAACCTCTACTGCCACGCCTCACCGCAGACCGACATGCAGAGCTTCCTCCCGCAGCCGGGCGAGCTCGACGCCGAGCTGCTCATGGGGGTGGAGGCCCCGCGCGTCGTGTTCGGCCACACGCACCTCCAGTTCGCCCGCGTGGGCCCGGGCGGCATCGAGCTGGTGAACCCCGGCAGCGTGGGGATGCCCTGGGACGGCGACCATCGCGCCGCATACGCCGTGATCGACGGCGACCGGCTCGAGTACCGTCGCGTGGAGTACGACTGGCAGGCGTCCGCGAAGGCCATCAGGGAGCGCGTCGGAGAGCTCCCGGCACGCCGCGTCGAACTTGCCAGGTTCGACGTGGACTAGTGCTAGCGTGCCGCCGGTGCGCCTTGCGAACGTCCTGGCTCCGCGCGACCGCGAGTTCTTCTCCCTGTTCGAGGAAGCGGGCGGGAACATCAGGCGCGCGGCCGCCCTCCTCGAGGAGCTTCTGAACGAGTACCCCGAGCGCAACGAGCTCGCCAGGGAGATCCTGATCTGCGAGCAGGACGGCGACCGGATCACCCACGACATCATCCAGCGTCTCAACCAGACGTTCGTCACGCCGATCGACCGCGAGGACATCTACGAGCTCGCGTCCGCGCTAGACGATGTGGTCGACTTCACCGAGGAGGTCGCGGACTACCTCGGGCTGTACAAGATCGAGGCGCCCATGGAGCAGGCGCAGGATTTGGCGCGCGTGCTGCACTCGGCCGCGCGGCAGATCGCCGAGGCGATGCCGCGGCTGCGCGGGTTCCGGGACATCTCGCACTACACGGTCGAGCTGAACCGTCTCGAGAATGACGGTGACCGAATCGTCCGCGAGGCGATCGCGTCGCTGTTCGACACGGGGATCGACCCGATGGTCGTGATCCGCTGGAAGGACATCTTCGAGCGCCTCGAGGAGGCGATTGACGCCACGGAGCACGTGGCGAACATCCTCCAGGGAATCGTTATCAAGAACTCCTAGCGGGCACTAGCCGAGCAATGGGCAGCGAGATCATCGTCGTGATCGTGGTCGCGACTGCGCTCGTCTTCGACTTTACGAACGGCTTCCACGACACGGCGAACGTGGTCGCCACCTCGATCTCCACGCGCGCGATGCCGCCGAAGGTCGCGGTGGGCTACGCGGCCGTCCTCAACTTCGTCGGGGCGTTCATCTCCCTAGAGGTCGCCGCGACGGTCGCGAAGGACGTCGTATCGGTGCAGGCGAACTCGGTAGGGCTCCTGGCCGTGTTCGCGGGCCTCGTCGGCGCGATCGCCTGGAACCTGGTTACGTGGTACTTCGGGCTGCCGTCCAGCTCCTCGCACGCGCTGATCGGCGGAATGGTCGGCGCGGTGTTCGTGGCGGAGGGCGCCGATAACGTGTTCTTCGCCGACGGGATCCTCGGGAAGGTGATCGTCCCGGGCATCGTGGCGCCGATCCTCGCGTTCATCGTCGGCGGGCTCGCGATCGTCTTCATCTACGGCATCATCGGGCGGCTGCGGCCCGGGCCTGTGACGGGCGGGTTCCGGCTCGGCCAGGTGATCTCCGGCGGGCTGCTCGCGCTGGCGCACGGGACCAACGACGCGCAGAAGACCATGGGCGTCATCACGCTTGCGCTGGTCGCCAACGGAACGGTCTCGGAGGCGAACTTCCACGTGCCGGACTGGGTCGTGGTCACGTCCGCGACCGCGATCGCGCTCGGCACCTATGTCGGCGGCTGGCGGATCATCAAGACGATGGGGAGCCGCATCCACAAGATGGATGCCGCTCAGGGGTTCGCTGCCCAGGGCGCAGGCGCGACCGTCATCATGGCGGCGTCGCACGTGGGCTACCCGCTCTCGACGACACAGACGATCTCCGGCGCGGTGATCGGCTCCGGCGCCGCCAAGCGGGTGTCCGCGGTGCGCTGGGGCGTGGCGGGCAACATCGTGCTCGCCTGGGTGCTGACGCTGCCGGCGGCCGCGGCGATCGGCGGGATCACCTTCCTGGTCACTCGCGCGTTCGGGACGGGCGCGGTTGGGCCGATCGTCGTCTCGACCGCGATCGTGGTTGGCGCGACCGTGCTGTTCGCCCGCCGCTCGCGTGAGGGTGCGGCTCCCGGCGTCGTGCCCGCTCCCGGAGGGTCGTCCTCGTGATCGGGACCGCCGTCGACTGGGACGCCCTCGGGCAGGTGGTCTGGGTGTCGCTCCTCTCCGGGGTCGGCGTGACCGCCGCTTGGGCCTTCGCGCTGCTCGGCTGGACGCGCGCGCTCGAGTACGGCCGCGAGGGCCGCGCCGGGGAGGCGGTGATCTACGGCGTCGTCGGTGTGGCGGGGCTCGCGATCGTGCTTGGCGCCGTCGTGTTCGGCATCCTGATCCTCACGGGCGACTAGCCAGTTCGGCGAGCCGCTCGAGCTCCTCCGCCGTGTTCCAGGCGCCCACCGAGGCGCGCGCCCACGGGCGACCGGGGAGGAAGCGGATCACGATCCCCTCAGCGGCGGCCTGCTGGGAGAAGGCCTCAGGGTCGGGCACCTCGAACGAGACGAGCGTCGACGCGCCGCGTGCGGCCACCGCCACGCCGCGCTCGCGCAGCATCCCCACGAAGCGCTCGGCTCCCTCGATCCCGCGCGCGAGCACCTGGTCGAAGCCCGCATCCTCCAGCACATCGAGCGCCGCGTGCGACCACTCGACATGATGTTGAGCTGGGAAGCCCGTGGAGAGCCGTCGCGCGTCCGGGTGGAGCGCCGGTACGAGCGCCTGCTCCGACCACTGCATCGCGTGATAGCCGCTCCACGGCGCGGGCAGGCTCGGCACGAGCTCCGGTCGCGCGTACAGGTAGCCGATGCCGCCCGGGCCGCAGAGCCACTTCTGGCCGGACGCAGCGTAGAAGTCGCAGCCGAGAGCGCGCACGTCGACCGGCACCGCGCCGAGTCCCTGCGCGCCGTCGAGCACGAGGAGCGCGCCCGACGCGGCGAGCGGCGCGGTGTCCATCACACGGCCGGTCGCCCAGGAGACGTGCGAGGTGACTACGACGCGCGTCTCCGGGCGCACCTCGCCCGGGAGCTCCGCGAACGGGACCGTCCGCACGCTGACGCCGCGGGTGTCGCGCGCGGTTGCGAGCGGCCCCAGCACGCCGGGATGCTCCTCGTCGCTCGTGAGGATCTCGTTGCCGCGGCCGAGGTCGATGGCGTGCAGCACGGCGTTGACGCCGTCGGTGGTGGAGCCGGTGAGGGCGACGTCGGCCTGCGCGGCGCCGAGCAGCGAGGCGGCGCGCTCGCGCAGCGCGTCGATCCGCCCGACCTGGCGTTCGAACCACGCCTTGCTGCTGCGCCCCTGCTCGAGCTGCTCGCGGAGTGCGGCCTCGGCTGCCTCGAACCCTCGCCGCGGCACCGGCCCGTTAGTGCCGGCGTTCAGGTACGCGACCCGCTCGAAGACGGGGAACTGGGCTCGGAGCTCCTCCACGCCGGCCGCATACTAGGCTCCGCCCGACCATGATCATCGAGCGCTCCATGCAGCAGGACTGGCTCTCCAATGCGTACCTCGTCGGCGACGAGGAAAACGGGAAGGCTGTCGTGATCGACTCAGGCGGGCCCTCGGGGCCGCTGCTCGAGGCGGCCGAGCGTCACGGGCTGGACGTCGAGCTGCTCCTGCTGACCCATCATCACGGCGACCACGTGGCGGAGAACGGAGTTTGGAAAGAGCGCCACGGCGTCGACATCCTCGCCCACCCGATCGAGGCCGAGCTGATCGACCAGGTGGACCGCACGATCGAGCCGGGCGACACGGTAGAGGTCGGCGGACTGACGATCGAGTCGCTCCACACGCCTGGTCACACCGCGGGAATGCTCAACTTCGTCGTGAACGGCACGGATGTGTTCACCGGCGACACGCTCTTCAAGGGCTCCGTGGGTGGTGTGCGCGCGCCGGGCTCCACGAGCTTCGGGGACCTGAGGCACTCGATCATGGACGTGCTCATGAAACTGCCGCCCGAGACCCGCGTACATCCTGGCCACACTGACCCGACGACCATCGGCGACGAGTGGGAGTCGAACGCTTTCATCCGCCTCTGGCGCGGGCTCGACGACGAGGGCACGGAGAGCTGCACGGTCGAGGGCGAGGAAGCCACGCTGGTGCTGTGGGCGCCTGACTACGACGGCGGCCACAAGGCCTGGGTGCGCTGGGCCGACGGGCGCGACGACATCGTGCCCGGGAGCCGCGTCGAGCGCGGCTAGTGCTCGACCGGCTCATCGATCACGCGGCGCTGTTCCCGCCGGCGAGCATGTCGCTGGAGGATGCGCTTGCCGAGGACAAACTCGCGCGCGAGAGCGCACACGCGTCGGTCATCGGCCGCTTCGTCGTCCCAGCCGACCTCCTTCCGGTACTCCCCGACGAGCGGCCGGCGCTCAGCGTCGTCGTACGCGACTCCGAGGACATCGACGCGGTCCGCGGCGCACTAGGCGTGGAGGCCGTCGAGCTTCGTCTTAAGAGCCCACGGCCGCAACCCTCCGACCTGGTCGAGATCTACCGGGCGCTGCAGCCGCTTGGCGTCGAGACCTACTTCGAGCTCGTGATCGACGACCGCTGGCGCGAGAGCGTGCCCGCCGCGGTCGGATCGGTCACCGCCATCGGCGGCCGCGTGAAGCTCCGCTGCGGCGGGGAGACCGTTCCGACGATTGACCAGGTGGCCTTGGTGATCGAGATGTGCCGGGAGTCCGGAGTGCCCTTCAAGGCCACGGCCGGGCTGCACCACGCGGTGCGGCAAGAGGGGGAGCATGGGTTTCTGAACCTCCTGGCCGCGGCGACCGCTCCCGCGGGCACGCTGCGTGCGGTGTTGGCTGAGGAGGACGCGGCGGCTCTGGAGCTCGAGCCCGGCGCTCGGCAGGTCTTCACGAGCTTCGGCAGCTGCGACTGGCGCACCCCGGTCGGTGATCTCGAGGCGCTGGGGCTGCTGCCGTGACGCTCGCGTGGGGGGTACTCCGGGGCGGAGGCGTGTGCGCCCGGGTCGAGGGTCGTGTGGTGGATCTGCGCGGGTTGGATCCAGTGTTCGATGCGCCTTCGTTGAACGCACTGATGGCGGGCGGCCCGGAGATGTGGCGTCAGGCACGCGCGCGGGTCGGCGACGGACGTGAGCTGGCGGGCGAGGCCGAGCTCGGCATGCCCTTCGAGGTCGCCGACTACGTGGACTTCTACTCCTCGCTCCATCACGCGACCAACCTCGGGCGCATGTTCCGGCCCGACGCCGAGCCGCTCTTGCCGAACTGGCGGCACCTGCCGGTGGGCTACCACGGCCGCGCCGGGACGGTCGTGCCGAGCAGGACGCCCGTACGGCGGCCGGCGGGCCAGCGCCCGGGCGCCAAGTTCGGCCCGAGCGAGCGCCTCGACATCGAGCTCGAGGCCGGCTTCGTGATCGGCTCGCCGAGCACGATGGGTGAGCGGGTCCCGGTCGAGCGCGCGGTCGACCACGTGTTCGGAATGGTGCTGGTGAACGACTGGTCGGCGCGAGACATCCAGGCCTGGGAGTACCAGCCGCTCGGCCCCTTCCTCGGCAAATCGTTCGCGACCTCGGTGAGCCACTGGGTGGTCCCATTGGACGAGCTCACCCATCGGCGCGTGCCCGGCGAGCCCCAGGAGCCGGCGCCGCTGCCGTACCTCGCGGAGGAGCCGTGGGCGTACGACATCCCGCTCGAGGTCGAGCTGAACGGCGCGGTGATCGCGCGCACCAACGCCCGTCACCTGTACTGGTCGATCGCCCAGCAGATCGCCCACCTCACGGTGAACGGCGCGAGCCTCCGCACGGGCGACCTGCTCGCAACCGGCACCATCTCCGGCCCGGAGCATGCGGAGCGCGGAAGCCTGATCGAGCTGAACTGGAACGGCGAGGAGCCGATCGAGCTGCCGGACCGCTCGACCCGCACCTTCCTCGAGGACGGCGACGAGGTCGTGCTGCGAGGCGAGCCGCTCGGTGAGGTGCGCGGGCGGATCGAGCCGACCCCAAGCTTGTAGGGCCCGCGGCCGAGGCGCGCAGACGACTTGCATTGAGGGAGGGGCCCCGCCGAGTGGTTGGGATCCGTAGCGTTTTCCGCACCGAATCCCAACCACCTGACGAGGTTGGGCGCCGCGGGCCGTAGGTGGCAGCAATTGGTCGCGCAATACGCGACGTTTCTCTGCCACCTGGCGAGGGCCGCCCCTCAATACCCGTCGTTCATCGCGCGGCTACGCTGCCAGCGCTCATGGCAGCCGCCGACCTCCAGCCGATGGCAGTTGCCCCGCGCTCGCCGGGCGAGTACGCCCCGGCTGCGGGCGGGCGTGCCGTGGAGGCGCTCCACGACGCGGCCGAGCCGATGCGCGGCGCGCGCGTGCTGCACGTGAGCGTCGCCGGCGCCGAGGGACGTGTGCCGGAGCTGCTCGGAGGCATGCTTCCGCTGGCAGCGGGGGCCGGGGTTGAGGCCGAGTGGCGCGTGCTGTTTGGCTCACCCGATCTGCGTGCGACCGCCGCCGCCCTTCAGTCCGGGCTACGCGGCGGTGAGTCGGGCATCGAGGACTCGGCGTGGGAGCAGTACCTCGAGGCCTGCGAGCAAACGGCCCGCGCGATACGTGACGACTACGACGCGATGGTGTTGCACGACGGCGCCCTGGGGCTGGCCGTCGGGCTGGACACGGCCGCCGTATGGCGTCTCCACGAAGATGCCTCGCGCGCCGAGCCGGACGCGCTCGCCCGGGCGATGGCGCTCGCCGAGCGGTGCTCGTCGGTGCTCGTCCCGCACGAGTCGTTCGTGCCTGGCAACGGGGGGCCGCCGGCCCCGCTCGCCGGCGAGCGCCTTCATGTCGCACCGCCCGGGATCGATCCGCTCGACCCGCGCAACCTCCAGCTCGAGGCGCGGCTGCCGGGTCGAGTCGTCCGGCCGCTCGGCGTGGACCTCGAGCGGCCGTTCTGCCTTCAGGTGCTGGAGCTCGACCGCTGGGACGATCCGCATGCGGCGATCGACGCCTTCCGGCTCGCCAAAGAAGAGGAGCCGGACCTGCAGCTCGTGCTCGCGGCGCTTCTTGATCGCGCCGCCACAGAGAGCTGGCAGGCGGCCAAGGAGATCTCCGACTACGCCGAGGACACCGACGGCGTGCTCCTCCTCACCACATACGAGGGCCTCGGCAGCCTCGAGGTGGGCGCTCTCCTGCTGCTCGCCCGCATGGTGATCGAGCGCTCGCTTCGCGAGGGCTTCGAGCTCGCGCCCTTCGAGGCGCTCTGGAAGCGGACCCCCGTTGTTGGCGGTCTTCCGCTCGCCATCCGGGATGGCGTAGACGGCTTCATCGCCCCGGACACGGCCGAGGCCGCCGCTCACATCGTCGAGCTGGTCCGCGACCCAGGCCTGGCGATCGAGATGGGCCGCGCCGGCCGCGAGCGCGTGCGCGAGCGCTTCCTCGTCACGGCCGCGCTCGAACGCGAGCTGCGCGCGCTCGCGGCGACTCTTCACGCGTGACGGGTCCAGCGCACGGCAGCACCGAAGAACGGGGGTTAGGCGTTTTCCTTTCCATCTCGCAATGAAAAACGCCTCACCCGCGATTGCGGTCCCTTCAGTGCGGTCGTTCGCAAGTAGCCTCCTCACCCGATGAAGGTCCACCTCCCCGACGGCACCGAGCTCGGGCTCGAGGACGGCGCGTCCGGCGCCGACGCAGCCCGTGCGATCGGCGAGGGATTGGCGCGCGCGGCACTTGGGATCAGGGTCAACGGCGATCTGCGTGACCTCGACGCATCGCTCGAGGACGGGGCGAAGATCGAGATCGTCACGGCCCGCGATGACGACGGCCTCTGGCTGATCCGCCACGACGCCGCGCACGTGCTCGCCACGGCTGTGATGGAGCTCTACCCAGGCGTGAAGATCTCGATCGGCCCGCCGATCGAGGACGGCTTCTACTACGACTTCGACTTCCCCGACGGCACGAAGGTCTCGGAGGAGGACTTCGAGCGCATCGAGGCCAAGATGCGCGAGCACATCAAGGCCGACGAGCCCTTCGCGCGCGAGGACGTGAGTGTCGCCGAGGCGATCGAGCGCTTCAGCGGGGAGGGGCAGGACTACAAGGTCGAGCTGATCGAGGATCTGGTGAAGGACCAGGGCGTTGACACGGTGTCGCTCTACCGAAACGGCCCCTTCACCGACCTCTGCCTCGGCCCCCATGGCCCCGGCACGAAGGACGTGAAGGCGTTCAAGCTCACGAGCGTCGCCGGGGCCTACTGGCGCGGCGACTCCAACCGCCAGATGCTCACGCGCGTGTATGGGACGGCCTGGCCGTCCAGGGAGCAGCTCGACGAGCACCTAAAGCGCCTGGAGGAGGCGCGCGCCCGCGACCACCGCAAGCTCGGCCGCGAGCTCGACCTGTTCATGCTCTCGGACCTGTCGCCCGGGTCGCCCTTCTGGCTTCCGAACGGCACGCACATCTGGAACGAGCTCACGAAGCTGTGGCGCAAGACGAACGTCGAGCGTGGCTACCTGGAGGTCCGCACGCCGATCCTCTACGACGTCGAGCTCTGGAAGCAGTCGGGCCACTGGCACGTCTACCGCGACCACATGTACTTCACGGACGTGGAGGGCCATCCCATGGGCCTCAAGCCCATGAACTGCCCGGCGCACGTCCAGATCTACAAGCGCGAGCTGCGCTCCTACCGCGACCTGCCGATCCGCTACGCCGAGCAGGGGCTCGTGCACCGGCACGAGCCGAGCGGCACGCTCCACGGCCTCCTAAGGGTGCGGCACATCACCCAGGACGACGCGCACGTCTTCTGCCGCGAGGACCAGATCGAGGAAGAGGTCGTGCGGTGCCTCGACTTCGGGTTCTTCATCTACGACCAGTTCGGGCTGAAGCCGCGGCTCGAGCTGTCGACGCGGCCGGAGAAGCGCGTTGGCACCGAGGAGATGTGGGACAAGGCCGAGGCGGCGCTACAGCAGGCGCTCGAAAACCAGAGTCTCGAGTACGACCTGAACGAGGGTGACGGCGCCTTCTACGGCCCCAAGATCGACCTCCACATGACCGACGCGATCGGCCGCTCATGGCAGCTCGGGACGGTCCAGTGCGACTACTACATGCCGGACCGGTTCGAGCTCTCGTACATGGGCGCGGACAACCAGGAGCACCGGCCCGTGATGATCCACCGCGCGCTCATGGGCGCCTTCGAGCGCTTCATCGGCATCCTGATCGAGCACTACGGGGGTGAGTTCCCGCTCTGGCTTTCACCGGTCCAGGCGCGCGTGCTGCCGATCGCGGACCGGCACGCCGATTACGCGCGCGAGGTGGCGAACGAGCTCGTCGACGCCGGCATCCGCGCCGAGGTGGACGACCGCACGGAGTCGGTCGGGAAGAAGATCCGGGACGGCGAGCTGAAGAAGGTCCCGTACATGCTCGTGGTGGGCGACGAGGAGCAGGCCGAGGGCCAGGTGGCGGTCCGAAAGCACCGCGAGGGCGACCTCGGGAAAAGCCCGGTGAAGGACTTCGCGGCCTCGCTGAGCGCCGCTATACTCGCCCGCGAATGACCCGAACCCCGCTACGGCCCGCTTGACGCCCGTACATAGCTTTACCTAGTGCCGATCCCGCGTAAGTTCGATCGGCGCATGCCGGAGCGGGACGAGACTCGTATCAACGAGCGCATCCGGGTCCCGCAGGTACGCCTCATCGGGGAAGACGGCGACCAGATCGGCGTCGTGGACACCCCGCAGGCGCTTCGCTACGCGCAGGAGCGCGATCTCGACCTCGTCGAGGTCGCCGCCGACGCGCGGCCGCCCGTCGTGCGCGTGCTCGACTACTCGAAGTACAAGTACGAGCAGGAGCAGAAGGCCAAGGCGGCGCGGCGGCACCAGAAGCAGGTGAACGTCCGCGAGATCAAGCTGCGCCCGAAGATCGCGACCAACGACTACGAGACCAAGAAGAACCACGTGGTCCGCTTCCTGAAGGGCGACGACCGCGTGAAGGTCACGATCATGTTCCGCGGCC
>JBKPME010000156.1:0-10293 GCA_046731915.1 Actinomycetota bacterium
GCCCGCTCGCGCGCGCCCGCCAGGAATAGGAGCACGGCGCCGGCGGTCGCGATGACGTTCTGACCCATGCCGCGGTCGAGCAGCCCGGCGAGGATCAGCGCGCCGGCCCAGACCCCGGCGCCGGCGATCACGGTGCCGTCGCCGAAGGGAAGGTGGAAGCGCATGCCCTCGGCCCGCGCGGTGAGCAGGCCCAGCACGCCAGCCGCGAGCAGCACCAGGGCAGCCTCGACGAACGAGAACGAGCCGAACGCGCTCACGATCAGGAGGAGCGCCCCGGCCGCGGCCCCGCGCTGCTCGAGGTTCAGCAGCCGCGCGTCGCGGACCGCACGCCGAGCGAGCTCAGCCATCGTCGAGCGGGTGCCGGCCCGCGAACCCGGCTTCCGGCTCGTGCCAGTAGCTGATGGCGTCCTCCCCGTCCTGCCAGCAGAGATAGACCTCACGGCCGTCCCGGAACGACGGGAAGTCGAGCAGACCGCGGTCCAGGTCGCGCAGCACCACCTCGAGCTCGCTGAGCTCCGCCATGGCGTCGCGCAGCTGGACGAAGCCCTCGGAGACCGTCCGGCCCGGCTCGCCCCCGCCGTTGGTCGGGCCGGCCTCGGACAGCGCCTCGCGGGCTTCGCGATCGCCGAGCCGGTCGCGGGCCGTGCGCATCTGCTCGATCAGCTCCACGACGCGCGGCAGGAGCTCGGACGCCTCCTCGAGCGTGTAATGGCGCTCGTGGATCACGCCGCCGCGCGGGCGCCGGCGCGGATTCTGCGCTCGAGCAGCTGAGCGTCCGCCTCGGAGACCGTGCGGAGCTGGCCCTGGAAGGCGAGCTGCCAGTGCTCGGCGGGCCACTTCCGCACGTGCTCGAGCTCGCCGGCCAGCTCGACCGCGGGCACGAAGTCGTCCTCCTCGAGCACGACCTCCGGCTCGGTCTCGAAGCGCCAGGGGTACGGGTCGGCCTTACCCGGCTTGCCCGGCCAGATCTTCTGGCGATCCTCGTACATGTTCCCGGTCACGCGGATCATGCCGCCGAAGGCCTGCACGCCGGTCACGTAGAAGACGATCCGGTCGCCGGGCTCGATCTGCTCGGCCATCCGACGCCGTCCCTCCTTGGCGCCGATGACGCGGAAGCCGTGCTCGCGCGTGGCGCGAAGGTTTTCGAGCGAGCCGGTCAGCACCCAGGTCTTGGACACTCGGGGAAGCCTAGTTACTGTTTGGGCGCGATGGCCGACGACAACCTAGACCTGATCGGGCCCAACGAGACCGCCTACCGGCTGGATCTCACGCCTGCCCAGCTCAAGATCACGTACACCGCCCTCAAGTCGTTCCTCGACGACTTCGGCCACGATGAGCGTCTGGTTTCCGACGTCGTCCGCGAGGTCATGGCGAAGCTGCCCGAGGAAGCCGCGCTCCGCAGTATCGACATCGGCAAGGGCCGGTAGCGAACCCGGTGCCGGGCGACATCTCTCGACGCGACCTGCTGCGGGCCGGCGGCGCGGGCGCGCTCGGCTATGCCACGCTGGGCCTGGCGGGCGCCGCCGCGCAGGCGCAGCCGCGGATGAACGTGGTCGTGGTGGTGATGGACAGCCTGCGCGCCGACCACGTCTATGGGCACCGCGCCCGGACCGCGGCGTGGGACCGAGTCGGCCGCCAGGGGGTGCGCTTCTTGAACGCGCACCCTGAGGGCATGCCGACGATCCCCGCCCGGCGGGCGATCATGTCGGGCAAGCGGACCTACCCCTTCCGCGGCTGGCGCCCGCGCTGGAAGGGCCTGCCTCCACAGCCGGGCTGGGAGCCGGTGGGCATCGACGGCGAGATGTGGACGGCCACACTCGGCAAGCAGGGCTGGACGAGCGGCTACGTGACCGACAACCCGCACCTCCTGTTGCCGGTGCACAGGCGCTTCCGCCAGACGTTCGACAGGGTGGAGCTGGTGCAGGGCCAGGTCCCGGGTCGCCGGGGAAAGCGGCGCGTGTCGCGTAGCGAGCTCGACCACCACCTGCCGAAGGCGCTGCGGCACACGAGCGCGGAGGCGCGCATGCGCAACTACCTGGCGTGGAACCCGCCGGGCCGCGACGAGAAGGACTACAACGCCGCGAAGGTCTTCCGCGAGGCGATGGGCTGGATCGACTGGGCACGCGCGCGGCAACCGTTCGCCCTGGTGATCGACTCCTTCGACGCCCACGAGCCGTGGGACGCGCCGCGCCGCCTAATCGACCTCTACGGCCCGGCCGGCCGGCCGGGCGGAGTTGAGCCGATCCAGCCCTTCGCCACGCCCGCCGCGCGCGCGAGCGACGTGGACCTGACGAAGCGCATGCTCCGGCGGATGCGGCAGCTCTACGCCGCGGAGGTGACGCTCGTCGACGTCTGGCTCGGCCGCTTCCTCGACCGCCTCGAGAACCTGGGGCTGGCCGGGAACACGCTCCTGATCTTGGTGAGCGACCACGGCGTGCTGCTCGGCGAGCGCGGCTGGGTCGGAAAGCGCTACTCGGAGATGCACGAGGAGCTCACCCACGTGCCGATGGTGATGCGGCATCCGTCCGGCAAAGGCCGCGGGCGCCTGAGCAACTACTACGCGTCGACTCACGACGTGGGCCCGACGGTGCTGTCGGTGCTCGGAGTCGAGGAGCCCCGGGGGATGAACGGCGCCGACGTGTCGCCGCTCTTCGACGGACGCGCGCCGCGCAAGAAGCGCACCTACCGAACCGCCTCCTACAACACCTACGTGAGCGCCGGCGACGATCGCTGGCTCCTGATCGCAGGCGACCACCGCGAGGAGCTGCGCCTCTACGACCGAAAGCGCGACCGCTACGAGCGCCACAACATCGCCCACCGCCACCCGAAGAAGGTGCGCGAGCTGTGGGGAAAGATCCTGAAGGACGCGGGCGGCCGCCTGCCGCACCTGCCGGAGGGCGGGCGCGAGGGCTGACGGCGGCCGCGCCGGGACGAACTACGGCATTGAAGGGGTCAGGCCCGGGCCGCCCGGATTTCGTTAAGCGTCCTGGATAGGGCCGCATATAGCGGCCCTAGGCAGGATTCTTAGAGAACAGTGGCGCTCGGGCCACCCTTTAATGCCGTCGTTGGCCTCGACCCGGCGCTACTCAATCGGAATGTCCTCCACCTTCGGCTCCTCCGGCTTCCGGTCGAGGCGCTCCAGGTACCAGTCGATCAGCGAGCGCAGCGTCAGCAGGAACTCGCGGATCAGGTTGGTGATCTGATCCTCCAGCTCCCGCGGGGCCATCCGGCGCATTCCGTCGAGCATCGCGAAGAGCGCCGCCGGATCCGGAGGACGTTGCCCGTGTTCCTCATGGGCCTGCCGGTCAGCTTCCATCGTCGTCCTTCTCGAAGGTGATCTCCAGCGAGCCCTCGTCGAAGCGCGCGCCCGCTGTCGCGTAGGCGCTGAGGGCCGGGGGCAGCATGATCGTCCGCTTCTGACCGCCCACGCGCACGATCACCTCAAGGCCGATCTTCTTCAGGCTGAGATCGCCGCGCTCGGCGAACGGCACGTCCACGCGCAGGGTGGCGGTGCCGTTGTTCGTTACGAGCTCCTGGGAGAGGCGATCGTGCAGCACGGCGGCCGGGTCCTGGCCGTCGAAGACGGCGCCCGCGAGCCTGTCGAGCATCTCGGCGCCCACCACCTCTCGCTCGAAGTAGTCGGCCGTCAGCACCGGCACCGGCGCGAAGGCAGAGCGAGCCAGCTCGAGCTGCTCCTCCTGCGACTCGCGCCAGCCGGCGAAGTACCCGTCTGCCGGCAGCAGCCGGTTCACCACGACTGCGTCCGTGAGGTAGCCGTAGAGGTTCAGGTAGGTGAAGGTCCGCATCGACTCCTTCACAACCATCCGGTCCGGGCTCGTCACGAGCCTGATGCTGGTGCGCGAACGGTCGCGCAGGATGCCGTTCATCGCTACGAGGTTGCGCGCCAGGCGCTCGACGTCCTCAAACACGGCGTCGCCGGGCAGCGGGATGTCGAACAGCGTCCGGGCGAAGGGCGCGAGCCGCCGCTGCGAGGGCAGGATCCGCTCGAGCCACCAGGTCACGACGTCGGGGAACGAGAGCAGCCGCAACGTCTCGCCGGTGGGTGCGCAGTCGACGATCACGCAGTCGAACTTGCCCTCCTCGCAGTGGCGCTTGATCCATAGCAGCGAGAACAGCTCGTCCATGCCCGGCGGGACGGTGAGCTCCTCGGCGGAGATGCGGTCGATGCCGCGCTCCGCGAGTAGGTCGCCGAGCCAGCCCTGAACGCCGTCCCAGTGGCGCTCCATCTCCTCCTGGGCCTGGACCTCCTGACCGAACAGGTCGGCGCCGACGTGCTTGGGCTCGGGCCCGAGCTCGGCCTCGAGCGAGTCGGACAGGCTGTGGGCAGGGTCGGTGGACAGCACCACCGTGCGCAGGCCGGCCTCGGCGCAGCGGCGGGCGGTCGCTGCCGCGACGCTCGTCTTCCCTACTCCGCCCTTTCCCGTGTAGAGGATGGTCCGCGGGGCCATAGGCCGCCGCACAATAAAGGCATCGCTCCGCGCCGGGCACCGCCCGGCGCCGCGCGCACGGCGAGGGATTAGCCCAGCCGGTTCTGCACTTCGATCTCAGAGGTGACGCTGTCGCGCTTGCCGAGGCCGGTTCGTAGCTCCTTGGCCGCCACGCGCACGGTGAACGTCGACGGCCCTCGTGGGGTCCAGGTGAACGAGCCGTTCCCGCGCCGGAACGTGGCCAGGCGGTCGAACACCACCCGCCCGTCCGGACGCGTCACCGTCACCTGCACCGCGGACAGCTTTGACACATTGAAGCTCAGGGACACCGGCGTGTCCTCGTTTGCGACCGCCGGCCCTTCGTACTTCACGACCGGCGGGTCCACCTGGTAGCCGCGGTACTTCCGCGCGTACTGGCAGTAGACCTGGCCGAGCCGGCGGGTGCACATGCTCTGGAGGAACTCGCGGAGCAGCTCGTGGTAGTCGTGGTCGGACTCGTGGCCGGCGTAGTTGTAGAGCGACCAGTCGCCCACGTCGCTGAACGGGATCTCGGCGCGAGCCTCGGGCTCGGCGTCCTCGAACAGGCGCCGGGCCTCCGGGTCGCCGACCGCGCGGTCGAAGTCGTGGAGGCCGATCAGCGATTGCAGGAAGGCGTTGAAGATGTAGAGCCGCGGGGCGAACGAGTACTGGAGGTAGTGGACCCCGCCGCGCGGCCCGGTCGTCCGCACGCCGGTCGGCGGGCCGGTCTCGAACGCCCCTAGCGCGCGACGGGCGGTCTCGGCGTACTTGGGCTCGCCCAACAGCTTGGCTGCGCGGCCGAGCGCCTGGATCCCGGTCGCCTGCGCCATGCCGCTCATCCACGGGGGCGTGCCGCCGCCGAAGTAGAAGAGGTACTCCCAGGCGATGAAGTTGCGCCCCCGCTTGACGGCGAGCTTCGTCATCTCGTCGACGATGCGGCGGAGCGCGGCCTCGTCGCAGGCGACCTCGCCGCGCTCGCAGAAGCCGTGCAGCGCGTTCGCCTTCTTGAAGGTGGAGAGCGGGTGCAGCTGGAGGCCCTCGCCGGGGAAGTAGACGAACAGGATCTCGCTCCCCTTGAAGCTGACCTGGTCACGCGAGGCCGGATAGCGGAAGCGCGGCCAGTACTGGCGGTTGCGCTCGAGCTGGAGGAATGCGACCGGCATGCGGCTGGCGGTGAGCCGCCGCCGCAGCGCGAGCGACTCCACAGAGCTGAGCACATACCGCAGCTGCGTGGCACGCGCGCCACGGAGGCCGCGGAGCGTGCGGAGCGAGCGCACGTAGGTCTTCCTCCAGCTGCGGTACTGGGCCGTCTTGATGTGCTTGCGGCGCAGCTCCGTGCGGAGCGCGCCGTAGACCGCCCCGCGGCCGCTCCTCGTTCCGGCCCGCGCCCGCGTGCTCGCCGCTGCGACCGCCGAGCGCCCCCGGGGCGCAACCAGCCCTGCCTCGGCACGCGTGGGCACGGCGGGGTCGAAGACGCGTTCGGCGTGCCGGCCGTCGACCTCGATCACCTCGCCGGCCTGTGCCGGGCCGGCCGCCACGGCCGCCATCGCGACCGCCAGGAGCGCGGTTCTCCTCACGTACCCCATTCGTTCATCCAACGCTCTGAACCCCATCGAGTTGCGGTGCCTTCCAGCTAGTCTGCGGCGCGTGCGCCGCGTCCTGATCGCCATGCTCTTCGCCGCTCTGGCGCTCGCCTCCTGCGGTGGAGGGGGCGACAAGGAAGACGCCCAGGACCTCCTCGACAAGGCGTTCAGCAGCTCCATGAAGAGCGCCGACCTCAAGGTCGACGCATCGGTCCAGGTGAAGGGTAGCCCCGGCCTCGAGAAGCCCGTGCGGCTCAGCGCGAGCGGCCCGTTTCGCACCAACGAGGGCAAGCTGCCGTCAACGGACATCGAGCTGAAGGTTGGCACCGACGGCGGCGGCCAGACCATCACTACGGGCTTCCTCTCGACCGGCGACCGCGCGTTCGTCAAGTTCCAGGACGTTTACTACGAGCAGCCCGCCTCCGAGGTCGCCAAGGCGAACCGCTCGCTGTCGGAGAACAAGGGAAAGCGCGGCTCGCTGAGCGCGCTCGGGCTTGACCCGCGGAGCTGGCTCGGGGACGCGAAGGACGAGGGCGAGGAGGAGATCGCCGGCGTGAAGACGCACCACGTCTCGGGAACGCTCGACGTCGAGGCTGTCATGAGGGACCTGAACAGGTTCGTGCGCAAGTCCGGCAGCGCCCTCGGCGGGGCGACGGGACAGCCGCCCCCGAAGCCGCTCAGCCAAGAGGACATCCAGAAGGTCGGCGAGGTCGTGAAGGACCCGACCTTCCAGGTCTACGTGGGCGAGGACGACGACATCATCCGGCGTGTGTCCGGGAAGATCGAATTCGACGTTCCCGAGCACAGTCGCCAGAGCCTGGGCGGAATCGAGTCGGGCGCGATCGAGTTCCAGGTCGAGTTCTCCGACGTGAACGGCGACCAGCAGATCGAGGCGCCGGCCAATGCGCGCCCGATCTCGGACCTCACTCAGTCGCTTGGCGGCGGAACGCTGCCAGGCCTGGGCGGCGGCTCCCAGTCCGCCACTCCGGCCGTGCCCGACAACGCGAACCCGAACTCCGAGGACTTCCAGAAGTACGCGGACTGCCTCGACAAGGCGCGGCCGGAGGACACGGACGCGCTGCAGCGCTGCGCCGACCTGCTGCAGCGGCCCTAGGCGAGCAGCTTCCGCAGGTCGCGCTCGGGGTCGATTCCGAAGCGCGCCGCCAGCTCGGCCTGCTCGGCGCTCACGCCCCAGCGGTCCGGGCGCTCCGCGCCCTCGTGGTCGGGCGTCGCGCCCTTGAGCAGCATCGAGCCGCGGTTGTCGCCGACCGCGCGGATCTCGATGACCTCCTCGTCGCTCAGCACGGGGCCGGCCGGAACCGCGGCGAGCTCCTCGCGCTTGCGCTCGATCGGCTTGGCATCTGGGCCCGCCTCCTGGATCAGCGTGGGCGCCACGCATTCGACGGCGTGGTGGGCCAGGTTCCAGACGCACGCAAGCTGGAGCGGCGTTAGCCCGTGGCGCTCGGCGATCGGCCTGATGCGCTGGAGCCTGTGGCGACCGGCCTCGACCCAGCCCTCGGGCCGGAAGCCGCGGTGGTCGGGGGCATCGAAGCGTTGGCCGGGAAGCACGTCGTCGTGGAAGAGGCCGCCGTAGTCGACGACGCGCGTGAGCACCTTCACGCCGTGGCGCACCGCGGCGTCGAGGGCGAGCTCGCCGGGCCATGGCTCGAACGGGTTCAAGATCAGCATGGCCCAGTCGATCAGCCCGCCGTAGCGCTCGAAGCAGCCGATGACGTCGAGCGTGAAGCCGTTTGCGGGGCCGGGTGCTATGCCGAGCGCGTCGGCGAGGCCCTCGTCGCGCAGCTCGCTCAGCGCCTCCCACACCTCCGGTGACTCGAAGCCGCGCCGGTCGGGGTTGTGGAGGAGCAGGAGGTCGAATGAGTCGACCCCGCAGCGCTCGAGGCTCCGCTCGACGGCCATCCGCAGGTAGTCGCCGTAGCGGTCGGGCCCGCGCAGGCGGGGATCGGTGAAACGGGGGAAGCCCTTCGCGCCGTCGCGCTCGCCCTCGTAGAAGTCGTGCCCGACCGCGCCGGCGAGCGAGTACCCGGCGCGCGGCACGCCGGCGAGCGCGCGGCCCAGGAGGGCGTCCGCCTCGCCCGCGCCGTAGGCGTCGGCCGTGATCACTGTGTCGATTCCCCTCCCAGGACGCAGCAGCGCCTCGAGCCGCTCGTCCAAGATGGGCTCGCCGAAGCGCATGAAGCGCCCGCCGCTCCAGGTGCCGACTGCGACGTGGCCCAGCATGGCCTTCACTCTATGGTCCGGGCGGTGGAACTCGACGTCCTCGCACCGTGGGCAGCGCTGATCGCAGCGCTGGTCTTCTTTCTGTGGCTCGACCTCCACTTCTTCGCACGCGGGCGCGAGCCCAGCTTCAAGGAGGCGGCGTGGTGGTCGGTCGGCTGGCTCGTGCTGAGCCTCCTGGCCGCGATCCCGGTCCTAATCGTCGAGGGCGCCAACGACGCGGTTACCTACACGACCGTTTACCTGATCGAGCGCTCGCTCTCGCTCGACAACCTGTTCGTCTTCCTGCTGCTGTTCGCCTACTTCGGCGTCTTCTACGAGTATCGCCCGCGGCTGCTGTTCTTCGGGATCATCGTCGCGCTGGCGCTGCGCGGCGCGTTCATCCTCGCCGGCACGGCGCTGATCGAGCAGTTCCACTTCGTGGTCTACCTGCTCGGGGTGGCGCTGCTGGTGCTGGCCTACCGGATCTTCCGCGGGGTCGAGGAGAACGTGGACCCGGACCGCAACCTGATGGTGCGGCTCGTGCGCAAGGTCTATCCGGTCACGGGCGAGTTCCACGGCGGGCGCTGGTTCGTGCGGACGAAGGGCCGGACCTTCGCCACTCCGATCTTTCTGTGCATGGCGGCGATCGTCTTCGCCGATATTGCGTTCGCCATCGACTCGATCCCGGCCGCGTTCGCCATCACGCGCGACCCGCTCTTGATCTGGATGGGCAACGTGTTCGCCCTGCTGGGGCTGCGCGCGCTGTTCGTGCTCGTCGAGAGCCTGATCGCGCGCTTCCGCTACCTCGACGAGACGATCGCGATCGTGCTCGGCCTCGTGGGAGTGAAGCTGCTGATCGAAGATCTCGTGTACGTCGGGCCGGTGGAGAGCCTGCTCGTCATCGCGATCGCCTTTGCGATCGGCATCGCCCTGTCAGTGCGGGCCGACAGGCACGATCCGAAGGGGGAGGAGCACCGCGGGGAGCGAGTAGAGGCCATGCATCGGTCGCACCAGGTGGGCGGCTCAGGATTCGTGGACGGCGCGCCAGCCGAGCAGGCCGGCAAAGCCGAGGAGGCCTGAGCCGGCGACCACGTCGACCGTCGTGAGGAGGCGCGGACCGAAGCGCCCGCGCAGCGAGGTCACGAGGATCGAGAGCGCAGTGAACGCCGTGAACGTGCCGACGGCGACACCGCCGAGCATGAGCGCCGCGCCGCCCGTTGAGTTCGCAGCATCGCCCACCGCGGCGGCCGATGTGGCGGTGAAGATCGCGGCCCAGGTGGCGATCGTGAGCGGATTTGAGGCTGTCGCGGCGAGGGACGTGGCGAAGGCCCGTCGAGGTGAGCCCACCTCCTCGGGCAGCTCGCCGCCGAGGCGGACCCGGAAAGCCGCCCACAACGTCTTTGCGCCGATGAAGGCGAGCACCGAGGCTCCCAGCAGCCCGAGCGCCACGTGCAGCGCGCCCGCCTCGAGCAGGCTGGCGGCGCCCGCGAGGCCGAGGCCGGCGTAGAGCAGGTCGATGAGCGCCGCGCCGGCCCCGATCGAAAGGCCGGTGGCGAAGGCGCCGCGGAGCACGCTGCGGATGCAGAGAAGCGACACCGGGCCCGGCTGGGCGCCGACGAAGAGTCCGAGTCCGAAGCCGACCATCAGCGAGCTCATCTGGGAAAGCCTACGCTGAGACGCTCCGGCCCCGGGCGAGCTGGCGTTCGAGGGCCGCGAGGCGGTCGTCCCACTGGCCGCCGACCTCCGCCATCCAGGCGAGCGCCTCCGACATCGGCGCCGGCGTGGGCCGGTATAGGACCTCCCGACCCGAGCGCCGCGTGGCGACCAGTCCTGCGGCCGAGAGCGTGCCCAGGTGCTTCTGCACCGCCTGGCGGCTTACCGGAAGCTCGCGTGCGAGATCGGTCGCCGTCGCCTCACCACGCTCGCCGAGTGCGGCATAGAGCGAGCGCCGCGTGCTGTCCGACAGCGCGGCGAAGACGGCGTCGGCAGGATCCGTCGCGGCCATCAGGCCCGTGGCCTCCGGC
>JBKPME010000157.1:0-5387 GCA_046731915.1 Actinomycetota bacterium
GGCCAGGTCGGGGTGCACGGCCGTCGTGGAGCCGCGATCGAGCCCCGAGTCCGTCACGTCGATTGCGAACCCGAAGGGGGCTCCGAACCCCTTCGTGGCGAGCCACGCGTCATAGCCCGGACCGCTGGGCGCGTTGCCGGAGAGGTTGCCGGCAACGATCTGGGCGCCGCGTTCGTCGTGGAGCTTCGGAACGCCGGCGGGCTCGATCGCGACCACCGCCGGGTCCGCGGCGAGCTGGGCGACCTCCGCTGCGCTCAGATCGAGGAACTGCGTCCGCACATGTGCGGCCGACAGCTCGGCTGTCACTTCCGGCCCGGCCGCGTCGGCCTTCCGGCGGGCGTCCGCGCCGACGGCTCCGGCGACGGTCTGGACAGCCACGCGCCCACCGTCCGCGCCGCGCTCGACCTTGTCGGCCGGGCGCAGCGCGGTGGCGGCGCGAACCGTGGGGTCTGACCCCACGAGCTCGGTCACGCGGTCGAGGGCGTCTCCCGCCGCGTGCACGAGGTAGCCGTTCTGGGCGGCGTAACCCAGGACGGCTGCTCCGGTGGCTCGCAGCCTCGCGAGCCACGGTTCCTTCACCGGTCCGACGAACTGTACGAGCACGAGCGCTTCGCGTCGCTCGGGCGCGTCCTTCGCGGCCAGCGAGGGTCTCAGCGCGGGGTCGACCTGGCCACCGGCCAGGAGCACCTCGCGCATGTCGTCGCGGCGGCCCGCGCCGGCGCTGCGCAGGCGGTCAACGTCTTCCCCAGTCGCCTCGACCAGGGAGAAGTCCTCATAGCGCGCGACCACGCGCGCGTCCGCGCGCGCGAGCGCGAGCCCTCCGCGCGCTGAATCCGGCACGACGAACAGGTGCGGCGACGTGTCCGTGCTCGGCGAGTCGGCACCGGCAAGTGACGCACCGGTGACGAGGCCGCCGAGCGTGGCCGCTGCTAGAGCAAGGTGACGAATACGCGCGAAGTCGATACGAAACCCTTTCCCGCACTAGGACGCCGGTTGCGGGAACTAGGGATGTATCGGCAAGCTGCCTAAAAACAAAAGTCCAAGCGCGAAAAAAACTCGGACACTCGTCCAGGTTCAGCGGACGGGCACGGGCTCGGCCGGAACGGTCTGCTCGGAGACCGCCTCCACCGCCTCCTTCTCGCCCGGAAGGCCCTCCTCGCGCGCGCAGACGATGCGGAAGGAGCCGGTGCCCAGGTCCGGGTTCCCGCGGATCGGAAGGCCGCGAATCGCGTCCCAGCCGAGGCGCTCGACCTCGAAGGGGTTCATCTCGACCGCGATGGCCGGCCATTCGCACGAGTTGTTGTGCTCATCGATCGCCTTTGAGATGACCTCGAGGTTCTTGGCCTCTGCGGAGCTCATCGCGACGCCGGCTGACCGAGGATCTTCGTGTAGTGCCCGATCGTGCGCTCGATGCCCTCGCGCACCGTGATTTCCGGCTCCCAGCTGAGCAGGGCGCGCGCCCGCGCGATGTCCGGCTGGCGCACCTGTGGGTCGTCCACCGGCAGCGCCTCGAAGACGACCTCGGAGCGCGCCTGGGTCAGTTCGATGATCAGCTTGGCCATCTCGAGCAGCGACATCTCGTTCGGGTTGCCGATGTTGACCGGCTCGTGCACCTCGGACTCGGCCAACAGCACCAGCCCGCGCACGAGGTCGTCGACGTAACAGAAGCTGCGCGTCTGCGTGCCGTCGCCGAACACCGTCACGGGCCGGTCGGCGAGCGCCTGGCCGAGGAAGGCCGGGATGGCGCGGCCGTCGTTCGGGCGCATCCGCGGCCCGAACGTGTTGAAGATCCGGACGATCGCCGTGTCCACGCCCTGCTGGCGCAGGTACGCCATCGTGAGCGCCTCGGCGTAGCGCTTCGCCTCGTCGTAGACGCCCCGCGGGCCGATCGGGTTCACATTGCCCCAGTAGCTCTCCGGCTGCGGGTGGACGAGCGGGTCGCCGTACACCTCCGAGGTCGAAGCGAGCAGGAAGCGCGCGCGGTGCTTCTTCGCCAAGCCGAGCGTGTTGTGCGTGCCGTAAGCGCCGACCTTAAGCGTGTGCAACGGAAGCCGCGCGTAGTCGATCGGCGAGGCGGGCGAGGCCATGTGGTAGACGAAATCGACCGGCTCGTCGATCTCATAGTGCCTCGTGATGTCGAGCATCTCGAAGCGAAAATTCGCCCCGTTCTTGAGATGCCTGATGTTCTCGAGCGACCCCGTCTCGAGGTTGTCGACACAGACCACCCGCTGCCCGCGCGAGAGCAGGTAATCGCACAAATGCGAGCCCAGAAAGCCCGCGCCGCCTGTCACAAGCGAGGTCGGCATTCGGGACGAGAGTAGCGTCGAAACGCGGCTAGCGCTTGGAGAACTCGACCACGACCTTGATGTCGTCGTCACCCTTCTCGAGCGCATCGGTCCAGCGGTCCAGCGGAATGGTCCGGGTGATGATTCGGCGGAGCCAGGCGGGATCGGCCTTGAGCAGGGCCTCCACAGCCTGCTCGAAATGGCGCCGGTTGGCGTTCACGGAGCCGAACACCACGTCATTCTCGAGCACCAGCTCGTTGTTGAGAGCGCCGACGTCGACGCTCAGGTTGCGCGAGGCCGCCACGCCGGTGAGGCACACGATGGCGCCCGGCGCGGTGTGCTGCATGGCACCGGCAACGAGCTCGGCTACGCCGGTGCACTCGACGACGACGTCGGGCTCGAACTCCTCCGCGACCTCAGTGATCTCACCCGTGTGGTAGTGCGCGCCGAGCGCGCCCACGGCCTCCGGCTTGATGCCCTCCGTGGCGCGGTCGAGCACGTGGACCTCGAGCCCGCGCTGGACGGCCATGAGCGCTGCGAGCAGGCCGATCGGCCCGGCGCCGGTTACGAGGACGCGCTCGTGGACCGAGCACGCGCGCGTGGCGATCCGGTCGATCTGCTCCCAGGCCTTCGCGAGGATGCTCGACGGCTCGGTGAGCACGCCGAGGGTGCCCAGCTCGTCGGGCACGGAGATGGCGAAGTCCTCCTCGATGGTGACGAGCTCCGCGCCGTAGCCGTCGAGCGCCTTGATGCCGCGCTCCGTGTACTGGCCGTTCCGGCAGAAGTCCCACTCGCCCTTGGCGCAGCACGCGCACGGCACCGGGTCCGGGCGCCGGACGATGCCGGCCACGAGCTGGCCGGTTTCCCTCACCCGGCCGAGGAGCTCGTGGCCGAGCACGAGCCGCTCGCGCCCGGGCGGCGGCTCGCCGTGCGCCCCGTCGAGGATCTCACGGTCGGTGCCGCAGACGCCGACGTAGAGCGGCTCGACGAGCAGCTCACCGTCCTTCGGCTCGGGCTCGGGCAGGTCGGTCAGCTCGGCGCTGCCGGAGTTCCCCGGGATAACAGTCATGGCTCGCATAGCTGGCGGTTACCCGGGCACGCTAATCAAATGGGAACACCGAGGACGATGATCCTGGCAGTGCACGCGACCGTACCGCGCGAGCGGCAGCGGACGCACCGTGAGGCGCTGGGGAGCTAGAAAACGCGCCGCGCAAGATTCGAAGCGCGGTTTTCTAGCCTGGACTCGGTGATCGCCCGCCTCCTGAGCGTCGCCTCGCTGCTCGCTGTCGTGCTCGCCTCCTGCGGCGGCGTGGACGAGCCCCAGAGAGTCTGCGACATGGTCGCTCCCAAGACGGTTGCCGCGGAGGTGCGCGGGGCGGGCGCCGAGCTGCAGGGCTCGCTGCAGCCGCGCGGCGACGAGTCGCCCGGGCTTTCGGTATGCAGCTACCGCGGCGGCGCCACCAGCGTGCGGGTCAGCCGGGACACCGCGCCCCAGGCGCCGCTGCGCTACTTCCATCGCATCGTCGAGCAGTTCGAGTTCCACGCGGGGGATCCGCAGTGGGAGCCGCACCTCGTGTTCGGCGTGGGCGACGACAGGCGCGCCTTCGGCGGGGCGGGCTCCTACTGGGTCCCCGCGTACGGCCAGTTGATCAGCCTGCGCGACGAGCGGCTCGTCGTCGTCACCCTCTCGGCCCGCGGCGTGAGCGACAGCAGCAGGCGCCGAGCGGCGGAGCGGCTCACGTTGCGTGTCTTCGGCGGCGGCAAGCCGGCCGAGCGCGGCGAGAGACGGGCGGCCGCCACCGAGCCGGGCATGACCGTCGTCACCCCGCGGGACGGCGCGGAGCTGCGCGAGGACGAGGTGCTCGTGGAAGGAACGGTCACGCCTCCCGACGCGACCGTGCGCGTAGCGGGCCGGCCGGCTCGGGCGCGGAACGGCATCTTCCAGGCGCATGTGCCGGTCGGGCGCGGGAGGAACCGGATCGAGCTCACGGCCGAGGCGGACGGCCGGCAGATCGGCAGCAAGGCGCTGACCGTCAAACGGCTCGCGGCCGCCGAGGTGGCAGCTGCCCGGATCGCCCGGAACTACGACGGACGCGTACCCGACATACGCGGCGAGCGCCTTGACATCGTGCGCAGCGCATTCCGCCGCATCGGCCTCCATTACCTCCAAGTGAAGCTGGGCACAGGCCGCATCGACCCCGAGGAGTGGGCGGCCTGCGGCTCGCGCCCACCCGCGGGCGATCGCCCGCCGCGCGACAAGCCGCTCGTGCTACTTGTGGCCAAGCGCCGGCTGGACCGCACGTCCGGCACCGCATGCCGTGGCGAGAACTAGCGAAGCGCACGCGGGCGCAGCACCACCCCGGCGATGCTAAGCACGGGGCTCAGGGTTCTCGCCCCCGCGGCAGCCCTTCGCATATGAATCTCGAGGGCCCTGTCCATGGCCGCTCTGAGGCCAGGACTACTCTGGTGCTGACAAGAAACGGCCCTGCAGCCCACACACCCTGTGGGCCGGGCCCACGGAGGTAAGCGTGAGCCAACCTGACGATGCCCGCGACACTGAGAGCGACGAGCTGACGATCACATTCACCCGCGACGAGGTTGAGGCGCTGGTGGGCGGAGTTGAGTACATCAACGTGACCCCGGCTCGGCGCTCTGCCTACGACAAGCTGCGGTCGGCACTGGAACGGAGTCCGGGTCGCTCCGGTGGCACAGCAGCTTCGAGCGACGCAACGCCGTAGGGGCGCGTTCGGGCCGGTTCGACCTGACGGTCACGGTCGCCGCGCAGGCGGGCCGCGTGGAGCCCGACGTGCGATCTCCACGTTCTCCTGCGACATCGCCCGTCCAGTATCCCGAGGGGGAGCGTCCGCTGGCAACGGCGCAGAGCGGAGGACGGCGCCAGAACGGTCAGCGCAAAGAAACCCGCTTTCACAGGAAGGGATCGCGGCGTCTAGTGGCCCTCCGTAAATGGCGACGCCCCGGCCGGTTGGCCGGGGCGTGCGCTGCAATCAGTCGGGTCTAGGGACGCGCGCCCGGCTGCGTCTGGCTGACCGACGGGTCGGCGGTGCCGTTCCCGATGGAGGACGCGACGTTGGCCTCGTCGGG
>JBKPME010000158.1:0-41160 GCA_046731915.1 Actinomycetota bacterium
GTGCAGTGGCAGACAGCCTGGACTACCGGATCGGCATCAGTGCTGTAGGTCACCGCGCCGCACAGACAGCGACCGGTAATCGGCTTCGGTGGTGGGCCCATCGCTGGCTCGGACGCTACCGCAGCGCGACGCCCCGGGCTGCGGAAACACCCCGAGCGTTTCCGCGGAAACGCCTTTCTACCCGAATGGGGTACAGACGGCGCGTGGCTGGTAGCGGAAGAGCATGCTGCGGCGTTCTGGGCACGGTGCGATGAGCGAACGCTACGGGCAGGAGCGTTCCACGTGCGCGACGTCTGTAACGAGAGCGCTACTTTCCGCGCTGGCTCACGGAGCTACAAGCGCGCGAAAGCCGCGTTCAGCAACTTCGGGGCCTGCTTTGCGGGGTCCGGGGAGTTGAGCAGGACGACGCCTACCCGTCGGCCGTTTCGGCGCGCCACTCCTACGAAGCAGCGGCCGGCCCCGTTCGTGTAGCCCGTCTTCAGGCCGACCGTCCCGGGGTAGCCCATTCGGATCAGCGGGTTGTGGCCGTAGAGATAGATGCGCCCACCCTTGATCGGGAAGCGGAAGTCGACCTGGCGGCGCCGCACGATCCGGCGGATGCGCGGCTCTGCCATCGCCAGGCGGGTGAGCACCGCCAGGTCGCGCGGGCAGGAGCGGTTGCCGCCCTCGAGGCCGTGCGACGACGCGAAGTGCGTGCACTCGAGCCCCCAGTCGCGGGCTCGCTTGTTCATCATCCCGACGAAGCGGCGCTCCGTTCCGGCCAGATGGACCGCCAGCGCTATCGCGGCGTCGTTTCCCGAAACGATCAGCAGCCCATTCAGCAGCGTCTCGAGCCGGACCCGCCGCCCGCGCGGCAGCAGGCCGATGCCCGACCCTGTGTAGTTGAGCGCGGGCTTCGTGATCCGCACGGGATCATTCGGGTGGCTCCGCTCGACCGTCAGCAGCGCGGTCATGATCTTCGTCAGGCTTGCCATCGGCAGGACGAGCAGCGGCCTGTGGCGCCACAGCACGTCGCCGGTGTCGACATCGAATACGAGCCCGGCGCGCGGCGGCCTGCGGAGGTGGACGTGGAAGGCGTCGACCCCGGAGAGCGGCACCGAGGGCGTCGGCTCCGCCTGGATCAGGGGAGCGGGCTCGCGCGGAGCCTCGGGCGCCGGCTTTACGGGCGGCGACCCAACCGCGAGCGGCGGGCTGTCCTCACCACGACCCTCGGTGTGACCGAACGAGAGAAGCGCGGCGGCGGCGACGCCGATCGGAGCGGCGAGGATCGCCATGAGCGCCACCACCCGCCCGACGCGGGAGCGCCGGCGGCCGCCCTGAAGGATCAGCCCCGGGACAGATGGTGGCGCGCCGCCTGCCGTCGAGTTCCCCGCGTGGCCGCCGGACGGCACCCCGCCAAGGTCCCGCCGGCGCCTGCCCCGCGTTCGGGCACGTTGAAGCCTGCGATCGCTTTGTCCTCTCCTAGCCATCGGATGGGGGCGTGGTGAGTGCGCCTAGCACGCCGATCCCGAGCAGCACGAGCACGATCCCGGAAACCACAACGAGAATGTCCACCCCGTCGCGGACGGCAACGGTGACGGTCAGGAATGCGAGTAGGCAGATGATCGCGAGGCTGCAGCCGAGGACCAGCGCCCGGGCCATCAGTACACCGGAATGCGGTGCGAGCGCTCGTAGTCCTCGTGCACGTCGGTCGCGAAGAGCTTTATTGCGAGCAGGCCGAACAGGAACCCGCCGATGTGCGCGAAGTAGGCAACCCCGCCGCCTGCGCCCGTGGGATCGCTGAACGCGGGCAGGAGCTGAAGCAGGAACCACACACCAAGTACGAGCACGGCGGGCAGAGTGATGACGGTGAAGAAGATGATGATGATCACCAGCGTCACCACTCGCGCGCGCGGATATAAGCGCGCGTAGGCGCCGAGAACCCCGGCGATCGCCCCGCTGGCCCCGACCGTCGGAACCACCGAGCTCGTGTCCGAGAGCACCTGCACTCCGAGCGCCGCCAGTCCGCCCAGGATGTAGAAGGCGACGAACACGAAGCGGTTCATCGAGTCCTCGATGTTGTTCCCGAAGATCCACAGGAACAGCATGTTGCCGCCCAGGTGAAGCAGGCTCCCGTGAAGGAACATCGAGCTGAACATCGTCACCCAGAAGGGAGGCTGCCCGGAGGCGATCGCCTCGGCCCGGCACTCGATCAGCCCTCTCGTCGCGTCGGCCAGGCACTGCGTGCCGGGATGAGTGATCTCCTCGGGAATCGCTCCGTACTCGAAGACCCGCTCGTTCCCGGTCGCGCCCAGATCCCAGAGCCCCTGCTCGATCACGAAGTACACGATCACATTGATCGCTATCAGCGCGATCGTGATGATCGGCGTACGCCGGGTCGGAATGTCGTCCTTGAGCGGGATCAAGCGCTAGCGGGCGGATACGTCAAGGAACTCGATCGTACGAGAGAGCGACAAGCCCGGTACTAGCGCGGCCGCAACCCCGGCGGCGGCGAGCATCAGCCCGACGATGCCTGAGCCAGCGTCTGCTCGGCGTGGTAGCTCGAGCGCACCAGCGGGCCCGCCGCGACCGACTCGAAGCCCATCGCGTACGCCTCGCGCTCCAGCTCGGCGAATTCATCCGGGTGCCAGTAGCGCACCACCGGAAGGTGGTCGCGCGTGGGGCGCAGGTACTGCCCGACCGTGAGCACCTGGACGCCGTGATGGCGGAGCGTGCCGAAGGCGTCGAGCAGCTCCTCCTTCGTCTCGCCGAGCCCGGTCATCAGGCCCGACTTCGTAACGACCTCGTCGCCGGCCATCTCCTTGGCGTTGCGAAGCACCCGGCAGGAGCGCAGGAAGCGCGAGCCGCGCCGCGCCAGCGGATAGAGGCGCGGCACGGTCTCGACGTTGTGGTTGAAGACGTCTGGCCGCTCGGCGATCACGCGCGCGAGCGGCATCTCCTCCCCGCGGAAGTCGGGCGTGAGCACCTCGACCTTGCAGCCCGGCGCCATCCTCCGGATCGAGCGGATCACTCCGACGAAGGCGCTCGCGCCGAGGTCGGGTAGGTCGTCGCGGTCGACGCTCGTGATCACCGCGTGGCGCAGGCCCATGCGCTTGACCGACTGGGCCACGCGCAACGGCTCGAGCGGGTCGTTGTGAGTCGGCTTGCCCGTCTTCACGTTGCAGAAGCCGCAGCGGCGAGTGCAGGTGTCGCCGAGGATCATGAACGTGGCGGTGCCGCGCTCCCAGCACTCGCCGATGTTGGGGCAGGCCGCCTCCTGGCAGACCGTGTGGAGCCCTTCGCTTTCGATCATCCCGCGCAGCTCGCGGTAGACCGGGCCACCGGGCGCCGGGCGCTTGAACCAGGCCGGCTTGCGCTCGCGGAAGGGGCGCACCTCGCCCATCAGCTCGAGCACCCTGGCGCCGCCGGGGTTGGCGCGCGAGCGCGTGCTCATACGGCCACCGTCTGGCGCTCGAGGAGCCGCCGCGCCGACACGATCCGCTGACGGCTCCCAAACGCCTCGGCGAAGCGCCACGCCATGCGCTTGCGGAAGCACGGGAGCGCGCGGCCTCGCCCCGTCTCCTTCATGACCGAGGTCACGCGGACGTGGTCGATCCCGCACGGGACGATCCACTCGAACGGCTGGAGGTCGTTGTCGACGTTCACGGCCAGCCCGTGGGTCGACACCCCGCCCGACACCCGCACCCCTATCGAGGCGATCTTCGCGTCACCGACCCAGACACCGGTGAACGGCGTGTCGCGCGGCTCCGCCCCGATTCCCTCATCGGCGAGCGCGGTCACGATCGCGCGCTCCATGGTGCACACGAAGTCGGCCACGCGCTCGACGGCCATGATCGGATAGGCCACCAACTGGCCGGGGCCGTGGTAGGTCACCCGCCCACCGCGATCGGTGTCGCATACGTCGATTCCCTGCGCGCGGTACCAGTCCTCGCCCATCGGCAGGTCACACGGCTCGGTCCGCTTCCCCTTTGTGTAGATGGGCGGATGCTCGAGCACGAGCAGCAGGTCCGGCAGCTCGCCCTCCTGGCGCCGCGCGCGCAGCGACTCCTGAAGGGCGACGCCCTCCCGGTACGGGATCGTCCCGAGCTGCGCCACCCAGAGTTCAGCCACGAAACGAAGGCTACTCTCCGCCTCAGTGGATCGAGACGAGCGTTTTTGGCCCGCCCGCGTCCGCTGGCGTTTGCGCGGCGCGTGGATGTGGCCCACCTTCATCGCCGTCACGCTCGTCGACGGCCTGATCCTGCACCTGCTCCCACCGATCGGCACGGGCGTGGACCTGATTCCCGCGATCCTGCTCGCCACCTTCGGCAACCTGATTCTCATCGGCGCTGTTGCGCCCTGGCTCGCTCGCCGCACCTGGGACCGGAACCCAGGCGCGGGGCCCCAGGCGCCGCCACGCGCCCGACTCGAGGTGCTCGCCGACCGGATCGGCACCGGCCTGCTGCTCGCGACGATCGTTGGCGTCACTGCGGCCGGCCTGGCCGCCCGCCCGACGGTGGTCTCGGAGACCGAGGACACCGAGCGCAACGCCAAGGCGTTCCGCGAGTTGATCCTGAGCCGCGGCGACGAGGAGCTGATCCACAACCTGGAGACGGCCAACACGGTGCGCCTAAGCGAGGACTTCTTCCGCACGTGCGTGGCCCGGAAGGACCGCCGGCACTACTTCTGCGCCTTCATCGACACCAGCAAGAACCCACCAGACGTCGACGTCGACGGCAGCGCGGAGCCGAACTCGGTCTTCAAGGTGCGCTGAGCGTCCCGAGCGACTCGAGTGCGCCGCCGGGCCGCACCACATAGAGGGTCAGGCGGTTGGCGCCAGGCCGCAGCGCGCTCTCCGGGACCATGAACGAGAAGAACTCGAAGCGCTGCTTCACGAAGTCGAAGCTGCGGCCAACGGCACGGATCCGCCCGTTCACCGCCAGCGCGAGGTCGCGGTGCTCGCCGGCCGGCACCCCGCGGAGCAGGCCCGTCACGCGCGTGGGGATGAGCCGGTCATCGCGCGACACGTGCGCGAACAGCGAGCGATTGAGGAGGGCGGGCGTCTCCGCGCCGGTCCCGCGGACGCGCAAGCTCGCCACGCGCCGGTCGAGCAGCTCGCGGTGGGGCCCGATCCGGTACGCGCGCGCCCACGGGTCGCCATAAAGCAGAGCGCTCTCGGTGCCGGTCCCGAACAGCCGCGCCCAGCGACGCCGCAACGCCGCGCGGCGGCGCTGAAGCTCCGGCAGCCGGATCCGCACGACGTGCGCGAAGTTGCGGGTGCTGATCGCGATACCCCGGCGCTGCTTCACCGTCTCCGAGAATGCCGAGCGGCCGTCCTGTTTGTAGCCGACCGTTGTGCCCAGCAGGTCGGCGATGGTGGCGACGATGTCGATGTTGGTCGCGAGGCTCTCGTCGACCTTCGCCTCCATCTGTTCCGGGGCCTTGATGAACAGCGGCACCGGAGCGATCTCCTCGACGTTGCCGTCGCTCAGGAGTCGCCGGCTCGGCACCCCGACCTGGAACGAATACCCATGGTCCGCGGTGACCACGATCAGCGCGCGCTCCAGCAGCCCGGTGCGCTTCAGCCGCGCAAGCAGCTGGCCGACCAAGTGATCCGTGTAGCCCACCTGGAGCAGGTGGCGGAGGTGGTTGTGAACCGAGAGCCGCGGGTCGGCGAAGCCCTGCTCGCGGTTGATCTGCACGATCGGCTCGCGCCCGGCAGGCCGGCTCTGGCGCCCCGAAGGGAGGTAAAGCCACGGCTCGTGCGGCATCAGCGAATGCTGCAAGTAGAAGGCCGGCTGCGGTCGGGGCCGGATTGCGCCGACCCACTTGTGGAAGCGGGCCGGGCGGCCGTTGCCGGCCAGGCGTGCCAGCACCCCCGGGCGCCTCGTCCGGGCGCCGGGGCAGACGGCCTGCGGGCAGACCGCCGACGCCGACTCGACCTTGAACACCTTGTAGCCGAGCCGGTCCATCACGGTGAAGATGCTCGGCTTGTGACTTCGGACGTCCGCGGCGGTGAAGTCCCTCGGGGTGCGCCCGTCTAGGATCGCCGGCACCGCCCCGAACGTCGAGTCGTAGACCGTGTGCCCGTTTGGGAACCAGGTCGAGATCGATGCGAGCTTCGCGAAGTTCGGGTAGCGCTCGGCGTCGATGCTGCCGTCCGGCCGCAGCAGGTCGTCGGCCGGGAACTCGTCGAACACGACCATCACCACCGGCGGGCGGCGCGGGGCCGAGTGCGCCTCTTCCTCGTCGCCAGGCAGGTTGCAGCTCGCGAGCAGGAGCGCCGCGGCCAGCTCAGCCGCGAGCCAGCAACCCCATCTTGCCGTTGTCCGCCACCTCGAGGACCTCAATGCGATTCCGCCCCTCGCGCAGGGAATCCTCGGGAACCATGACGGAATAGCTCTCCACCGCTTGGCCACGCAGGTGGAAGCTTCGCCCAACCGCGGCGATTCGGCCATTCACCTCAACCGCGATGTCGCGTTCGGCGGCGGATCCCGACCCGTGAATCCGCCCGGCGACCTGGGCGGGGACCACGCCGCTCGCGCGCCGCACGTGTGCATACGTGCGCGCCAGAACAAGCGTGGCCCGTACGCCCGAGGCAGCACGCACGTCGTCGACCGGCCGGCCGATCAGCTCGCGGTGCGGCCCGAACGCGGTGAAGAGACTCGGCCAGTCGCCCGAGCCGAGCTCGCGCAGCCGGCGGCGCACGACCGCGTCCCGGCGCGCGCGCCATGCGCGCGCCGGCAACCGGACCACCTCGCTGAAGTCGCGCTTCACGATGCTCACCGTGCGACGTGCGCGCACCGCGCCCGAGAACGCGGAGCGGCCGTCGGCGCTGTAGCCGAGCGGCACGTTCAGTACGTCCGCGATTGTCGGCGTCACGTCGAGCGTCCGCGCCAGCGCGCGGTTCACGCGCCGAGCCGGGCGGCCGGGCCGCTTCACGATCAGCGGCACCGGGCCGAGCTCGTCGACGTTCGAGAGGTCGACGCTGCGTCTGGTCTGCACGCCCACCTTCCACGAGAACCCATGGTCGGCCGTCACCACGATCAGCGTGTCGTCGTACATGCCCTGGCGCTTCAGCCTTGCGACCAGCCGGCCGAGCAGGCGATCGGCGAACCCCAGCTGGAGCAGCTGCCGCTGCTGGTTGTGGTGCGTGAGGTAGTCGTCGTAGAAGCCCGGTATCGTCTGCATGCCCGGCAGCAGCTCCGGCCCCTCCGGCCTCGACCGCTCCCCGGACGGCAGGTACACCCAGGGGCCGTGGGGGAGCAGCGCATGCTTCATCCAGAAGGTGGGGCGGCGGCTCGCCCGGACCGAGCGGATGAAGCGCTCGAAGCGCTCCGCTCGGCCGCTCTTCAGGTTCGGGAGGATGGCCGGCTGCCTCCCGCGCTCAGTCGGGCAGTAGCGCCGCGGGCACATGGCGGTGGCCTCCTCTGAGGTCACGATCCGGTAGCCGCGGCTGCCTAGGGCGGTGAAGATCGACTGAGGGTGGTCGCGCACGGTCGGTGCGGTGCCCTTGTGCGGTGCGATCCCATCGAGGACGAGCGGCACCGCCTTGGTGGTCGAGTCGTATGAGGTGTGGGCGTTCGGGAACCAGGTCCCGTCGCGTGCCAACGCCGCGAAGTGCGGATAGCGCCCCGCGTCGATCTTCCCGTTCGGGCCGAGCAGGATGTCGCCGCTGAACTCGTCGAAGACGATCAGGACTACGTGCGGATGACGCGGCTTCGGCGCGGCGGCGCTCTCGCCCGCGCCATGTGCGTCGCTGCCCGTGAGCGAGCAGCCGCACAACGCTATTCCCGCCAGCATCACCAGCGCCAAGGCCCGCACGTCCGGGAATCTAGCCATCAGCGCTTAGCCCGCTGCTAACAACTTGCAACCAAGGTGCCGAGCAAGCCCCTCGCCGCCCCAGCGCATCACGACGTTGTGGTTGTACTGGAAGATCGGCTTCGCGGCCGGCGCCAGCAGGTTCATCCAGGTCTTCGTGGTGTGGACGTTCCACTCGTACGTGACGGCCGTGACGCCGTCTTGCTCGAACAGCCGCCAGTGCCCGCTTCCGCTGAGCTCGCCTGCGGCGTCGCCGCTCATCGAGCGCGGCTCGTCGAGCTCGCGAACCGTGAACTCGAATTCGAGCACGTACGGGATGCGGCTGCGCCAGGCGATCCGGTAGTGCTCATCCGGAGCGAGCACCGTCACCCGCTCGACGCCGCGCCACCATTCGGGCCAGCGCTCGGCGTCGCGGAGCGCCCACCAGACGGCCCGGCGCTCTGCCTCGAGCAGCCAGGCCGTCAGGAACCGGTAGCGATGGTTACCCCTCGAGGTTCACCATCACATGCTTGACGATGGTGTAGTCCTCGAGCGAGTACTTCGACATGTCCTTGCCGTAGCCGGACTGCTTGAAGCCGCCGTGGGGCATCTCGGTCGCCAGCGTGATGTGGTCGTTGATCCACACCGTGCCGAAGCGGATCGCGTTGGCCACCCGGTGCGCGCGCCCGATGTCGCGCGTCCACACCGACGCCGCTAGCCCGTAGCGCGTGCCGTTCGCCCACTCGATCGCCTTCGCCTCGTCGTCGAAGCGCTGAACGGTCATGACGGGGCCGAATATCTCGTTCTGGATCATCTCGTCGTTCTGCTCCAACCCTGCCACGACGGTCGGCTCGAGGAACGATCCCGGCAGGTCCGGCTCCTTGCCGCCCGTGACGACCTCGGCGTGGTCCGGCTTGCCGTTCAGGAAGCCCTCGACCCGCTCGCGCTGGCGCATCGAGTTGAGCGGCCCGAGCGTGGTCTCCGGGTCGAACGTGTCGCCCACCTTGTAACCCTTCGCCTCGTCGGCGAGCCCGCTGACGACGTCGTCGTAGACCTTCGACGAGGCGAGCACGCGCGTGGCCGCGGTGCAGTCCTGGCCCGCGTTGTAGAGGGCCGTGCCGGCGATCGTCTCGAGCGCGGTGCTCATGTCGACGTCGTCGAACACGACGACGGGCGCCTTGCCGCCCAGCTCGAGGTGCACGCGCTTGAGCGAGTCCGCCGCGGCCTTCGCGATCCACTTGCCGGTCTCGGGCGAGCCGGTCAGCGAGACCATGTCCACCTCGGGGTGCGTCACGAGCGACGACCCGGCCGGCTGGCCGTGGCCCGTGATCACGTTCAGCACGCCCTTCGGCAGCACCTCGGCGGCGTACTCGGCGAGCTTCACGGTCGTGATCGGCGTGGTCTCGGCCGGCTTCAGGACGATCGTGCAGCCGGCGGCGAGCGCGGGGCAGATCTTCCAGGCGGCCATCATCAGGGGGTAGTTCCAGGGCGCGATCTGACCGACCACGCCGGTCGCCTCGCGGCGGACGATCGACGTGCGCCCGGACACGTACTCGGCCGAGGCCTGGCCCTCGGGGACGCGCGCCGCGCCCGCGAAGAAGCGCAGCGTGTCGCTGATGGCAGGCATCTCGTCCTCGAGGAACGCATTGCGCGGCTTGCCCGCATCGGCGGCCTCGAGGTCCGAGAGCTCCTCGGCGTGCTCCTCGAGAATGTCGGCGAGCTTCAGCATCGCGCTCGCTCGCTCGGAGGGCGTAGTCGTCGACCAACCGGGGAACGCCGCCTTGGCCGCGGCTACGGCGCGGTTCACGTCCTCCCCGCTGGACAACGGCATGTCGGCGATCACCTCGCCGTTGGCGGGGTTCGTCACCTCCTCGGTGGCGCCGTCGGCGGCGTCCACGAACTCGCCGTTGATGAAGTTCTGCAGCTTGGTCTTGCTGATGGTTGCCATGTGCGGGTCTCCTCCTAGGCGGTCAAATGGTGGCTGCGCTCCGGTCTTCGCCCGGCGCTTGCCGAACGGCGCCAAGTACGTCTTCGCAGGGTGTATACGGCATTGCGGTGCCCTCGGCCACCGCCTCGTGGGTCACCTTGCCCTCGGCTATGTTCACGCCCGGCTTCAGGCCGGGGAGCTTGCGGATGGCTCCCTCGAGGCCGTGGTCCGCGAGCGCCAGCACGTAGGGCAGCGTGGCATTTGTGAGCGCGAACGTCGAGGTCACCGGCACTGCCCCCGGCATGTTCGCGACGCAGTAGTGGGTCACCCCGTCGACCTCGTAGACGGGGTCCGAGTGAGTGGTCGGGCGCGAGGTCTCGAAGCAGCCGCCCTGGTCGATCGACACGTCCACGAGCACAGCGCGCTCCTTCATCAGCCCGAGCTGCCGACGCTTCACCACGTACGGCGCCCGCGCTCCGTGGATCAGGACGGCGCCGATCACGAGGTCGGCGCGCGGCAGCATCTCCTCGATCGCGAGCGTGGACGAGTAGACCGTGGATGCGCGCCCCCCGAACGTGATGTCGAGCTCGCGCAGGCGGTCGATGTTGCGGTCGTACACGAAGACGTCGGCCTCCATGCCGATTGCGATGAAGGCTGCGTTCTGGCCGACCACGCCGCCGCCGATGATCATCACGGTGGCGGCCGCCACGCCGGGTACGCCGCCGAGCAGCACGCCGCGGCCGCCGAGCGGCCGCTCGAGGAAGAAGGCGCCTGCCTGGGTCGCAATCTTGCCAGCCACCTCGCTCATCGGGGCGAGCAGCGGCAGTCGCCCGTGCTCGTCGACGACGGTCTCGTAGGCCACGCAGGTCGCGCCCGACTCCACGAGTGCCTTGGTCAGCTCGGGGGCGGGTGCGAGGTGGAGGTAGGTGAAGAGGAGGTGGCCCGGCCGCAGCATCTCAACCTCCTGCGGCTGCGGCTCCTTGACTCCGAGGATCATCTCGGCCTCGTCGAAGACCGACTGCGCGTCCGGCAGCGTGCGCGCGCCCTGCGCCGTGTACTCCTCGTCCGGGATCGTGCTCCCAACGCCGGCGCCGGACTGAATCAGCACCTCGTGCCCGTGCTCGACGAGCTCCCGCACGCCGGCCGGCGTGAGCGCGACGCGGTATTCGTCCGCCTTGATCTCCGTCGGTACCCCGACCTTCATTCGATGTCAGCCCTCCCTCTCACTACGTCACCAATTCTCTCGCGCGCAGCGCCAGCCAGAACTCGATCCGGTCGCGCGCACTCGACAGGTCACGGCCCGTCAGCTGCTCCACTCGCCTGATGCGATACCGAAGCGTGTGCCGGTGGCAGTAGAGCTCGCGCGCGGCGCGCTCCCACTGCCCGTTCTGCTCGATGAACGCCTCGAGCGAGCGGATCAGCTCGTCACCGTACTCCCCACTTGCATCCTCCAGCGGCCCAAGCACGCTGTCGCAGTAGAGCCGCAGGGCGTCGTCGTCCTGGAGCGACAGCAGGAGCTGGAACGCGCCCAGGTCGCGGTACGAGGCCACGGGCGGCGACGAGCCGTTCGCGAGCGCGGCCGCCTCGAGCGCGCAGCGCGCTTCGTGGAACGTCCTCCGCAGCGCGCCTACCGGTGCCGGGCGCGACGCGGCGGCGCGCAGCGAACCGCCGTCCTCGGTCAGCGCCTCGCGGGCGCGTCCCGCGAGCGCGACCGGGTCGACGTTGTCGTGAGCGTCGACCACGGCGCAGAGGAGCCGGTCGCGCGTGGCCACCAGGGCGCCCACGTTCGCGTCCGTGAGGAACCGGTCGAGCTCAGCCTCCGCGTGCGGCGCCGGCCCGCTGTCGCCGCCGCCGAACACAATCACCGCGGCGCTCTGCCCGATGCCGAACGGCCGCAGGCGCATCGCGAGCTCGTCGGCGGACAATCGCCCGGTGAGGGCCTCAGCGAGCACGTCGCCAGCGAGCCTGCGCTCTGTGTCGCGCATCGCGCGCTGGCGCATCAGCTCGAGCGCGACCACGGTCACGGCCTGCTGCAGGATCAGCCGCTCGAAGTCGCCGAGCCCCCCGGCGTCGCGTGCTGCGACGAGCCATGCCTGCGGCGCTCCCCGCCCGCGCAGCGACACCGGCAGCACGAGCGAGCGTCCGGCGATGTCCGGATGGTTGGGCGCGAACTCGGCGTTCTCCATGCCGCGGGCGCCTCCGGAGGAAAGCTCCTCACTGCGCCGCACGACCTCCTCGCTCACCTCCTCCATCGCCGGCTCGGGGACCTGGCGCCGGAAGGCCTTCGAGGAGATGACCTCGCCACGGCCCGACAGCACGGACACGGCTCCACCGGTGGCGGCCGCCAGCGCCCTCACCACCTCGTCAAGGCCGCTCTCCTCGAGCACCAGCCGCTCGAGCCGCTTGTGGATCGCGATGCCGCGCTGGAGGACCTCGTACTGCTCGTTCACCAGGCGCGTGAACGCCTTTTCCGTGATCGCGATGAAGGGCAGCTCGTATGGCACCTCGAACACCGGGAACCCGAGCTCGTTCGCCTCCTCGACCAGCGGCGCGGGTAGGTCGGCGTGGTCGAAGCCGGTGCCGAAGCCGAGCCCGGCGAGGTGGTGGCCGGTCAGTAGCCGCACGAACTCGCGCTGCCGCTTGTCGGTCGCGAGCTGGATGCCCGTGGTGAGCAGCAGCTCTCCGCCCGACAGCCAGGGCGTCGGGTCCGGCAGCTCGGAGATGTGCACCCAGCGGACCGGGGCGTCGGCGTCGTCCTCGCCCGTCGCGAGCTCGAGCCCCATCTCGGACACGAGCCCTCGAACGGTGAGCATCGGGATCAGTGGCGGACGATCCGGTCCCAGGCCTCGGTGAGCACCTGGCGCAGGACGCGGTCGATGATCTCGAATTCCTCGCTGTCCGCGATCAGCGGAGGTGAGAGCTGGATGACGGGCTCCCCGCGGTCGTCCGCGCGGCAGATCAGGCCGTTCCTGAAGAGCTCGCCCGACATGAAGCCGCGCAGCAGCTCTTCGCTCTCCTCGTCGGAGAAGGTCTCCTTCGTCTCCTTGTCCTTGACGAGCTCAAGCGCCTGGAAGTAGCCGGCGCCGCGCACGTCGCCGATGATCGGCAGGTCCTCCTTCAGCTTGTCGAGCATGCCGCGGAACTCGGGCTCCTTCGCGAGCACGTGCCCGCACAGGTCCTCGCGCTCGAAGATGTCGAGGTTCGCCAGCGCCACTGCCGCCGACACGGGATGGCCGCCGAACGTGATGCCGTGGGTGAAGTTCTTTGTCCCCGACATGAACGGCTCGGCCACGCGGTCGGAAGTGATCACCGCGCCCATCGGCGCGTACGAGGAGGTCAGCCCCTTCGCCGTGGTGATCAGGTCCGGCACCACGTCGAAGCGCTCGACGCCGAAGTAGTGCCCGAGGCGGCCCCAGGAGCAGATCACCTCGTCGGCGATCAGGAGCACGTTGTGCCTGTCGCAGATCTCGCGCACGCGCTGCCAGTAGCCGTCCTGGGGCACGAAGCAGCCGCCGGAGTTCTGTACCGGCTCAAGGATCACGGCGGCCACCGTCTCCGGCCCCTGGAACTCGATGGCGTGCTCGATCTGGTCGGCCGCCCAAAGTACGTCGCGGTCCTCAGACCAGCGATACGAGTTCGTGTTCGGGACGTGGAAGGCGCCCGGCACGAGCGGCTCGAACGGAGTGCGCAGCGGCGTGATCCCGGTGATCGAGATCGCGCCGAAGGTCGTGCCGTGGTAGGCCGTCTCGCGCGAGATGATCTTCGTCTTCGTCGGGTTGCCCGTGAGCTTGTGGTACTGGCGCGTGAGCTTCCAGGCGGACTCGACGGCCTCGGAGCCGCCCGAGGTGAAGAAGACGCGGTTGAGGTCGCCCGGCGCGAGGCCCGCGATGCGCTCCGCCAGCTCGATCGCTGCCGGGTGCGCATAGCTCCAGTTCGTGTAGAAGCCGAGCTTCTTCGCCTGAGCCGCAGCGGCGTCGCCGAGTTCGGCCCGACCGTGGCCGGCGTTCACGCAGAAGAGTGCGGAGAGGCCGTCGAGGTAGCGGTTGTCGTGCTCGTCGTAGACGTACGAGCCCTCGCCGCGCACGATGATCGGGATCTCGTGCTCGTCGTCGTATGCGCCCATCCGGGTGAAGTGCATCCAGAGATGGCGGCGCGCCTTCTCCTGAAGAGAGCTGGGGGCGCCGGTATCCGGCTCGAAGACGGTCTGCGGAGTGGTTGCCACTACTGCTTCTCCTCGTTCTGCTCGACTAGTGCGACTAGACGCAGTGGACAACGGTATCGGCGGCGATGGAGCAACACAAGGGCGCTGACGGCGAAATAAGGAGAGCGCGCATGTGCCATTCAGTCCAATCGCCAACGCCGTTTTAAGGCAATCCGCCCCTTGCACGCGCTACGGTACGGCCATACCTTGCCGTCGAGCATGAGCCATGAGGTCCACACGGACGCTTCCGAGCCGAGCGTCCGGCTAGAGCGTGTCACGAAACGCTTCGGCGACTTCGCGGCCGTGCGCGGAATGGAGCTCGACATCCCGCGCGGCCAGTTCTTCACGATGCTCGGCCCGTCGGGCTGCGGAAAGACAACGACGCTGCGCATGGTCGCCGGGTTCGAGGACCCGAGCGAGGGGCGCGTGCTCCTCGACGGCGAGGATGTAACCGAGCTGCCGGCCTTCAAGCGGCCGACCAACACCGTCTTCCAGAGCTACGCGCTATTCCCGCACCGGAGCGTGGAGCAGAACGTGGCGTTCGGGCTCCAGCGCCAGAAGGTCGACAAGGCAGAGATCCGCCGACGAGTGGGCGAAGAGCTCGAGCGCGTGGGACTCTCGCAGGAGGCCAAGCGCCGCCCCGCGCAGCTCTCCGGCGGCCAGCAGCAGCGCGTGGCCCTCGCGCGCGCGCTCGTGAACCGCCCCGCCGTGCTGCTGCTCGACGAGCCGCTCGGCGCGCTCGACCTGAAGCTCCGCAAGCAGCTCCAGGTGGAGCTGAAGCGGATCCAGCGCGACGTCGGTATCACGTTCATCTACGTGACGCACGACCAGGAGGAGGCGCTCACCATGTCCGACCGGATCGCGGTCATGAACCGCGGCGTGGTGGAGCAGGTGTCCGACCCCGAGACGGTCTACGAGCGCCCCGCCACGACCTTCGTCGCCGGCTTCATCGGCGTGTCGAACCTGATGCCGGGCGAAGTGATCTCGGCCAACGGCGGGGGCGCTGAGCTGCGCCTCGACGCCGGGCCCACCGTTCGCACCCCGCAGTCCGGCGGCGCCGCGACGGGGGAGCGTGCGCACGCCGTGGTGCGCCCGGAGAAGCTCGTGCTCACACCGGCCGGGGAGTCGGGTCCCGACGGCCGAGCCAGCGTGGAGGGGCAGGTGGAGAGCTCGCTGTATCTCGGCACCGCTACGCAGATGGTCGTGCGACTGGGGGACGGCACGCGCATGACCGTTCTGGTGCCGAATGCCGACGCCGAAGCGCGACGGGACCTCCCGGCGGCCGGCGATGGGGCCAGCCTTAGCTGGTCCGACGAGAACATTCACATCGTGAGGGAGGGACGGGCACAGGATGACCCCGAGTAACGAAGATCTGGAACGCGAGTTCGAGCGGCTGCTGCGAAACCCGCTGACGCGTCGGCGCATCCTTCAGCGCGGCGCGGCCGGCGCGCTGAGCGCGTCGGCGCTCGCCTACCTCGCGGCGTGCGGGACCGACGAGCCCTCCGGGGGCGGGGACAGCCCCGAGAAGGAGAAGGCGATCCCGAAGGGCGAGATCGCGAGCTCGCTGTACTTCGCCAACTGGCCGGCCTACATGGACGAGGAGCACACGGCGCTCAAGTCGTTCGAGAAGAAGAACGGCACCAAGATCAAGTACGTCGAGGAGATCAACGACAACGACCAGTTCTTCGGAAAGGTTCGCCAGCAGTACGAGCAGGGGAGCTCGGGCGGTCGCGACCTCCACGTGGTGACCGACTGGATGGCCGATCGCATGATCAAGCTCGGCTACGTGCAGAAGTTCGACAAGTCCTCGATGCCGAACGCGAACGCCAACCTGATCGAGCGGCTGAAGTCTCCGCCATTCGACCCGCAGCGCGAGTTCTCGATGCCGTGGCAGTCGGGGATGACGGGGATCATCTACCGCAAAGACAAGGTGAAGCGCCCGCCGAAGTCGGTCGAGGATCTGTTCGACCCCGCCTACAAGGGCAAGGTCACGATGCTCACGGAGATGCGCGACACGGTCGGTCTCGTCACCCTATGGCAGGGCGGCGATCCCGAGAAGGCCAGCGTCGACGAGTACATGAAGGCGATCGACAAGGTCCAGGAGGGCGTGGACTCGGGTCAGATCCGCGGCTTCACCGGCAACGAGTACATCAAGGACCTCCCCAAGGGGGACTCGTGGGTGGTCTTCGGCTGGTCCGGCGACGCAGTGCAGCTCAAGCCCGACAACCCCAACATCGAGTTCGTGCTGCCTGAGAGCGGCGGCATGCTGTGGACGGACAACATGCAGATCCCGGTCGGCGCTCCGCACGCGTACACGGCCGAGAAGTTCATCGACTACGTATACGAGCCCGAGGTCCAGGCCCCGATCGAGGCTTACATCAACTACATCTGCCCGGTGAACGGGACCAAGGAGGTCTTCGAGAAGACGGACAAGTCGCTCGCCGCGAACCCCCTGATCTTCCCGGACAAGGAAGTCTTCGACAACACGTACATCTTCCGGGGCCTGAAGCCGGACGAGGAGACGGAACTGAACGACGCCTTCCAGAAGCTCATCGGCGCCTAGGCGCGAGCCGGGGGAGTCGCACGATGGCGGCCCGACTGCGCAAGGGCGCACTACCCTACCTGTTGCTCCTTCCGGGGCTCGGGTGGCTGCTGCTCTTCTTCGCGGTCCCGCTGGTGTACATGGCGCTCGAGTCGCTCAAGTCCGGCAGCCCCTTCGCCGGCGGCTTCCAGCTCACCTGGGAGTTCTCGAATTACACGGACGCGCTCAAGGACTACAACGAGCAGTTCATCCGCTCGTTCGAGTACGCCGGGCTGTCGACCCTCATCGCTCTCCTGATCGGCTATCCGCTCGCTTACGTGATCGCGTTTCGCGGCGGGCGCTGGCGGAACGCGATGCTGCTTCTGGTCATCGTGCCGTTCTTCGTCACGTACCTAATCCGCACGCTCTCGTGGGAGACGATCCTGTCCGACTCCGGTGTCGTGGTGAACACACTTCAGGCGGTCGGGATCCTCGGGGACGACGGCCGCCTGCTCGACACCACGGTCTCCGTCGTGGCAGGCATCACCTACAACTTCCTGCCCTTTATGATCCTGCCGCTCTACGCGAGCCTGGAGCGGATCGACCCCCGAATGCTGGAGGCGGGTTACGACCTCTACGGGCGCCGGCGCGACGTGTTCCGGCACGTGACGCTGCCGCTGTCGATGCCGGGTGTGGTGGCGGGCGTCCTGCTCACGTTCATCCCGGCCGCCGGCGACTTCATCAACGCCCAGCTGCTCGGCACGCCGAAGCAATTCATGATCGGGAACGTGATCCAGTCGCGCTTCCTGGTCGTGAACGACTACCCGACCGCCGCCGCGCTCTCGTTCCTGCTCATGGCGTTCATGCTGATCCTCGTGGTCATCTGGGCTCGCATCGCCGGCACCGAGGCGCTGCTCGGGACCGAGGGAGAGCGCAGATGACCGCGACGCTCCGGCGCAGGGGCCTTGACTGGCTCCTCAACAGCTACGCACTGCTCGCACTGGTCTACCTGCTGATCCCGATCGCGGTGATCATCGTCTTCTCGTTCAACAACCCGAGGGGGCGGTTCAACTTCATCTGGCAGGAGTTCAGCCTGGACGCCTGGAAGCACCCGTTCGCCGTGCCGGGCGTGCAGGACGCCCTCGTGACCTCGCTCAAGGTCGCGGCTCTGTCCACGCTGATCGCGACCGCGCTCGGCACGCTCACCGCGCTTGCGCTCGTCCGCTACGAGTTCAAGGGCCGTGCGCCCGTGAACTTCTTCATCTTCATCCCACTTGCCACGCCGGAAGTGGTGCTGGGCGCCGCGCTGCTCTCGCAGTTCCTCAACTGGGGCACGCCACAGCTCGGCTTCGCGACGATCCTGATCGCGCACGTGATGTTCAACCTGTCGTTTGTGATCATCACGGTGAGATCGAGGCTGATCGGGTTCGACAGGTCGCTCGAGGAGGCGGCGCAGGACCTCGGCGCCACCCCCTGGGAGACCTTCCGGCTGGTGACGCTCCCGCTGATCATGCCGGGGGTCCTCTCCGCGGCGCTGCTGGCGTTCGCGCTGTCGATCGACGACTTCGTCATCACGAACTTCAACTCGGGTTCGACGATCACGTTCCCGCTTTTCATCTGGGGCGCCGCGCGCGTGGCCATCCAGCCGCAGATCTACGTGATCGCCACGATGATCTTCCTGGTCACGGTCGCGGCGATGATCCTCACCGTGTGGCAGCAGCGCCGCGCGGAGAAGCTGGCCGCGACGCGCCCGGACGACGCCGACCTTGCGGTGGAGCCGGCCCCCGCTTGACGGTCGCCGAGCTGATCGCTCGCGAGCGCGAGCTGTTCGAGGAGACGCACCCGCGCTCGAAGGAGTTGCACGAGCAGGCGCGCGCGAGCCTGCTGGCGGGCGTGCCGATGTCGTGGATGGCGATGTGGCCGGGAGGCTTCCCGCTCTACCTCGAGCGCGCCCACGGAGCCACGATCGCCGACGTCGACGGGAACGAGTACGCGGACTTCTGCCTGGGCGACACCGGGGCGATGGCGGGGCACTCGCCGGAGCCGACGATGCGCGCGCTCGCGAGCATCGAGGGCATCACCACGATGCTGCCCACTGAGGACGCCGCCTGGGTGGGGGCGGAGCTGGCGCGCCGCTTCGGCGTGCCGCACTGGCAGTTTTCGCTGACGGCAACCGACGCGAATCGCTGGATGATCCGCATGTGCCGCCACGTCATGGGCCGGCCGCGCATCGCGGTCTTCAGCTGGTGCTACCACGGCTCGGTCGACGAGGCGCTTGTGAGACTCGACGACCGGGGGCTCCCCCGAGCCCGAGAGGGGCTCGTGGGGCCGCCGATGGACCCCACCGAGACCACGCGGGTGGCCGAGTTCAACGAGATCGAGTCCGTGCGGGCGGTGCTCGAGCACGGTGACGTGGCGTGCCTGCTGATGGAGCCGGCGCTGACGAATATCGGGATCGTGCTGCCGGAGCCGGACTTCATGGAGGAGGTACGCCGGCTCTGCGACGAGCACGGCACCCTCCTGATCATCGACGAGACACACACGCTCAGCGCCGGCCCGGGCGGCTGCACCGCCGAGTGGGACCTTCGGCCCGACGCGGTCACACTCGGCAAGTCGATCGGCGGCGGCGTCCCGATCGGCACCTACGGCGTGACAGCGGAGCTGGCGGAGCGGATCGCCGAACAGAAGGACGCCGACTACGAGGACACGGGCGGCGTGGGCGGAACGCTCGCCGGCAACGCGCTCTCGCTCGCGGCCGCGCGCGCCACGCTGGGCGAGGTGCTCACCGACGAGGCGTTCGAGCAGATGGTTCGCCTGCGCAAGCGCTTCGTCGAGGGCGTTGAGGCCGCGATCGCGGAGCACGGGATGCCATGGTCGATCGTGTCGCTGGGCGCGCGCTGCGAGTACCGCTACTCACCGGAGCCGCCGCGGACGGGCGCGGAGTCGGCCGCGGCTGGAGATCCGGCGCTCGACGAGTACCTGCATCTCTACCTGATGAACCGCGGCGTTCTGATCACTCCCTTCCACAACATGGCGCTGATGTGCCCCGCCACCACCGAGGAGCAGGTGGATCGCCACACCGAGGTGTTCGGCGCGGCCGTGGCCGAGCTGCGGGCCGGCTAGGCGGAGGCCGCTGCCACCGTCGCCGTGCACTGGGGGCAGCGCCTGGCGCCGACCGGGATGTCGGTCGTGCACTCGGGGCAGGGCCGCGTCTCCGGTGCGACACCCCTGTGACGCTGGTACGCCTGATACGGCGCGACGACGAAGAAGTACACCGCCGCGGCGGTCGAGACGAACGTGATCGCCGCGTTGATGAAGTCCCCGTAACGGAACTCGCTCCCGTTGATCGTGAAGGTGAGATCGCCGAAGCTCGGCTCGCCGAAGATCGCGGCGACGATCGGCGTGATCAGGTCCTCGACCAGTGCCTGCACGAGCGCAAAGGTCGCGAGCGCCATCACGAGGCCGACGGCGACCTCGATCAGGTTGCCGCCGGTGACGAAGTCCCTGAATCCCTTGATCATCGGCTCGTCCTTCGGTTCAAGGCCGAGGGCGCGGTTCCTGCGGCCCGCGCCGTGGCACGAGTAGGGTGCTGGCCGATGTCCAGCTATGAGCGCGTCGCCGAGCTGCCAGTCGAGATCGAGTCGCTCCGCTTCGAGGGGCGCGAGCTGCAGTTCACGGCGGAGTTCACGCGAGCCACGACGCTGATCGAGCTGCGCGGGCCGGGCGGCGAGACGGGCGTGGGCGAGGACGTGGTCTACGACGGGCTGGATCACGTGAACCTCCAGATGGACGGGCCGAAGACCATCGACCTTGCCGGCTCGTACACGCTCGACTCGTTCTCGAAGCGGCTTGAGGAGACCCAGCTGTTCCCGGCCCCGCCGGTGCGCGGGGAGGTGTCGGAGCTCTACCGCCGCTGGGCGTTCGAGTCGGCAGCGCTCGACCTGGCCCTCGCCCAGGCAGGCCGCTCGCTGGCGGACGTTCTGGAGCGCGAGCCGCGCCCTGTGAACTTCGTGGTGTCGATGCGGCTCGGCGCCTGGCCGCCCACGGACGAGCCGGAGCAGCCGGATCGCGTGCTCGCGCTGCTCGAGCGCTACCCGGGAACGAAGCTGAAGCTGGACCCAACCAACCAGTGGACCCAGGAGCTTGTCGACGTCCTGGTCGGAACGGGCGCCGTGGACTCCCTGGACCTGAAGGGCCAGTACAAGAACACGCCGGTGGACGTGGCGACGGACCCCGAGCTGTACCGCATGGTGATCGGGGCCTTCCCGAACGCATGGCTCGAGGACCCGGACGTGACGGACGAGACGCGTCCGATCCTGGATGCCGTGGCCGACCGCGTGACCTGGGATGCGCCGATTCATTCGGTGGACGACGTGCTCGATCGTCCCTGGAGGCCGCAGATGGTGAACATCAAGCCGTCGCGCTTCGGCCCGCTCAGCAACCTGTTCGAGATGTACGACTGGTGCGAGCGCGAGGGGGTACGGGCGTATGGCGGCGGCCAGACGGAGCTCGGACCGGGCCGCGGCCACATCCAGTACCTCGCATCGCTCTTCCACCCGGACACCCCGAACGACACGGCGCCCTCTGGCTACAACCAACCGCAGCTCCCGGACGGGCTCCTCACCAGCCCGCTGGAGTCGCACGTCGCACCGGCGGGGTTCCGCTGGCAGTGATCGAGACGCTGCCGCTCCATCCGGGCGGCGACCCACTCGACATGGCGCGCCGCATCGCGGCCTTCCTCGGCGAGGCCTCGGAATCGCTCGACCTCGCCCTCTATGACGTGCGCCTCCCCGGCGAGCCGGGCGACGTCGTGGCGGGCGCGCTGCGCGCGGCCACCGAGCGCGGCGTGCGCGTGCGGATCGCCTACAACGCGGACCATCCGGAGCGGCTTTTTTTCCCACCGCCGCCCCAGACGAAGCCGGAGCTGCTCGAGGCGATGCCGTTCCCGACCTGCGGGATCCCCGGCATCCCTGATCTGATGCACCACAAGTACGTGGTGCGCGACGGCCGCTCCGTCTGGACCGGCTCTATGAACTGGACCATCGACTCGTGGACGCTCCAAGAGAACGTGGTCGTGACGGCCGGGGAAACGCCCGAGCTGGCCGCGGAGTTCGCCCAGAACTTCGAGGAGCTCTGGAGCAAGCGGAACGTCGACGCCAGTGGGCACCAGGAGCCGCGGCCGCTCGAGGTGGGCGGCCACAAGGTGCGCGCATGGTTCACCCCAGGGCACGGCGAGGAGCTCTCGCACCGGATCGGCAAGGCCATCGGCTGCGCCCGCAGGCGTGTGCGGATCGCGTCGCCCGTGATCACCGCGGGCCCGGTGCTCGCCACGCTGGCCGAGGTGGCGGCTGAGCGGCGCGTTGATCTGCGCGGGGTGGTCGACCGAACTCAGATGGAGCAGGTCGTCTACCAGTGGCGCACGAACGGCCACTCCGCCTGGAAGATCCCGATCCTCGAATCCGTCCTCACGAACGCCGACTTCAAGGGGAAGCGCTCCACGCAGTACTCGCCCGAGACCCCCCACGACTTCATGCACGCGAAGCTCACGGTCGCCGACGAAACGGTGTTTGCGGGCTCCTTCAACCTTTCGCGCTCCGGCGAGATGAATGCGGAGAACGTCGTGGAGGTGCAGGATGCGGAGCTCGCAGAGCGGCTCGCCGCCTTCATCGACGAGATCCGCGAGCGCTACGAGGCTATACCCGCGTCTGACGGTGCGCTGCCGACGTCAGAAGGTCACGCACCTCCGCCGGATCGTCGGTGAGCGTGAACAGCTCGAGGTCGCCTGGCGAGATGTTGCCCTCGGCGAGCATGCGGTCGCCCTCCCAGGCGACGAGCTCGCTCCAGTAGTCGGTCCCCACCAGCACGACTGGGAACTCCGTGATCTTCCCCGTCTGGATGAGCGTGAGCGCCTCCCAGAGCTCGTCCATCGTGCCGAAGCCGCCGGGGAAGACCACGAATCCGCTCGCGTAGCGGACGAACATGATCTTGCGGACGAAGAAGTAGTGGAACTCGAGCGCGATGTCGCAGTAGGGATTGCCGCCCTGCTCGAACGGCAGCTCGATGTTGAGCCCTATCGAGAGCGCCTCGGAGTCCCGTGCGCCGCGGTTCGCGGCCTCCATGAGGCCCGGGCCGCCCCCGGTGATGATCGCCATGCCGCTCTCGCCGACGACACGGGCAGTCTCACGCGCGAGCTCGTAGTCGGGGTCGTCCGGCGAGGTGCGCGCCGAGCCGAAGAAGCTGGCCGCGGCGCCCACGCTCGCGAGCGCGTCGAAGCCCATGCGCAGCTCGGCGCTGATCCGGTCGATCCGGTCCTCATCGGTGAGGGTCGAGCGAACCGCCGCCTCCTGGGCGGCGATGATCTCTTCGTCGAGGGTGCGAGGTTCGCGAGGCATGGAGGGCCTGAGACTAGATGGCCGGCGCTCGCTGGACGCCGGCCATCCAGGTTCCCCCTTCCCCCCAGAAGAAAGTACAAATTTGCTCTACCCCCAGGGGGGAGAACGAAGCCCGCAGGGTGGCTAAATCGTCACCCGCGCATTGGACAATTTGGACTAAAGCGATAGGGACAGCGGCTGCTCGAGCAGGTCCTTCACGCGCGCCAGGAACTCAGCGCCGTCGGCGCCGTAGAGGATGCGGTGGTCGCACACGAGCGTGAGCGTCATCTGGTCGCGCGCCACGACCTTGCCCTTGTCGTCCACGGCGGGCTGCTTGGCCAGCTTGCCGACTGTGAGGATCGCCGCTTGCGGCGGGTTGATGATCGCCGTGAAGTGCTCGATGCCGAACATGCCGAGATTCGACACCGTGAAGGTGCCGCCTGACAGCTCGGGCGGCGTGACCGTCTTGTCCTTGACCTTGCCGATGACCGCGCGGGCATCGCGGGCGATCTGCCCGAGCGACTTCTTGTCGGCGTCGAAGACGGTCGGCACGACTAGCGCGTCCATCGCCGCCACGGCGATGCCAACGTTCACGCGCTCGTAGAGCTCGAACTTGCCGTCGCGGTAGGCGCCGTTCACACGCGGGTGCTCGCGCAGCGCGTTGGCGGCGGCCTTCACGACCATGTCGTTGAAGGACGGCACCGGATCTGAGATCTCCTTGAGGCGCGTGCGTAGCTCAACCGCCGCCGTCATGTCGACCGTCAGCGCGATTGAGAAGTCGGGCGCCGTCGCCTTCGACTCGGCCATGCGGCGCGACACCGTCTGCTGGAGGCGGGTGAGCTCCTCGATCTGGACCTCGCCCTTGGCGCCCGCCTCGGCCTTCTGCGGCTCCTTCTTGGCGGGCTTCTCCTCGGCCTTCTCCTCCTCCTTGGCGGGCGTCTCGGCCTCGGCCTTCGCCGGCTCCTCCTCGACCTCGGCCTTGCCCTTCTCGGGCGCCTCCTTGATCGCGGCGCCGCCGTTCTCGGCGGCGGCCTGGACGTCGGCCTTCACGATCCGGCCTCCCGGACCCGTGCCCTCGAGCTGGGCGAGCTCGACGCCGAGGTCACGGGCCATCCGCCTCGCGACCGGCGACGCCTTCACACGGCCGTCCCCGTTACCGCCCGAAGTCTTTTCGCGTGTGGCGGTGCCGGCGCCCGCCTGGGTCTCGCCAGCGCCGCCGTCGGCGCCGGCAACGGCAGCCGCCTCGCCCTCGGCTGCGGCAGCGTCGTCGCCCTCTGCTTCGCCGTCTTCGGCCTCGGCCTCGGCTGCTTCGCCCTTCCCCGCCTCGGCGTCGCTCGCTTCCGCCGTGGCGGGCTCGCGCTCCTCCTCGGGAGCCGCGTCGCCCTCGGCTTCTTCGGCCTCGGCTTCGCTCGCTTCCGCGTGCTCGGCGTCGCCCTCGGCCTTCTCCTCGGTCTCCTCGCCGCCCTCCTCGGCCTTGCCGCCACCGTCGCTCTTCGCCTCGCCCGCGTCGCCGATCCGCGCGATCACGTCGCCGATCTCGAGCGTGTCGCCCTCTTGAGCCACGATCTCGACGAGGACGCCGTCGGTGTCGGCGTCGTAGGTCATGTTGGCCTTGTCGGTCTCGATCTCGACGAGCGGCTCGCCGCGCTTTACCTCGCCGCCCTCCTCGACGAGCCACTTGAGCACGGTGCCCTCCTCCATCGAGTCCGACAGTCGGGGCATCGTGACGTCGCTGGCCATGTTTCTCCTTACAGGTCCCGGAAGGTGGCAAGCGCCGCGTGTACCGCGTGCTCCGGGTGCGGGAACGCCGCCTGCTCGAGTGGCTTGGAGTACGGCATCGGAACGTCCGCGCCGGTGACGCGCTGGACGGGGGCGTCGAGCCAGTCGAACGCCTGCTCCTGAATCAGCGCTGCGAGGTTCGCGCCCACCCCGCCGTGCGGCCAGCCCTCCTCGACTATCACCGCGCGGTTGGTCTTCTTGACCGACTCGAGGATCGTGTCGAGGTCGAGTGGGCGCAGCGTGCGCGGGTCGATCACCTCCGCGCTGATGTCGTGCTCGTCCTCGAGCACCTCAGCCGCCTTGGCGGCGGTGATCGCCATGCGCGAGATCCCGATGATCGTCACATCGTCGCCCTCTCGTCGGATGGCCGCCTCGCCGAAGCGCATCGGCCCGCCGTTCTCCGACACCTCGCCGCGCTGGCCGTAGAGGGTCTCGTGCTCGATGAAGATGACCGGGTTGTCGTCGCGGATCGCCGTCTTCAGCAGGCCCTTGGCGTCTTGGGGCGTGCTCGGCACAGCCACCAGTAGGCCGGGGACGTGGATGTAGTAGGCCTCCCACGAATGCGAGTGGGTGGGGCCGAGCTGGTGCCCCGCGCCCTGCGGCATGCGGATCACCATCGGCACCTTCACCTGACCGCCGAACATGTAGTGGATCGCGGCAGCGTGGTTGACGATCTGGTCCATCGCGAGCAACGCGAAGTTGATGGTCATGAGCTCGACCACCGGGCGCAGCCCGATCATCGCCGCGCCAACGCCCATCCCGACGATCGTGTTCTCCGAGATCGGCGTATCGCGCACGCGCTTCTCGCCGAACTCCTCGAGAAGACCGGCGGTCACCTTGAAGGCGCCCTGGAACACGCCGATGTCCTCGCCCATCAGGAGGACGTTCTCGTCGGCCTCCATCTCCTCGCGAAGCGCCTGGTTGAGCGCCTCGCGGTAGCGCATCACCGGCACTAGTCGGCGCCTCCCTCGGCCTCGGGCTCGTCGCCGGACTGCTCGCCCTCGCCGCTGTCGTCGGCGCCGGCCTCGTCCTCTTCGCCCTTCTGCTGGCGGCGGGCACGCGCTTCGCGATCGCCCACGTTCGCGTATGCGGCGCCCGCCTCGGCGAGCCGATGCGGGATGTCGCCGGCCTCGCGCTCCTGCTCGCCGCGGTGCACCTCGGGCGAGCGCTCGTCGACGGTCCACCAGGCCGGCACGTCGCTGTCGAAGACGTATACGTGGTCATAGAGCGCGTCGAGGTCCGGGAAGGGCGACTTGTCGGCGAAGTGAACGGCCTCGTCCACGGTTTCGATCGCCTTCTGGTCGAGCTCCTCGAACTGCTCTTTCGAGATCACGCCCTCGTCTCGGAGACGCGTGGCGAAGGCCTGGATCGGGTCGCGCTCGCGCCACTCCTCGACCTCTTCCTTCGTGCGGTACTCCTCGGGGTCGGCCATCGAGTGGCCGCGGTAGCGGTAGGTCACGGCCTCGACGAGCTGCGGCTTGCGCTCCTCGCGTGCCCACTTGAGCGCGCTCGTCACGACATCGTGGACGTCAAGCACGTCCATGCCGTCGCAGCGCGTGCCGGGCACACCGAAGCCCTGTGACTTGAGCGAGAGGTCGGTGACGGCGCTGTGGCGGTGGAGCGCCGTGCCCATCCCGAACTGGTTGTTGATGATCACGAAGACCACCGGCAGCTTCCAGAGCGCGGCGAGGTTCATCGTCTCGCCGAAGGTGCCCTGGTTCGTGGCGCCGTCGCCCATCATCGAGAGGATCACGTCCTCGGTGTCCATGTAGTCGGCCGCGAGCGCGACGCCGGCCGACAGCGGCAGCGAGCCGCCGACGATCCCGTAGCCGCCGAGGAAACGTTTGTCCCAGTCGAACAGGTGCATGGAGCCGCCGCGGCCGCTGGAGCAGCCGTCTACGCGTCCGAACAGCTCGGCCATGACCTCGTTCGGGTGGGTACCGCGAGCGAGCGCCTGGCCGTGCTCGCGATAGGTCGACATCAGGTAGTCGGTGTCGAGGAGCGCCTGGGTGGCGCCGACGATGGTCGCCTCCTCGCCGATGCAGAGGTGGAGGAAGCCGCCGATCTTCGCCTTCGCGTACATCTCACCGGCGCGCTCCTCGAAGCGGCGGATGAGGAGCATCTTCGCGAGGACCGTGCGGCAGGTGTCCTTGTCCGGCAGGCCGTGCTTGACCTCGCCGAAGCCGATCTCCTCCAGGCCGACTACATCGCCAGGGCCGTTCGCGCCCTCGCCGTTCCCGCCGTGCGGAGCTCCATCTCCCGACTGCGTGGCGTCACTGGTAGCCATTGGCTCGGAGAGTACCTACCGATCGCTCCGTTCATAGCCGATTCCCCCGGTTGGGGGGCCAAGCCTGTCGCTCACACGGTGCGCAGCGGCGGCGCGCCCACGTGCGCCACCAAGGCCACGTGGCGAACGCCGCGCCGAGTCCAGCGGCGACGCGATGCTCGCGCACATCGCTTCTCAGCTGGTAGGCCGGATGCGGGCCAACACAGGTCTGGAAGTTATGCGGCAGCGAGGGCGGAAGCGGCCGCTTCGAGACGGTCGTCGCCCCAGAAGAGCTGGTCGCCGACGACGATCGTCGGGACGCCGCGCACACCGCGCTCGTACGCCTCGGCCGTCACCTCGCGGAGCTTGTCCTTGACCAACTGAGTCTCGAGCGCCTTGAGTACGGCGTTGGGATGAAGCTCGCAGGCCGCCGCCGCGATCAGGACGTTGTCGACATCGGACAGGTCTCTGCCCCCCGCAAACGCCTGCCGGAAAGCGGCGAGCGAGAAAGCGACGGCCCGCCCAATCGACTGCGCAAACACAGCCGCCCGCATGGCCTTGAGCGTGTTGTTCGGCCACCCCTCCGGCCACTTGACCGGCATGAGCCCGTACTCCTCCGCCCGCCGCTGAACCTCCGCTTGTCCCGTCTCCCGCTCCTCGGTAATCCCCCAAGACCGCCCACCACTCTGCTGCCAAATCCCACCAAGCAAGATCGGCTGCCAAACCGGCACAACCGGAAGCACCCCCTGAAGGCGCTCAGCCGTCAAATACGAATACGGCGACCCAAGGTCGTAATAAAAAATCGGCCGCTCCACCCCAACTCAGTTCGAGGGAAGCGCGACGCAGCGAAGCGGGTGCTGCTCGGCCTGATGGACCCGCAACGAGATACCGGCGTCACCGAGGCTCTCTCGTTGCACATCACGAGCGCTGACCCGTCGCTCGCGTATGTCGCGGCTGCGCAACGTGTTAGTGCGGATGTCTCTACCGCAGATGGTTTTGTTGACCACTTCCTCGCTCCCAATGCTCACGACCGCATACGACCTACCACCAACTCACGGACCGATAACCACGACACGTGCGACTCGCGAACGTCCGCTGATGAACGGATAGCCACCCTCGGAGGGCAGCCGCACGCGGAACCGGTAGGTAACGCGGCCGAAAGTAGCGCCGAAGCGATAGCGGAACCGCCACGCTCCGGTGCGGTCGGTGCGCAGCGTTGAGAACGTCCGCCAGCGGCCTCGGAAATACGCTTGCATCTCGATCAGTTTGCCGTTTGCGGGGAGCGGCCGGCCGGCCACGCGCCCGCTGAAAAGGACGCTCTTGCCGTTACGAACTGTGCTGCGGTTCACTCGAATGGAGCTGTTCGCCGGCACATGGAGTCCGAAGATCGATGTGGCGGCCGCAATTCTGCGAGAGCCCGGATACCTGAACAGCAGGTCTCGGTTGCGCGTTGCCCGGAGCACGTACCGGAATCTTCCGTCCGAGTTGGTTGTTGCAAGCCCAGTCGGCAGGCTCGTGCCATCTGAACGTTTCTCGATCGCTTCCACGGTAGCCCCATCAATTGGCTGCCCGTCCGCGTTGGTTAGTAGGCCGGTGAGCCGCAGGCGCCTTCCGTAATGGGCAGTTACGTTCCGGTCCAAGCGGATACGTCCGCCGTGACGCTTCCTTGGCACTCCGACAGCTAGCCGTGTATCGATCCGAGCCGGCAGACTCAGCATTGCTGCCGAGCCGTCAGTGCGCTTCCCAGTGGACGCTTCATTTCCTGCTTGGTCCACGGCGTGCACCCGGAACTCGTAGGCGCCGCGACGGAACCGCTCGTCGTCCACGTATGCCACTAGCTGCGAGGCCTCCAGATTGGTTGGAAGTGCGTGCCACGTCGCAGTGCCGTTCTCCCGCATCTCGATTTCGCCATGAGCGATCCCCGAATGCCGATCGGTCGCGCTTACTACAACCCGCAGAGGATCCGCCGGATCGGGGGCGAGGAAGGCAAGCTCCGGCGGCTCAGGATCGAAGCGAACAGGGACCGACACGGCGGCGTTGGCTTCGCGCTGATTGCCGGCGGCGTCCTCGAGCCAAACGAATAGACGGAAGTCACCTGGCGTGGGCGCGAGTACTCGGGGCAGCTCATGAACACCCGTCCCGATCTGCACGCCGCTGGACGGACAACTCCCGTCGGTGCGGCACAGCTTCCAATGGGCTTGCGTTATGGGCGACGCGGTATTGGGCGGGTTGGTCCACGAGACAGCAAACCCGTTCGTCCGCCGCCATGCCGTCCCACCAGCGATTTCCGGCACGATCGGGTCGGGCGGTGTGTTATCGACGTACACGTCGCGCGAAACGCTCGCAGTGTTGCCCGCGGAATCGGTTGCCGAGACCCACAGGGTGTGCCGTCCGTCAGGCAGAGCCGCGACGCCTGGTGTCGAGGTCATCCCGGCCTCGCCTGGGCATGGGGTCGGTTGCGACCAATTACACGCGTAGGTCTGGCCGGGGTTATTGACTCCTAACGCCGACTGAATCTCCTGGACACCCGCGTTGTCGGTAGCCGAGATGTCCACATGACTCGGCTGGCCCGCCGTCCCGCTGACCCACTGCCCGCTCGCCAGCGGTCCGCTCAGCGAAATCCCCGGAGGCACCGGGTCGTCGACGGTCACCTCCACGATGTGCGAGTGCATTGCGGCGCCTGGCAAGCATTGGCTTGAGCCGCAGATGACCAGCTGCTCGAGCCGCGTTGTTCCCGGCGGCACGTTGTACGGGGCCGGCCAGCCGCGTGTGTCGTAGCCGGTCGTTGAGCAGAACTGGCCGTTCGGCATGCCGAGAACTGGTGCCCCGCTTGGTACGGCTCTGTAGTAGACGCCCCACGTGCAGTTGTCGCGCGCCATGCGACCCGCCCAGCGGAGGCTCGTGATGGTGGCTCCCGGCGGGGCGGTGAAGGCGTGTCCTGAGTGACTGAACCCGACGTAGGTGCCGCCCGTGAGGCGGTTGCTGATTCCGGAAGTGAATCCTCCGTTGGTCGGGCAGGTGGCGTATGCGGAGCCTGCATTCGCGTACGGCACCCACGCCGTTGCGTTGTGTCCGAAAGCCGCGGCCGAGTCGCACGAGACAACGGTGTACTGGCCCGCCTTTGCGACGGGGCACAGCGCAAGAAGTGCCGCGGCGCACGCAGTTGCGCTTGATAGGAGAGTGCTGTTTCGTCGGCTGCCCGTTAGCTCGCTCATCTACTGGGTCTAAGGGCCGACGCGCCACACCACTCTGGGGGACAGCCCGCGAAAATCGTCGCTACTTGCGAAGAATTTGTTAAAAGGGGAACGCTCGTACTTACGAGGGGCCATGCGCCACTAGGGGCGCTCGCGCGGCAGCGATTCTTCGTCGAGACCCGCGCTCTTCGTGAGAGGCGGGCGGGTTTCTCGGAGCCGCGAGGGCGATCGTCAAGTTGCGCCGCGACCTATCGCTCTTCCAGCGTCAGGTCACGCTCATCGTCGCCGGCTTTGCCGTCGGCCTGCTCGGGTTTCTGAGCGCCTGGCTCGCGCTAGCCGTGGATTAGCCAGCCGTCCGTCGCCCGGGCGGCCTCCATGACGGCCTCCGCGAACGATGGGTGCGCGTGGATGATCCTGGCTACCTCGGGGTAGCCGCCTTCCAGCTCGCGAGCGTTCACGAGCTCTTGGATCAGATCGGCCGCCTTGACCGAAACGATGTGGCCGCCGATCAGCTCGCCGTACTGCTTGTCACCGACGAGCTTGATCATCCCGCCGCGGTCGCCGTAGACGGTCGGCGCGCCCACGGCGCCCATCGGGATCTTGCCGACCACGACATCGTGGCCCGCCTCCTTCGCGGCCGCCTCGGTGAGTCCGAACGATGCGACCTGCGGGTGGCAGAACGTCACGGCCGGGATGAAGCCGTAATCGATCTCATGGACCTCGTTCCCGGCGGCGTCCTCCACGGCGATGATGCCTTCGTCGGAGGCCTTGTGGGCGAGCGCCGGGCCGGGGACCATGTCGCCGATCGCCCAGACGCCCTCGCGTGAAGTGCGCAGTCGGCCGTCGACCTTGATCAGCCCGCGCTCGTCGCGCTCGACGCCTGCCTCGTCCAGCCCGAGGCCCTCGACGTCGGGCGCGCGGCCGGCGGCGATCACAAGGTAGTCGAAATCGTCGGACTCGCCGTTGAAACCCACCTTCACGCCGTCGTCCGACGCCTCCGCGCTCTCCACCTTGGCCCCGGTTTCTATGCGCACGTTCTGCTTCTTGATCTCGCGCGCGCAGGCCTTCGCGATGTCTGCGTCCTCGAGCGGCAGGATCTGGTCGAGCGCCTCGAGCAGCGTGACCTCGGTGCCGAGCCGGCCGAGCGCTGAGGCAATCTCGGTGCCGGAGGCGCCGGCACCGATCACGCACAGCTTCTTCGGCTGCTCGTTCAGCAGCCACATACCGGCGGTGTCGAGGATGCGCTTGCCGAATTTGAGGTCGAGGATCGGCTTCGGCTCCGAGCCCACCGCGAGGATCACGCGGTCGGTCTCGATCTCGGTGCCGTCGAACTGGCCGCCGATCTTCACGTTGGCGTCGTCGGTCACCGAGCCGAAGCCCTCGATGTAGTCGATTTTGTTCTTGTCGAACAGCATCGAGACGCCGCCGGTGAGCGTCTTGACCACCTTGTCGCGGTGTTTGGTCGCCTCGGAGTAGTCGACGGAGGCGCCCTCGACTTGGATGCCGAAGTCGCCGGCGTGCTGAGTCTCCTGGAACACCTCGGCAACGCGCAGCATGGCCTTCGCCGGAATGCACGCCTCGTTCAGGCAGCGGCCGCCGACGTTCGCCTTCTCGACCACGGCCGTCTTCAGCCCGAGCTGCGCGGCGCGGATCGCGGCCACGTACCCGCCGGGACCGGATCCGATCACGATGCAGTCGTACCTCTGCTCCGCCATTACGGCCGGTGAGGCTATCTAACGCGTGCGGCTCGGCCGCTCCGGCATCTGGATGCGCGCCATCGCCTTGACCATGAACCAGAAGAGCGTCCCGGCGGCGGCGATGATGGCGACGAGCACGAGCATCGCTGCCGCGTTCTCGGCGGTGACGAGCCCGAGCGCGGCGGCGATCACGGTCAGCGCGAGCAGGGTCTGCATCCCGAGCACGGCCCAGTACTTGGCCCGCCACATGCCGTAGGCGACCACACACAGGAGAGCGGTCACGAGCAGGCTGCCGGCGATCGCACGAGCGCGGTCGTCGCTCCCCGCCGCACCGTCCCAGCCCGCGATGACCGCGATCAGGTTGGCCGCCGCGAGCACGCCGGCTGCGATGGCGCCGACGGTCACGGCCGTCGGGCGCTCCCCCGGAGCGAGCGGCCGCAGCGCGGCACGCGCGGCCTCGTCCTTCGCGCGGCTGCGCGCGTACCCGCGCGATGCGGGCTCAGCCTGAGCCTCGCCTTGTGAAGGGGTCAGACCCCTTGAGTCTGAGGCGCTTAAGGGGTCAGACCCCTTGAGTGGGCGGGGCTTAGATGTTGCGCCCCCCTGCCGTGCCTTCCTCCGCTTACGGCTCTGCGCCAAGCTCGGCCTCCTCGAGCGCCGCTCGCAGCTCCGCGGCCGCGGCGTTCGGATCGGCGGCATCGCGGATGGCGCGCACCACCACGACCCGCGAGGCGCCTGCTTCGATCACCTCGCGGACGTTACCGAGGTCGATCCCGCCGATCGCGAACCAGGGCCGGTCGCCGGCCACGCGCGCGGCGTGGCGCACGCACTCGAGCCCGGCGGCGGGGCGCCCCTCCTTCGTGGGCGTCTCCCACACGGGCCCCACGCTTAGCTGATCCGCCTCGCCGGCGGCCACGCCGGCATCGAGCTGCCCCGGCGAGTGCGTAGACAAACCGACCAGCACCTCGCCGCCCGCTACCCGCCGCGCCTCGGCGACCGGCATGTCGTCCTGCCCCACGTGTACGCCGTCGGCGCCGCACGCCGCCACCAGATCCGGCCGGTCGTTCAGCCAGAACAGCGCGCCGTGCTCGTCGCACAGCCGCCGGAACACGGCGGCCGCGCGCACGACCTCGTCATCGCTCGCCGACTTGTCACGGAGCTGAACCATGTCCACCCCGCCGGCGAGTGCCGCCGCGAGCAGCCCCTCGAGGCCCGGCCGCACATCGGTGACGAAGTACAGCCGCGCCCACCGGAGCCGCTCGCGGCGGAAATCCACCCTGCCCTACGGGTTGAAGGCGCGCGTCTTCAACTGGTTACGCACCGTCGAGTACGCCGGCCGCGCCGTGCCGTTGAAGCGGATCAGCCCGGCGTCGAAGCGGTTGTTTGGGTTGTTCGGGTCGGGCTGCTTCCAGTGGTAGATGTAGAGCCGCTTGATGCGACTGCGATAGCGCTTCGCGAGCGCGAACATCCGCTTCGTCGCGGTGTTCGCCCGGCTCTCCGAGAAGGGGAACAGCGTGTGCCCGTTCGGCAGCACGAACTTCACGATGCCACCGGTCTCCGTGAGCCAGATATCGCCCTTCACGGCCTTCAGCAGCCGCTTCGTGCCGCCCAGGCGCTGGCCCTTGCGCTTGTTGGTGTCGCGGTAGTTGTGGAGGCCCCAGCTGCGCGGCTTCTTGGCGGTCTTCTTGAAGACCTTGAGCCAGCGCTCCATGTTCACCTCGTCGATCACGTCCGCCGCGACGATCTTGCAGCCCTTGCAGTACTTGCGCACCACGTTGTAGTACTGCGCCGCCCGCTTCGGGTTCTTGAACGTGGGCTGCGAGCGGTGGTTCGCCTCGTTCCAGGGGCTGACCACCTTCACGTCAGGCCAGCGCTTGCGGAAGGCCTTGAACGCCTTCGTGTACTCGCGCACCGTCGGCAGCTTGCAGGGCCGCTTCGGGCAGGCCGAGCCGAGCGAGGCGAAGAACGAGATCAGCGGCTCGGTGCCGGTGGCCCGGGCTCCGGCGAGCCACTGGTCGAGCCAGACCGCCTCCTGGGGCTTCAGCGCCACGTTCCACGACGGGAAGTAGCGCGCTCGCGTGAACCCCACCTGCGAGAACAGCGGGTCGGTGAACATGCTTGCGTCCTGGTCGCCGATTCCGACGAGCACGGCTGCGTCGGAGCTGGCCGGAGTCGCAGCGAACCCGCAGCCGGCCAGAACAACAGCTGTAGCAAGGCATGCGAGTAAGCGGGTCACGATTCTCCTGAGCGTAACCGTCGGGTTCAGGGTCAGTTAAAGATCCTCACCGGCTTGACACGTAGGCTCGACTCCCCGTCGGCGGTGAAGTAGAAGCTGCGTCCTGCGGCCTGCGAGATCCGGTACCGGGACACGAAGTAACCGCGTACGTTACGGACTGTGATCGGCCCGCCGAGCGGCTTGAACGAGTCCTTGCGGCCCTGGTAGATCTGCACGGTCGAGCCCGCCCCGCCGGGCCGCGCGTCGCCGCGCACCTCCACCGCTCCCGGGCCGAGCTGCCTCACGAGAATCGGCAGGCGGTAGTTGTCGTAGATGTTGGTCTTAAGCCTCCCGTCGGCGAAGCGGAGCCCGCTCTGCCAGAGGCTCGTGTCGCCGGGCTGGTCGTTCATCGTGTACTGCGAGATCGACTTCACGCGGGGGTTGGAATACGAGAACCAGAGCTCGGAGATCGACCAGAACTTCGGCACGCTCGCGATCCTCGCGCCGAAGTAGCGGTCGGGCGGATTGGTCTGGAAGCCGAACTCGGTGTTCCAGATCGGGAGCTTCGTCCTCGAGCGCAGCTTCCCCTGCGCCCGAGCTGAGTCGAGCGCGTGGAGGATGCGGCCGTAAGAGCGGATCGTGGCGTCGTCGGGCGTCGGCTCGGCGACCATCGGCCCAGCGGGCCGTGTATAGGGGTGGTGCGCGAAGCCCGCGAGGCCGCTGAGCGGCGTCCCATGGAAGAAGGCGCGCAGGAACGTCAAGGGCTTCAGGTTGCGCCCGGGTCCCGCCACCGACTTGCCGATCGGGAGCAGCTCGCCGAACAGGATCGGGTGGCGGCCGGACCCGCCCCGGTGGAGGCCGGCGACGGCAGCGCGCACCAGGCCTCGGTAGAGGCCGGGCGCGACCGGACGCCCGCCCTTCGTCGACTGCGGATAGAGGTGCCCCGGGTGGTTGGGCTCGTTCCAGATCGTCCACACGTCCACCTGAGGGAAGCGCCGCGCCGCGGCGGTCGCGAAGCGGCCGAACTCGCGGGCGCTCGGGCGCGTGACGCCCTGGCGGTCGCCGCGCGTGGGCGTCGCCCAACCCGGCGCGGGTGGAGCGAGCGCGAACATCACTTTGAAGCCTCGCGCCTTGGCCTCCGAGACCACCGCGTCATAGCGCGCCCAGCCGGGGTACTGGGACGGGTCGGTGCCGTCGAAGCCGCGCGGCTTGCGCCGCCCACCGGGCGCGACGGTCGCCCAGTTCAGCTGCACCTTGATCATGTCCACGCCCAGATTGCGGACCTCGTCGAGGGTCGGCCCGCGAGTCGCGCCGTTCTCCACGAGGAGCGTCTCGTCCTGGAACAGGGCGAACTGGCGCGTGCTCGCGCCGGCCGCTGCGGGAAGCAGCGCCAGGGCAAGCAGCAGTGCGATTGTCAGCGTGGTGAAGCGCATCCGTCGAGACGAAAGTGGGTCCCGCTTTGCAACACGCGGCAGACGCTGGGTTGCGGTAGCTGCCCCTGCTAGCGTCCGCTGCGGCTGCCCCTAAGCCGTAGCAGATATGGGAATCGGAATGTCGATATTCCTCATCGCGGTGGGCGCGATCTTGCGCTACGCGGTGAACGTCACGGTCGAGGGTGTCGAGATCGACACGGTCGGCCTGATCCTGATCGTCGTGGGGATCATGGGCCTCGTTATCTCCCTGGCGGTCATGTTTGTGGGGACCGGCGGTCGCCCGAGCGGTCCCGACGACTACCCCACGCGACGGCTCTAGAGGACGCGAAGCGTCCGGTTACAGCGCACGGATGGCGCCGCTGTCATCACCGCGCGGGCATTGATGCCGCAGAGCTATCCTCATAGACAACGGGAGCTCGGGCAGACCGGGCTGAGAGGGCGGCTGCGGCGCCGCCGACCGTAGAACCTGACCGGGGTAATGCCCGCGAAGGGAAGGTGATGTAACTGCCGCGGAGCACACGCTACGACGCCGTCGTAATCGGCGCAGGCCTGATCGGCCTCTCGTGCGCATGGCGCGCACGCAAGCGCGGCCTGTCCGTGCTCGTTCTCGAGCGCGCGGACTCGGCCGGCGCCGGTACCTCCGGTGTCGCGGCCGGGATGCTGGCGCCGGTGACCGAGGCCGACTTCGGCGAGGAGGGCCCGCTGCGGGTGAACCTGTTGGCGCGTGATCGCTGGCCCGGCTTTGCCGCGGAGCTCGAGGAGGTGACTGGCCTCCCGACCGGGTACCGCGACAGCGGCGCGCTCGTTGTGGCGGCCGACCGCGACGACGCCGAGGCGCTCCACCGGCTGCACGACTTCCAGCGCTCACTCGGGCTCAAGTCCGAGTGGCTGGCGCCTTCGCGCTGCCGCGCGCTCGAGCCCGGCCTCTCGCCGCGCATCGCCGGCGGGATCCTGGCGCCGCACGACGGCAGCGCCGACCCGCGCGCCACGGTGCGCGCGCTGGCGCGGGCCACCGAGGAAGTGGAGCTCGGCGTGGAGGTTGAGGCGATCGAGCACGACGGGTCCGCGGTCTGCGGTGTTCGCACGAGCGCGGGGCCGATCGCGTGCGAGCACGTCGTCGTGGCGGCCGGGCCGTGGAGCGCCTCGCTTGCGCCCGTGGGCGACGGGCCGCCGGTGCGGCCGGTGAAGGGGCAGATCCTGGAGCTGCGCGCGCGCGGCGCGACGGCGAGCCCCTTCGAGCGCGTCCTGCGCACGCCGCGCTGCTATCTCGTGTCACGTGGCGACGGCCGCGTTGTGCTCGGGGCGACGGTCGAGGAGCAGGGCTTCGACACGGCCGTCACGGCCGACGGCGTCTTCCGCCTGCTGGAGGCCGCCTGGGAAGCGCTGCCCGAGGTGGGCGAGCTGGAGCTCGTGGGCGCCCGCGCGGGCCTACGGCCGGGCACGCCGGACAACGCGCCCGTTGTGGGGCCGGGCGAGCTCGAGGGCCTGATCTGGGCGACCGGCCACTGGCGGAACGGCGTGCTGCTGGCGCCGCTCACCGGCGACGCCGTCGCCGGACTGCTGGCGGGCGAGAGCCCGTCGGAGCCGCTCGATGCGCTGAACCCCGCGCGCTTCGGAGGAATCCGCGCATGACCGTCATCACCATCAACGGCGAGCGACGGGAGCTCGGCGAGCTCGCGACCGTCGAGGCCGCCGTGCGCGCGGCGGGCGCGCCGGACGGGCGCGGCGTGGCGGTCGCGCTCGACGGTGAGGTCGTGCCACGCGGCGAGTGGGCGACCACCGAGGTTCGTGAGGGCCAGCAGGTCGAGGTGCTGCGTGCGGTGCAGGGGGGCGCCTGATGGTGACCGGCTTTGAGATCGCCGGCCGCCCGCTCGAGTCGCGGCTCATCCTCGGCACGGGCGGCTTTCGCAACCTCCAGGTGATGGCCGAGGCGGCCCGCGAGTCGGGCGCCGAGCTCGCCACGGTCGCGATGCGGCGCGTGGATCCGAGCGCGCGCGGCTCGATTGTCGAGGTGCTCGAGGACGCCGGGCTCGAGGTGCTCCCCAACACGGCCGGCTGCTTCACCGCGCGCGAGGCGGTGACCACCGCGAAGCTTGCCCGCGAGGCGCTCGAGGCCGACTGGGTGAAGCTCGAGGTGATCGGGGACGACCGGACGCTGCTGCCCGACCCGGCCGAGCTGCTCGTGGCGGCCGAGGAGCTCGTGGCGGACGGCTTCACCGTCCTGCCGTACACGAACGACGACCCGATCCTGGCGCGCAGGCTCGAGGACGCGGGCTGCGCGGCCGTCATGCCGCTCGGCTCGCCGATCGGCAGCGGCATGGGGATCAACAACGCCTACAACCTGAGGCTGATCGTGGAGCGGGCCCGCGTTCCGGTGATCCTCGACGCGGGTGTAGGCACGGCCTCGGACGCCGCACTCGCGATGGAGGCGGGCTGCGACGGGGTGCTCCTGGCGAGCGCGATCTCGCGCGCCGCCGACCCGTCCGCGATGGCCCGTGCGATGCGGAAGGCGATCGAGGCGGGCTACGAGGCGCGCCAGGCCGGGCGCATCCCCCGACGGCTGTACGCACAGGCGTCGTCTCCCGAGGAGGGGCTACCCGAGCTCCAGCCCGACGTCGAAACGCAGCGCGTAACCGGCCGGCCGTGAGCACCGAGCTGGAACGAAGCGCCGTCGACGCGCTGGCGGAGCAGTGGCGGGCCGCCTGGCATGGCGCGGGGTTCGAGCCCTGCTGCACGCCGGACGTGACCTATGAGGACCCGGTGGCCGTCGACCTTCTACGCGGGGTCGACGAGCTCGACGCGCACGCGGCGCGGCTCCGCGAGGCGTTCCCGGACCTGAAGGTCGAGGCCACCTCTCCGCCGCTCTACCGCGCCGCGAACGCCTGCGTGCCGTGGCGCCTCCTCGGCACGCACCGCGGCGACATCGGTCAGATGCTTCCCGCAACCGACCGCTTCGTGACCATTCACGGCCTCCACTACCTCGAGCTGAGCGACGGCAGCGTCCGCCGCGCGCGCGGCTTCTTCGACCTCTACGACGCCGCCACGCAGCTCGGCCTACTGCCGTCACGCGGCGGAGTAGGGGAGACGGCGTTGCTCCTGCTGCGCGGCTTCGGCGTGCGCCGCAGGCCTACTTGACAGTGATCGTGCCCGCCATGCCGGGCGCGTGCACGTGGCAGACGTAGTCGTACTTGCCGGGCTTGTCCAGCTTCAGCTCGAACGTGTCGCCCTCCTGCAAGCCGCCGTCGGCGCCCGATGAGAAGTCCGCACCGGGTCCGGACTGCTTGTGAACGTCGTGCGGAACCGCCTCGTCGTTCGTGAACGTGATCGTCTCGCCGGGCTTGACGGTCACGTTCTTTGGGTTGAACTGGATGTTCTTGAGGCTGACCTGGACCCCCCCACCACCGCCCCCGCCGCTGCTTGGCTGCTCGGTGGTGCTCGCGCCGCCGCCTCCGCCGCCCCCGTCGTCGTCATCGTCACCACCGCAGGCGACTAGGCCCAGGGCGAGACAGGCGAGCATCAGCGCGAGGACCTTTGTCATGCCTCGGAGAGTAGATGTTCGAGGAGCGCCTTCTGTGCGTGCAGGCGGTTCTCCGCCTGGTCCCACGCGGCGGAGCGCTCGCCGTAGAGGATCTCCGCGGTGACCTCCTCGCCGGGATGCGCCGGCAGACAGTGGAGCACGATGGCGTCGTCGCGCGCCTCTGCCAGCAGCTCGGCGTCGATGCGATAGGGGGCGAGCAGCTCGCGACGGCGGTCGACGTCGGCCTCGTCCCCCATGCTCACCCAGACGTCGGTGTAGACGGCGTGCGCCCCCCGGACGGCTTCTGCCGGCTCTTCGAGGGGCGCCTCCCGCAGTGACAGCTCGGGTGGGGACGCGACCGCCACCTCGACCCCCGCGATCCGCCCCGCGATCAGCAATGAACGAGCCATGTTGTTGCCGTCGCCGACGTAGGCGAGCTTCAACCCCTCCAGCGTGCCGAAGCGCTCGCGCAGCGTCATGAGGTCGGCGAGCGCCTGGCAGGGGTGGTGTTCGTGAGTGAGCATGTTGATCACCGGGATCGACGCGTGCCGTGCCAGCTCCTCGACGAGTTCGTGCGGACCGGTCCGGATGCCGACCGCGTCCACCATGCGCGAGAGCACGAGTGCCACGTCCCGCGGCGACTCGCCCCGCGCCAGCTGCAGCTCGCCCTCGCGGACCACGAGCGGATGTCCGCCGAGTTCGTACACGCCGACGTCGAACGAGACGCGCGTGCGGGTGGACGGCTTGTCGAAGACAAGCGCCACCGATTTCCCCTCGAGCGCGCGCGAGGAGAGGCGATCGGCCTTCAGGCGGGTCGCGCGCTCCAGGAGCTTCAGCTGCTCGGCAGCCGTAAGCTCCTCGCCGGTCAGGAAGTGCCTTGCCATGCGAGTCCTCAGCTGGAATCTCTACCACGGGCGTGACTTTCCGCCCGACAAGGCGCTCTTCACCCTGCGCTCGCGATTGCTCCGCATCACGGAGCGGGACGAGACGCACGTCCAGGTGAACAGGGTCCTGCGCGACGAGTTCACAGGCTGGATCGCCGACCACGAGTGGGACGTGGCGATGCTCCAGGAGTCGCCACCTTTCTGGTTCCGGGCGCTTGGCGAGCGTGCGCGTTCGAACGGGGTGCGGGTGTTCACCTCGCGAAACGTGCTGCCTCCGCTCCAGCGGTTCGCGGGCAACATCAACCCGGACCTGATCGGCTCCTGGGAGGGCGGCTCGAATCAGCTCTTCGTGCGCGCCCCGGGCCGGATCCTCGAGCACCGCGAGTTGACGCTCACGCGCCGGCCCGAGCAGCGCCGCATGGTCTGGGCGCGCGTCCAGCTCTCAGGGGGAGAGATCGTCTGCGTCGCCAACCTCCACGCGTCCGCGGGCTTGCCCGAACGGGCGATGGGCGAGGTGCTGGGCGCCGCGGCGAGCGCCGTCGAGTGGTCCGGAGACAACCCGCTCGTATTCGGCGGTGACCTGAACCTGCGGCCGGCGGGGGAGCCGCTGGCATTCAGCGAGCTGCGCGAGCGCTTCGGGCTCGGCGACCCCACCGGGCCTGACGCAATCGATCATGTGCTGGCCCGCGGCCTCGGGGTCGCGGAGCGGCCGCGCCGCCTGCCGGTGGAGAAGCGCGAGCTGCTCGAGCCGGGCGGCCTGCGGCTTCGCCTGTCCGACCATGCTCCGGTCACCGCGACCTTCAAGATGAAATAGTCCCGGGTTCGGGGGAGAGTCAGATCACTATTCGGCAGGACCCAGGAGGCGGAGCAGATGGCTGAGCGTCGCAGCACAGGTTCGGGAGGCACGGGCAAGTCGGGGGGAGCGAGCGGTCGCTCGTCCGGCGGCCGCTCCTCGGCGAGCAGGAGCCGCTCGTCGTCCAGCTCGCGTTCGTCCGCGTCGAGCGCCTCGTCGACCAAGCGCAGCGCCGCGGCCAAGAAGGGCGGGCAAGCGCGCGGTCGCCAGCAGAAGGCGCGCAAGACCGCCAAGACGACCTCGCGCACCGCGTCGCGTGGCGCCCAACGCGCCGGCGTCGAGGCGAAGACCGTCGCCGAGTTCCGCGAGGCGCTCCGCAAGAACCTGATCGGCCCGATGGACATGGTGCTGCTCACGCGCGAGCGGATCGAGGAGGTTCTCTCCGAGGCCGTCGAGCGCGGGCGGATGACGACGGCGGACGCGCAGGGCGTCGCCTCCGGCCTCCTCGAGCGCGGGCGCAAGCAGACGAACGACGTGCTGAAGGACCTCGAACAACTGCTCGGGCGGGGCCGCGACGAGATCGAGG
>JBKPME010000159.1:0-9024 GCA_046731915.1 Actinomycetota bacterium
CGCGGCTTGGACGCCTACGCGCGGATGCTCGCGGGGGTTGCCGTCGAGTTCGCGCTTCCGGCAACGGGCCTTGTGGCTCGCAGCGCGGGATGGCGTCGAGGCCTGGAATCGTCGCGATCTCGACGCGCTCGTGATCGGCTACCACCCCGACAGCGAGCACTACCCACCGCGCGAGTTCGTCGAGGCTGGACTCTGGGCGCCGTGCTATCGCGGGCGAGACGGCTACGCCAGGCTGATGGCGACTTGGGCGGAAACAGGTACCGATGCCCGCCTGGAGCCGATCGAGCTGATTGATCTCGGGACGCGCGTGGTGCTGCTCTCCGAGCTGTCCGCCCGCACGTCGCGGCTGGCGGGCCTCCCGCTTTCCCGAACCTACGCAGCCGTCTGGACCGTCGAGGGCGGCAAGGTCCGCAGCCAGAAGGAGTACACCGACCACGCCGAAGCCCTCGAAGCCGTGGCGCTGACGGAATAGGCGATGTCGCAGGAGAACGTGAAGATCGTGCGGCGAAACTTCGAACTCTGGAGCGAAGGGGCTGACGACGAACTCGCCCACCGGCTGGCACCCGACGTCGAGTGGCGTCACAACATCGGCGCCGGTACTCCACTTGAAGGCATCTATCGCGGTCGGGCGGAGGTCCTTGAATTGTTCGATGCGATCCGCGACTCGTTCGGCGTCGCTCGTTTCGAGCTTGAGGAGCTTCGCGACCTGTCCCCAACCGAGGTCCTCGTTCTCGGCCAGCTTCATCTGGAGGGCAGAGGCAGCGGCGCGGCGGTAAGTACGCCCTTCGGAGCCGTGGTGGAGGTCATCGATGGACTCGCGACACGGCAGCGGTACTGGACCGACCGGAGCAGCGCCCTCGAAGCCGTCGGGCTGCGGGAGTAGGCCGGGCGTCACGCCCTCACGCCGCCTCGTCACCTCCGCCGAGCAGCCGGCGGAAGAACTCCGCATCACGTTGGCCTTGGTGCCGAGTAGCTGGACGAGGAGTTCGTTGTGCTGCTCCGCCGGATCGGCGCTCCCAACCTGGCCGTCTTCCCCGGATGTTGCAACCGCCGGGTCATGTGGGGCTGGCTCTGGCTCGCTTGACGCTGGTTGTTGTGGCTCTGCCTGCATCCTCGACTTAAAGCCGAACAACTGGCCCACGTTCTCAGCGGTTAGCTCTGGCTCTTCACTCATGTCGGCTTCGCGATCGGTGTTGGCTGTTCGGCAAGCTCAACCGCCCCGGCGCTCCTGGCCGGTACGAACTTGCCACCAGTCGTCAGGACACCTGCGAGCAGGAGAACCAGATCGAGGGACGGGCCCGCTTCCCGAAGACTAGGCGGCGCGCGCGCCAGGTTGCCGGCCGTTGCCATGTCATCAGCGGCGACTGAGCTACGTTTCCACACCTGAACCTCCCGCCCCTGGCCGTGGGTCTCGCACACCGCCGCGAGCGACTGGACGGCGGACCCCGCTCCCGGGCCCGGCAGCGCGTTCAGGGCCGCCAGCGCCAACTGCGCCTTACCGCTCGCCGATTGCCGCGCGCTGCACAGCCGCGCATGCCAGCGTGGCACGGCCCGATCGAACCTCCCCGGCTCGAGGTCGCGGGCGAGCAGCAGCAGTTCGAGCCCGTCGGCAAGGGGCACCTCGGGGGAGCTCGGCGGCCATCGTCCAGGCCAGAATGAAGTTGCGGCGCTCGAGCGCACGCTTGAATTGGGAGTGGGTGGTGCTGCCCTGGGACGTCACGGACGTATGTGCCCATTGGATTTCATGTGCGCCCGACTCCGGGGTCGCCCCTCCCACGCCGACTGTCAGGCTGCGACAGGCTCGGTGTAGGGTCGCGCAAGCCAACGACTAGGGGAGGACTCCATGTCGGTCATCGTGACCATGCGGGTGAGCGCGGATCCGGCGAGGTTCGAGGAGACGGTCGCCGCCAACGCCGAGGCGATCGGGCGCATCATGGGCGTCGCGAAGCGCAATGTGTTGACGGCATGACCGACCGCGATGACTTCGTAGCCTGGGTCAAGACCACGCTGTACGACGCCGAACTTGCCCTGCACAACGGCGACGCGGCCCCACGCCGGGCGATCTGGTCCCGCAACGAGCCCGTGAGCGTCCTGGGTGCGTGGCGCAACGCCCTTGGGCAGCATGAGCTGGACGAACTCTTCACTTCCCTCGCGAGGAGCTTCTCCGACTGCGAGTCGTACGCGTTCGAACTGCAGGCTTATGACGTTGTGGGCGACATGGCCTATACCGCCGGCCTTGAGCACACGTCGGCCTCCGTCGACGGTCACCCGCGCAGCTACACCTTGCGGGCCACGCAGGTGTACCGCCGCGAGAGCGACGAGTGGAAGGTAGCCCATCGCCATGGCGACAGCTCGAACACGGACACCCCGGCGGCGAGCGTTGGAGGCAACGTCGAGCGGAGGAGGGCGGGGCATGAGCGACGTGCATCTAGTTCCACATGGTGAGGCCTGGGCGCTGAAAGTAGGCGGCGACAAGCGCGAGTCGTTCAACAGCCAGGATGCCGCGATTCGCCGAGGCCGCGAGCTTGCCGAGCAGAAACACGGCGAGTTGGTCATCCATGGCGAGGGCGGGACCATCCGCGAGAAGGATTCGCGCGGATGCGATCCGCGCCACGTTCCCGGCTAGCCCGGGACGGGAGTCAGGCAGCGGCGCAGTCTGCGACCGCCGGTGGTCGTGGGTGCATGCGTTTCCTCGGCATTGGGGTAAAGGACGGGCTGTGTCCACTCTCGCGGTGATTCTCATCGGTATTGGCATCCTGCTAGTGGTCGCTCTGCTGCTGATGTGGGGCCGTCGCTCCGCGGAGAACCGTCGCCGCGAGCGCGAACGCCTTCGCAGCGAGGCAGCTGGGCATAGGCAGGAGGCCGACGCGCATGCCATGACGGCGCGCGAGAAGCGTGAGGAGGGCACGCTGGAGCGTGAGCGCGTACAGGGGCTTTCTTTGGCGGCCGAGGAGGAGGCTCGCGCGGGCCAGAACCGGGCCGCGGAGGAACGAAGGCAAGCTGCAGAACACCGGGCCATCGCGGAGGAGCATGAACAGGCCGCGGAGGAGGTCGAGGCGGAGCATGCGGCGGCCGCCGAAGACCATGAGCGTGAGGCCCAAGAGCGCCGTCAGCGTGCCTCGCAGGCGGACGAGCGCGCGGAGCGAGAAGACCGCGCGGCCGGGTTCCACGGTCGTCAGGCGGCCGAGCGGGATCCCGACGCCTGACGCGACGCGCCACTAGACAGCCCCGCCGGTGGTGGGCTGTCAAGCATGCGCAGACCTGCTCTGGACCGCCTTACGTCGTCTCGGGCTCCCGGTCCGAGATCGTCACCCTGGTCACGTCCGGGATGTCGTAGCGGTCCGCCGTGCTCGTGCCTTCGGGCGCGCAGCGCTTCTTCGTTAGGGCGACGCGGCCTTTCACCTTGACCCGGTCGCCCTCCGAGGGAACCGCCGCTCCGTCGTCGCCGAGCTTCAGTACGTACGTGTCGCCCGCCGGGACCGTGTAGGTCGCGCCAACGACCTGTACGCCCTTGCGGTCGGCATTCTGGTCCTCCAGCTCGCCCGAGTTGCGCGCGTGCCGGTTGGCCGCCGTTACGACTAGCGTCACGGCGGCCTCGCTCACGTCCGTCGTGGCAGGGTCATCAAGGACCCAGCTCGCGAGCGCGCCGTTGACCTGAAACCCGCGTGTTCCCGTCTTCGAGCAGCTCTTGGTCTTGCGCTGTGCTTTGCCCTGTGCCTTGCCCTGTCCGCCCTTGGCGGCGACTGCGTTGGCCGGCACCGCCACCAGAGCGGCGGCCAGGGCCAGCGCTGCGATTCTGCCCGTGGTCTTCAACGTATTCCCTCCCGCGCTTTCGATACTGCTCTATCCATCGGCAGCGGACGCGGTCATCGTTAGCCCCCGGGGCCGGCCAGCCGGCGCTAGGCGCGCCGCGGTGCCAGGAGCTTGACTCGGCGGGTCGCGCGGCCCGCGCTTAGACGCCGGGAAGCTTCTTCAGCAGCGCCTGAAGACTGCTCATTGACCTCTCGAGGGCCTCAGCCGTTTCGTCGAGGTCGGTCAGTTCCTGGTGGAGGGGCTCGAGCCAGGCCTGGAGCGCCTTGAGGTCTTCGCGCAGCGCGGCGATGTTCGCGGACAGCTCGTCTTCGGTGCGCGGCAGTACTTTGACTGACTCCAGCAGCGCCTCGAGGTCGCCGTCGCGGTCGGTCAGCCGGCGGATGCCCTCGGCCAGCGTGTGCAGGTCGTCGAGTGCGCGCACGACGAGGCGGGGTGGAACGGCGAGCGCTTCAAACACGGCAGCGCAGTCTGGCAGGCCCAGCATCCGGCCCATCGCCCGCGTCGGTCGCGGCTCCTGCCTTGTCGCAGTGGTTGCGACGTCGCTGCCGTTGACCTTGTCGGATCGAGCTACCCTCGACTCGCGCGGGAAATGCCCTATGGCAACTCGCGCCTGTTGTTCGTTCCATCTCGCACAGCGGCGGGTAGCCGACGATCTTCTCGACGCGACGGCTCAGCTCGGCGCTCGCCATTGGCGGAGGGGAACCGAGCGGAGATACTGGGCGGGCCATGTCGCAGGAGAACGTGGAGATAGTGCGGCGTGGCTACGAGCACTTCAACCGTAGTGGCGAGCTGGACTACAGCGTTCTCGACCCGGAAATCGTTTATGACCTGTCGCGGCGGACCTTTGACCCCCTTGTCTTTCGCGGTCATGAAGGAGTCCGGGAGTTCGTGAGGCTCATTTGGGAGCAATGGGCATCCAGGCGGATGGAGCCTCAGGATCTCATCGACGCGGGAGACAAGGTCGTCGCTTCTGTTCGTCTGGTTGGGGTCGGCAGGCAAAGCGGAGTCGAAACGATGGCCAACGCCGCTCACGTTTGGACCTTCCGCGAAGGCAAGATCGTGCGGCTGACGGTGTTCCAGACAATGCAAGAAGCTGTTGAAGCCGTGGGCGTGCGGGAGTAGGCGATGTCGCAGGAGAAGCCGGAAACCAGCGGCTGGATCGAAACTCTGGCTCGCGCGATCGTGGCGTGGAACCGGCAGGACCTGGACGCCTTCCTCGAGACGTGGCATCCGGATTGCGAGTGGAGGCCGGCGTTTCCAAGGAGTCTCGAAGCGTGGGCACCACCTACCGCGGCCGCGATGGCATCGCACGTGCCTGGCACGGCGTGCGAGCCGTTTGGGATGAGTACCTCCTGGATCCCCGAGGACGCCCGCGTCGTCGGTGACAGACTTGTGGCGGTCGGCCACGTCCGTGCACGGAAAGGAAAGCGGGCTCAATCTTGACTCGGGCTGGAGCGCGGTGGCCACCTTCCGCGAGGGACTCGTCCTCACCGCCTTCGACTGGCTCGACCGTGACGCCGCCCTCGAAGCCGTTGGGCTGCGGGAGTATGCGATGTCCAGGAGAACGTGGAGCTGGCGCGGCGCGGCATCGAGCACTGGAACGAGACTGGTGAATTCGACGGGGCGACGTTCGACGACGAGGTCGAGTGGGTTGTAGATCCAAATGCATGGCTGGGAGACACCGACCGCGGCCGGGAGGGGATCCGGTTGATGCTGGCCCCCTGGCCGAAGCGTTCGACGGGGTCCAGATCCCTCGAAGCTGTGGGGCTGCGGGAGTAGGCGGCCGCCCGGTTCACGTGGTAACTGCACGAGAGCAGGGAAAAGCGAGCCGGTTAGCGCCAAAACACTGCCCCGCCCGGCCACGCGCCAAGCCGCTGTTGCCGCTTTGTCGCCGCCCGGAAACCGGCTGTGTGGACCATCGCCGTCAATGGCAAGCAGGGTCACCACACAGGAGGCAGTTATGGGTCAGGCAATCCCCCGTCAGCACCCCGCAGTTGTGCTTCGTTCCCACTACCGGCAGCTCCGGGCGCTGCTCGCGCTCGCGCTCGTCGTTCTCGTCGGCCTGGGCGTGGCGCTCGTGATCGTCGCTAATGACGATGACAGCACGACGGCCGCGAGCTTGGCCAAGCCGGGCCACCCGATCGCCTATGGCGACTTCAACCCGCTGACCGGCAGGCCGATGGCGAACGTCGCCAGCCCCGACATCGCCGCCAACCCGCCGATCGCGTACGGCGACTTCAACCCGCTGACCGGCCGGCCGATGGCGAACGGCGCCACCCCTGACGAGAGCGGGATCGCCGCCGCCATCTCCGGCGCTCAGCCGGCCGGGCAGCAGAGCGGACCGGGCGGACCCGACGAGGCCAACGTCGCGTCCTCCATCGGGAACGGCACCGCCGACCCGTCGGTCAGCCAGACGCAGCCGGGCGCGCGTCCCTAGACCCGACTGATTGCAGCGCACGCCCCGGCCAACCGGCCGGGGCGTCGCCATTACGGGGCGCGGCCGCCGCGTCGAAAAGTCCGCTTCTGCGCTGCCGCTACGGGCGAAGGATCACGGCCGTGCCGGCCACCGTGGTCAACCACAGCTCGTCGTGGGTCGCGGCGACTCCGGAGCCGCCGAAATCGTCGAGCTCGGTGCTGGTCATGACCCGCCCGGTGTCGGGGTCGAGCGCCGACAGGCGGTCGCGATTCCCCCCGCTGCTGCGCGCCCAGATCAGGCCGCCGAGCTGAGTCCAGCCGCTGATCCGCTGGGCGAGCAGCCGCCGCCACAGGGTGCGCCCAGTGTGGGGATCCACCCGAGCGAGGCCACCGGGCACCGAGGCCGCAAGGTCCTCTCCCAATCTTGCAAGCAGGGGCGCGTCGCCCGTCTGGCGCACGGCAAGCCGAACCCTCCTGAGGATGGCCCCGGTAGTTCGGTCGAAGAGCAGCAGCCGCCGCTCGGCTGTACGCGCCCACAGGCCGTCGGGCGAGAGGGTGAAGTCCGCGCCCTCGAATTGGGGTGACGAGATGGCCCTCGTCACCCGGTTGGTTTCCGGGTCGATCCGGAGTGCGCCGTCCGGCGTGGTAACCCAGACGTCGCTGCGGTCGGCAAGGACCCTGATGCCGGTGACTCGCTGCCCCTGCGGTGTGCGCAGCGCAATGCTGGCCGTCACGCGGTTCGTGCTCGGATCGATGCGCATGAGCGGACCGCGTTGTTGACTGCCTGCGGAGAGTTCATGGAGTGACTTCTTACCCGGAGGACCCCCTTGGAGCGCCCACAACGCCCCTGTGCCCGCCGCCACCGACGCATCGCCGCTGACCGGCACCCGGGCGGTCACAGCCCGCGAACCGGGGTCGATTCGCAGTAGCGCGTCGCGGCCATCGCTCACCCAGACCGAGCCGTAGGCAGCGACCGGGGAGCCAAGGGATTCGCCGAGCGTGAGCTGCGCCACCACCTTTGGTGCAGCCACGGGGCGCTGCTCGGCTCGCGTGATCAGGGCGACGGCCGCGACGGCGGTGATCACGACCGCCGCCGCGGCCGCGGCCACGGGGATTACAGATTGACCGATGGTCGGCACCAGCCCGCGAGCCGCGGCCATCAAGCGAGCGAGCGCACCGCGCCGCCGCTCGCGCTCAGCGGCCTGCCTCAGCTCCGCGCGGAGCCGTGCCTCGAATTCGAACGCGGCCATTACAACCCCCCTCCCAGCCGCCTGCGGACGGTTCCCAGCCCACGGCTGACGCGTTTGCGTATGACGGCCTCCGATGTCTGTAGCTCGACCGCGATGTCGCCGTAGTCGCGCTCCTCGACCACGTGCGCGTGAATCGCCTGGCGTTGATCGACGGGCAGCTCGCCGACCAGTTCGGCGACCGTGTCCTCCAGCCCAAGCCGGTCGATGCGCGCGATGTCGTCGTCCGTGAGCTCGATGCGCTCGATGCGCAGGCGTCGACGCGCCCGATCCTCGGCGCAGCCACGCCGGCCCGCGTCGGCGAGCTTGTTGTAGGCGATCGCGAATAACCACGAATCCGGCCGACCGCGCCGGGGACGGTAACGGCGCCGACCGACAAGCGCCGCGGCGAACGTCTCCGCGGTGAGGTCGGCGGCGAGCTCGGCGTCACGCGTACGCCGCGAGAAGAACACGAGCACCCGCTCGAAATAGCGCGTGTAGAACTCCTCGAAGGAGGCCGCGTCCTGCTGGATGAGAAGCTCCTCGTCGCTGGCGGGCATGCCAATACGTCCTCATCCGGATTTCGCGGCCGGGCGCCTCTTGTGACCGACCCTACCGCGAGTGCCACTCGCAGGCCACCGCCGACCGATCGCGTGTCACAACACACGGCCCACTCCGAACACCTGATGAGAGCTCGTCATACCCCGAGCACAGGAGGTAGACATGCAACACGCACTCCCCAGGCTTCAGAGGAACATCGCGGTCCCGCTCGTGACGCTCGCACTCGGCGCGGCCGGCGGCTCAGCCCTGGTGGCTGCCCTCGACGAGGACAACGTCATCATGCGGCCGTCCGCGAACCCCACCGCCACCAGCCAGATCACGCCGGCCCAGAGCCAAAGCCCGTCTGGTCACAACAGGCTCGGCGCGCGCCCGTAGACGCGCGCGCTCCGTATTAGGCGCCGCGAGCGCGGGCGTGCACAGTGGTGAAGGCGATCGTCTGCGTCCACCAGTCCGGATCGGAGCAGTGTGCGAGGAAGGCGTCGATGACCGGCTCGTCGAGCTTCCCGGAATCCACGAGGCGGTCGCGCAGCTCGGTGACGGTCTGGGTCCAGTAGTCGGCCCATGGCGAACTTCCGTTGTAAACGGCGGTCTCGGCCGTTCCCGCGATCTGTTCGAGGCCCACCGCCGTCAGGCGCGGGGCCAGTGTGCGACCCACGTGGTAGTCGATTCTCTGGTCGCGTGACCATTCGAGCCACCCGTTCCAGAACGCTCGCACCTCGGACGGCTCGGCGACGCTGACCGGCAGGAAGTCCGGCTCGATCACCAGAATCGAGCCGCCTGGCGCCACGCTTGCGGCGAGGTTCCGAATCGCCGCGTCGACGTCCCTGACGTGGTGCAGCACCGCCCGCGCGGTCACGAGATCGAAGTCGCCGGGATCGATCGGGCCGCCCACGATGTCGCCCTGTCGCAGCTCGAGATTCGGCGCTCGCGCCTCAATCAGCGACAGGTCGAGATCGACGGCGACCGCCTGGCCGTCGGGGCCGACGCGCTCCGCGAGCCAGGCGGAGAT
>JBKPME010000160.1:0-9298 GCA_046731915.1 Actinomycetota bacterium
TGACGCTGCGCCTAGCGTCGACAAGTCAGACCTGCCCGGCTCGGCGCTCGCATGCCTCGAGTCGAAGGACATCCCGGCCGAGCGAACCGGCGAGAACGGCGACGAGCTGATGCTGGACTCCGGGCCGAAGATCAAGTTCTACCTCACCGCCGACGAGGCTATCTCGGAGCAGTTCCGCGGCCGCGGCGAGGGCGCCGAGCAGATCGGTACGGCGCTCCTGTTCGTGGACCCGGAGACGAGCGACAAGCAGGACGACGTCCTACACGACGTCGAGGTCTGCCTCTCGAACCTCTAGCGCGTCGTTCGCCAAGCACCGGGCAGTGCACGGTGCGCAGGCCTTGCCTATCGCTGCAGGTAGACCTCGACCGTGTTCCGGCCCTTGCGGAAGGCCGACTCGGGCACCATCACGGAGACCAGCTCGCCGGAGTCGCCCACCGCGAGCTTGAAGGTGTTCCCCACCGCTTGGATCGTGCCGTTCACCGCGACCGCGATGTCGCGCGGGTGCTGGTCGGGGCCGTTAACGCCGGCGACGATGTGGGTCGGGACCAGGCCCGACGCCGGGTCCACGTTCGCGTAGGCGTCCGGGTCGGCGAGATCCACGTCGAGCTTCGTGCCGGCCGCCGACGCGGGCTGACCGATCAGCTCGGGGTGCGGACCGATCCTGTAGATGCGGCCGGGGCCGTCAGCGCCGGTTCCGAAGAGGCGGTGGTTGCGCTCGATGATCTGCTGGCGCTCGCGCTTGAACGTGTCGGCCGGGATCCGCAGCGTTTCGAAGGTGTTGCGGATCTCGAAGCGCAGCTCGTCGCGGTTCTGCACCTCCTGGCTGAACGCCGACTTGCCGTCCATCTTCACCTGCGGGTCGAGGTTGAGGATGTCGAAGATCGTCGGCAGGATGTCGATGGTCTCGACCCAGGCGTCGTCGACCTTCGCCTTCTCCTGCCGGGGCGCCTTGATGAGCAGCGGCACCGGCGCGATCTCACGGGCAGTCTGGCGGTTGAGGCGCCGGCGCTCGCGCGCGTGCGGGAACGCTACGCCGTGGTCGGCCGCCACGACGATCAGCGACTCGTCCCAGAGCCCCTTCTCCTTCAGCCGCTTCCAGAGCTGCTGGAGCTCGTAGTCGGCGAAGCCGGTCTGGAGGAAGTGCCGCTGCAGCAGCACGTCCAGCTGGCCCTGGTCCTCGTAGGCCTGGTTGGACAGCGCCGGGATCGGGTCGTTCGGCTGACGTCGGTACATGCGGGCCGACGGGAGGTACTGCCAGGGCACGTGCGGCATGAGCGTGTGCTTGAAGTTCAGGGCGGGCCGGTTGCCGCGGTAGATGTGGTCCATCCACTCCTGGAAGCGTGCCGCCCGGCCGCGGTTCAGGTTCGCGCGCGTGCTCACCGACGATCCGGAGCTCGGAGCCTGTACCTCGGTCTGGTCGCCGCCGCCGAAGTTGCCCCAGTTCTCCGACACGCTGGTGAGGTCGTTCTCGATATCCGGCGGCGAGACGACGTGGAGCCATACAAGCCCCAGGTCCTCCGCCATCGAGGACATGCGCTTGGGATACGGGTCCTCGCCGATGATGTCCTTGCAGAGGTCCTGCGGGCAGACGGACGTCGCCTCCTCGTCGACGTTCATGCGGTGCGACTTGGCGAACAGCGTGAAGATGCTGTTCGGGTGGTCCGAGGAGATCGGCTGCTTGTCCCTGGCCGGCAGGTTCCCGTCCATGATCGCGGGCTGTGCGCGCTCGGTCGAGTCGTAGACGGTGTACGCGTTCCTGAACCAGGTGGCGTTCCTGGCCAGCTCGCCGAAGCCGGGGTAGCGCTTGGCGTCGAGCTGGTCGTTCTCGTCCACCAGGGTGTTCGAGGGCAGCTCGTCCAGCAGCACTACCACGATGGGCGCGCGGGCCACGCCGCCGATCGAGCGCGCCGAAGCCTCGCTTGGGAACGCGAGCTCGGAGATCTGACCGCTCAAGAGGAAGAGCAGAAGGAAGACGAGCGGGACCGGCGAGAGGATGTTGAGGAACGAGCGCACCGCCTCGGCGCGCGCCCAGAGCAGCGCGGCGCCAGCCCCGACGAGCACGGACAGGACGATCAGCACCGTGTCCGAGGCGTCGAACGCCTTCTTCAGCGCCTGGGCGGCGATCAGGACAACGAGCGCGCCGATGAAGACGATGTGCGCGGCCTGGCGCACCTCAGGCCCGATCAGCCCGAGCAACAGCTCGATCGCCAGCATGATCGCCGGCGGCAGCACCACCAGCAGGACCGAGAAGCTGACGATGTCGAAGCCCGACGACCCGCGCGCCGCGAAGAACTCGGGGTTGTCCTTCAGCAGGTCGAACAGCGGCTGGGCGACCGCGAACGTCCACAGAACCGCCAGGTTGAGATAAGCCCAGCCCGCAGCCTTGACGCCGCCCGGCAGGCGCCGGGCGGCGCCCGGTGCGCTGCCGTGCGTGCCGTTGGGGAAGCGCCGGGCCGTGCCCGGCGCGCCGCCATGCCCTTCCGTACGAGTCACTTGGGGCGCGCGAAGTAGAGCACCCGCGTGCCGGACTCGAGGCGCTCGGAGCGCTCGACCTCGTACGCCTCCTTCAGCGTGCGCTCGAAGAAGTCCAGCTCGTAGTCGGGGTGGAGTCCCTCGCGCTTCGGCGCGAGCAGCTGCTTGACCATCGGGTCCTCGCGCGTGGGAAACTCGATCACGAGCGCGCTCCCGAGCGACCGAAGCCAGCCGATGAACTCCTTCACCGGGACGTTGGCGCTGATCGCCACGTGGTGAACGAGCGCGAGCGCCAGCACGAGGTCCGGCTTGCCTCGCTCCGGCATCGAGCGGCGCTCGAGGCCGCGCCAGCCGAGACCCGGCGAGGGGTCGGCGAGGTTCATGGTGAGCGACAGGATCTGCTCGTTCCCCTCGCCCTGAAGGTCGCGGTAGAGCAGCTCGACGGGGCCCTGGTCGGCATCGACCGCGACCACCGTCTTCGCCCCCTCCGCGGCGATCCGCGAATAGCGGCCGTTGTTGCAACCGATGTCCCAGACGAGCTTCCAGTCGCGGCTCTTCGCCACCTCGCGCACGAACTCGTCCTTCCGGCGCGCGTCGTCGTCGGTGTAGGTGTTGCGCTCGCCGTAGGCGGTCCAGACGCCCTCGGGCGGGCTCCACTCGAGCCGCTGCACGAGCTTCCGCATCTTGCGCACGTTGGCGACGAACAGCTCCTTCTTGAAGACGCGCTTGACCTCCTGCTTCACCTGCTCGGGGCGGTCGGCGTAGCGCTCCTCGAGCTTCGCGTGCAGGAAGACGTTCGTGAACACGCCCTTGCGGAAGCGGTCGCGGAACGACATGAGGCCGCGCATCTGCGACGGAGTGATCCCGTCGATCGATCCGCGCAGCCACGGCTGGAACGGAACGCCCTTTGCCGACTGGAGGAGCAGCGGATAGAGGTAGAGCATGCAGAACTGGCGATAGCCGACCCAGGGCTCGCCCTCGCGGAGGCGCTCGAAGGAGCCGACATCAACGAACACCGGACGCGCGCCCTTGAACTGGACGTTGTATGGCGTGGAGTCCTTCAGGACCATGTCGTGGTCGAGGGCGGCCAGCAGCAGGTCGAGCTGCAGCAGCGCCGCGTCCTTCAGCATCGAGAAGGTCCACTCGTACGGGTAGGAGACGAACGGGATGCGCTCGTGACGCAGGACCGCGGCGGGCTCGTGGACGAGCAGCCCCTCGGCCACAACAGCGCGGTCCGCGCGGTCCGTAGGCACGATGCGCTCGCCGTCGAGCAGGCCGGTCGCCTCGAGCGCCTCGAAGTCGCTCAGCCCGTCCGGCGAGAGCGCGCGGAAGACGCCGTCACCCGCGTAAAAGACCCTGCTCTCGGGGTCGCGGAAGGAACCGGGCTCCAGCCCTGTGGGCGCGGAAGAGGTGGACACCCGGCGGAAAAGTAGCTAAGCCGCGTCGGTGCTGCGCGCGGTGTCCGTCTCGGCGGTCTCCGGCTCGTCCTTCTTGATCCGGAGGAACCTCAGCAGGCGGTTCCAGTACAGCTTGGCGGTAACGGCCACGGCGGCGAGTCCACCCGCGATGATCTGCAGGATCATGCTCCCGCTGCCGGGATCCAGGTATGCGAGAACGGTGGTCATGGTCGTGGTTGCTCCGAGTCTCTCGGGTTCGAGAAGGGAGCGCAGGCTAGCAGAGGGAAAGGTTGTAAATCAGCTGTGAAGGCCGCCTGCAAGCACCCATCCAACTACCCTACCCAGGCCGCATGAAGATCATCATTCAGATCCCCTGTTTCAACGAGGAGGCCACTCTTCCTGGCACGCTCGCCGACCTTCCTCGCGAGATCGAGGGTACCGACGCGGTCGAGTGGCTCGTGATCGACGACGGCTCCACCGATCGCACCGTCGAGGTCGCGCGCGAGCACGGCGTCCATCACATCGTCCGGCTCACCAACAACCGCGGGCTCGCGGCCGCCTTCCAGGCGGGCCTCGACGCCTCGCTCAAGCTGGGCGCCGACATCATCGTGAACACGGACGCCGACAATCAGTACTACGGCGGCGACATCCCGAAGCTCGTCGCGCCGATCCTCGCCGGCGAGGCCGACATGGTGATCGGCGATCGCGAGACCGACCAGATCGAGCACTTCTCGCCCTTGAAGAAGCGGCTGCAGCGCTGGGGGAGCGCGGTGGTGCGGCGCGCCTCCGGGACGAACGTTCCTGACACGACGTCGGGGTTCCGCGCGTACAACCGCGAGGCGGGGCTCCAGATGCAGGTGGTCTCGAAGTTCACCTACACCCTCGAGTCGATCATCCAGGCCGGCAAGATGCTCGTGGCCGTCGACCACGTCCCGATCCGGACCAACAAGCAGACGCGCGAGTCGCGCCTGTTCCCCTCGATGTGGGCGTATGTAAGGCGCAACACGGTCTCGATCTTTCGCATCTACACGCTCTACGAGCCGCTGCGGGTATTCCTGTTCGCGGCCCTCATCACCGCTCTGCTCGGCGCCGGGATCTGGATTCGCTTCCTGATCTTCGTGATCCAGGGCGAGAGCAGCGGCCACGTCCAGTCGCTGATCCTCGGCTCCACGCTGTTCATCATCGCGGTCCAGTTCGTGGCGCTCGGGGTGATCGCGGACATGCTTGGTGGAGTGCGCGTGCTGCAGCAGCGCGTCTTGGAGCGGGTGCGGCGCGTCGAGCTGCATCTCGGAGTGGAGCCCTCGCACTACGAGCCGGGCTCCTCCGAGACCGGTCAGGCGGCAACCACCGGCGCGGCCGCCGGCCGCGCGACCGGGAAGGCCGAGGACCGCGAGGGCGGGACAACCGAGGACCGCGAAGCGCTGAAGCTGTGAGCGCGGCGGCCACCCACGTTCCCACCGGGAACACCTTCGACAAGTACGGGTCCCAGAACCCGGTCGTGAAGCGGCTCATGTCGGGCTTCCACGCGACGCTCGACGAGCTCTGGGACGGGGCGGCCCCATCGTCTGTGCTCGACGTGGGCTGCGGCGAGGGCGTGCTGACCGTCCAGTGGGCCCAGCGGCTCGGCGACGGCCGGGTCGTCGGAATCGACCTGGACGACCCGAAGCTGCGCGCCGAGTGGGCGAAGCGCGAGCGGCCCAACCTGGAGTTCCGTGCCGAGGAGGCCACGCGGCTCTCGTTCGCGGACGACGAATTCCACCTCGCCGCCGCGATCGAGGTGCTCGAGCACGTGCCCGAGCCGGAGGCGACGCTCGCGGAGATGGCGCGTGTCGCGCGCGGGCACCTGCTCGTGTCTGTGCCGCGCGAGCCGCTCTGGCGCGGCCTCAACATGGCGCGCGGCGCCTACTGGCGCGACCTCGGCAACACACCCGGCCACGTGAACCACTGGTCCAAGCGCGGGTTCGTCTCGCTGCTGTCGCGCTACGGCACGGTCGAGGAGGCCCGCTCGCCCTTCCCCTGGACCATGCTGCTTGTCCGCGTCTGAGCGCAAGCACGGGGCGGTGCCCCGTTCGCCGCGACTCTCTCCGTACGGGCGCGGCGCCGCGATCCTCTCCGTGGGGATCGGGGCTACCGGCCTCATCACGTTCGCCTACTTCTCGCTCGCGAGCCACGCGCTGCCCGAGGACGAGTACGGGCGCATCACACTGCTCTGGTCGGCGATGTTCATCACCGTCTCTGTGCTCTACAGGCCGGTCGAGCAGCTGCTCTCGCGCACGATCGCCGACAGGGACGCGCGCGGGGTGGCGGGGACCGAGCACCTGCGCATCGCGGCCACGATCCAGCTGGCGCTCGCCGCGCTCTTCCTGATCGCGGCGCTCGTGCTCCGCGACCCGATCCAGGACGAGCTGTTCGCCGGCTCGTCGACGCTCTACTGGGTGCTCGTCGTAGGCGTGCTCGCCTACGCGGCGAGCTATTTCGCGCGCGGCTACTTGGCGGGCCATCACCTGTTCCCGCTCTACGGCGGGCTCGTCCTGATGGAGGCCACGTCGCGGTGCCTGTTCGCGCTCGCCGTGGCGATCGGGATCGCCGAGGGCCAGTCTGCGGTGGCGCTCGGCATGGCGGCGGCGCCGATCGTGTCGCTCGCGGTGGTGCCGCCCGCGCTGGCGCGGAGAATCGCCCCGCGGGCGGGCAAGGACGAGCCCGACCCCGGCCAGCTCGACGCCGCGGCGCGCGACGAGCCGGCCGCCCGCGAGCCGGCCCTTCAGGGTGACACCTCCGGCATCACCCCTCGGGGGACGGCCGGCGAGCAGGCCTTTACCCTCGCCCGCGGCACTGGCTTTGCGGCGGCGGTCCTGCTGGTGATGCTCTGCGAGCAGACCTTCCTGAACGCGGGCCCGCTGCTCGTGAAGGCCACCGCCGGCACGGGCGGCGCCGCGCTCGCCGGCTTCGCCTTCAACGTCCTGCTGATCGCGCGGGCGCCGCTGCAGCTCTTCCAGGCGGTGCAGACGTCGATCCTGCCGCACCTCACGCGCCTGCGCGCCGGGGGCGAGACCGACCCGTTCGAGCGCAGCGTGAACATCACGCTCGCGGCGATCGCCGTCTTCGCCGGCGCCGTCGCGCTCGTGATGCTCGCACTGGGGCCGACGGTCATGAACCTGCTGTTCGGAGGCGACTTCGACTACGAGCGCGGTGGCCTGGTCCTGGTGGCGGTGGGGATGGGCCTGTACCTGTCCGCGGCCACGCTCAACCAGGCCCTGCTGGCGCACGCGCGCGCCCGTCAGTCGGCCGCCTGCTGGGTGGCATGCGCGGCCGCCTTCGTGCTCTTCCTCGTGATCGTTGAGTTCGACGACCCGGTGCTCCAGGTCGAGGTCGCGTTCACGGCCGCGGCGGCGCTGCTCGCGGGGGCGCTCTATGCGCTCTACAGCCGCGCCTGACATGCTCCCTGGCATGGCCAAGCATCCAGCCGTCGGCGACCCCGCCCCGGACTTCGAGCTTGAGGGAACCGGCGGCCGCTTCAAGCTCTCCGACCACCATGGCGAGCGCGTCGTCCTCCTCTTCTACCCGGGCGACAACACCCCGGTCTGCACGCGGCAGTTCTGCTCCTACCGCGACAACGCGGAGGCGTTTGGATCGCTGGACGCGACGGTCGTGGGCATCTCGTCGCAGAGCGTCGAGTCGCACGAGAGCTTCACGGCTGAGCACGGCCTGAACGCTCCGCTGCTCGCGGACGAGGACGGCAAGGTCGCCAAGGCGTACGGCGCCCATGCGCCGGTCGTCGGGACGAAGCGGGCGGCGATCATCGTCGACGAGGAAGGGCTCGTCCGCTACCGGCACGACCATCTCCTCGGCCTGGACTTCCAGAGCGTGGACGACCTCCGCGAGGCGCTCGACTCGGTTTCCGCCAGTGCGTGACTGACGCGCTGACGATCCCGGCCTTCTTCAACGGCCCGCCGGGCTCAGGGAACGGCGGGTACACCTGCGGCCGGGTAGCCCAGCTGCTCAGCGCCGAGGTCACGGAGGTCTCGCTGCGCTGGCCGCCGCCGCTCGACACCCCACTCGAGGTCATGCGCGAGGGCGAGCGCGTGGAGGTCCGCGATGGCGAGGTGCTCATCGCCGAGGGGGCGCCGAGCGAGCTGCTCGTGGACGTGCCCGATCCCGTGCCGGCGAGCGAGGTGGCCGCGGCTCAGGAGGCCGGCCGCGAGCGCTGGGCGAATGGCCACCCCTTCCCCACCTGCGTCGTATGCGGCCCGGCGCGCCCGGACGGCTTCGGGATCACGCCGGCCGCGCTACCCGGCCGGGATGGGCTGTTCGCCGCGCCGTGGACGCCGGGCGAGTTGGCTGACGACGGCGGCGGCAGCGTGCGGCCGGAGTTCATCTGGGCTGCGCTCGACTGCCCGACCAGCGCCCCGGTGGCGACCTTCGGCGAGGGCCCTGCGATGGTGCTCGCGAGCCTGACCGCGCGGCTTGGCTGCTCGCTGCGCGTGGGCGAGCCTCACACGATCCTGTCGTGGGCGCTCGACGTGGACGGGCGCAAGCACTGGTCGGCCGCCGCGCTCTTCGACTCAGAGGGGATTCTTACCTGCGCGTCGCGCGCACTCTGGATCGAGCTCAGGGAGTAGGGGCAGTAGGGTCCGCGCTATGGCCACGCACTACCGGACCTGTCCATTCTGCGAAGCCACTTGCGGTCTCGAGATCGAGACGGAGGGACGGAAAGTGGTGTCGGTGCGCGGCGACGCCGACGACGTCTTCAGCCACGGCTTCATCTGCCCGAAGGCATACGGAATCAAGCAGCTGAACGAGGACGCGGACCGCCTGACCACACCGCTCGTGCGGCGCGACGGCGAGCTGGTCGAGGCGACATGGGACGAGGCGTTCGAGGAGATCGACCGGCGGCTGTCGCCGATCATCGCCGAGCACGGCAAGAACGCCGTGGCGGTGTACCTCGGAAATCCCAACGCCCACAACCTGTCGGCGATCACGCACGGCCCCGCGTGGCTGCGCGTGCTGGGCACGCACAATCTCTACTCGGCCTCGACGGTCGATCAGATGCCGAAACAGGTCTCGTCCGGATACATGTTCGGCACGATGCTCTCGGTGCCGATCCCAGACGTGGACCGCTGCGACCACCTGCTGCTCCTCGGCGCCAACCCGCTCGTGTCGAATGGAAGCCTCCTGACCGCGCCGAACATGCGCGGCCGGCTGCGGGCCATCCGCGAGCGCGGCGGCAAGGTGGTGGTGATCGACCCGCGGCGCACACGAACGGCCGAGGAGGCCGACGAGCACCACTTCATACGCCCGGGCACGGACGCGCTGCTGCTCGCCGCGATCGCTTGCACGATCGTCGAGGAGGGCCTGGACGACCCCGGCGCGGTCGAGGAGCACCTGCACGGCCTCGACGAGGTGCGCTCGCTCGTGGGCGACTTCCCGCC
>JBKPME010000161.1:0-19353 GCA_046731915.1 Actinomycetota bacterium
GGGCTGTTTCGGCCGGCGCCTCGGCGCTGGCGACCAAGGCGGTGGCCGGCATGGCGGCCGCGGTGATCGTCACGGCCGGCGCCGTCGAGGTGAAGCACGTCAGCGAGCGCCAGGCCGCGCCGCCTGCGCAGGTCGCTGCCGCCCCCGCTCCGGCTCCCGCTCGGCATCCGGCGCCCGCAGCGGGACCCGCGGCGAAGCCCGCCCCGCGCGTCGAGCCCGTGGAGAAGCCTGTGGCGAAGCCGGCGGCCGAGCCCGTGGCCGTGGAGCCCGTGGTGGCCGTGGCCCCGGCTCCGACTCCGGTCGAGGTCGCGGAGCCGCCCGCGCCGCCGGTCCAAGAGGAGGGCTCGACGGTCACCCTCCCGCCGCGTGAGGAAGAGCCCGCCGAGCCAGCGGCTCCTCCCGGCGAGCCGACGGAACCGGCCACGGAGCCGGGCGCCAACGGAACCGGCACCACTCCGCCGCCGGCGCCGGCGGCAGGCGAGCCCAGTGGCACGAGCGCCCCGCCGCCGCCACCACCGCCTCCGCCTCCGCCCGCTCCTTGAGCGACGGCCGCACCCCCTCGCCCATCGACTTCGACGACTTCCTGAAGGTCGACATCCGGGTCGGCCGAGTCGTCCGCGTGGAGGATTTCCCGGAGGCGCGGAAGCCCGCCTGGAAGCTCTACATCGACTTCGGCCCGGAGCTGGGCGAGAAGCGCTCGTCGGCCCAGATCAAGAACTACACGCGTGAGCAGCTCGAGGGCAGCCTGGTGGTGGCGGTCGTGAACTTCCCGCCGCGCCAGATCGGCCCTTTCATGTCCGAGGTGCTGACGCTCGGGGTGCCCGACGAGGACGGCAACGTCATCCTGCTTCGACCGACCGCGGACGTCCCGGTTGGCGGGCGGATGTTCTGAGCGACGAACCCCGTCAGATCCTCGCCAGGCGCCTGCGCTTCCAGGGCGACGCCTGCGCTCGGCTCGGATCTGCGCTCTACGCGGGGCTGCTGGGGCACGCCGCCCAGGAGGTCATGGAGGGCGATGTCATCTTCGCGGTGCTGCGCGGGCACGAGGGGGACCCGGGGCCGTCCGCACTCGCCCTCCGCCTGATGGGAGCGGTCCACCGGCTTGTACTGAGCGGAGAGGCGCCCGCTCTCGCCCGGCACTACCCGTCAGCCGGCGGCCGTCCGGGCGACGCGTGGCCGGCGTTCTTGGAGCTCGTGCGCGAGCGTCGGGACCAGCTCAGGGAGTTGGTCGAAGATCCGGTCCAGACGAACGAGACAGGTCGCTGCGCCGCCCTCCTCGGCGGCTTCCTGGAGATTGCGCGCAGCACGCGGCTGCCGTTGCGGGTGCTGGAGGTCGGGGCGAGCGCCGGCCTTAACCTGCGCTTCGACCGCTACCGCTACGAGCTGGGCAACAGGCGGTGGGGACCGGCTGAGTCGCCGGTCGTCATTCGCGCCAGGGTGAGGGGTGACCCGCCGCTCGACGCACCGCTGCGGGTGGCGTCGCGGGCCGGATGCGATATGCGTCCGGTCGACCCGCTCACGGACGAGGGCCGGCTCACGCTCGCCGCCTACATATGGCCGGATCAGGTCGAGCGGCACGAACGGCTGCGGGCCGCGCTCGCGGTCGCCCAGGACGTCGACGCCAAGGTCGAGTGCGCCGGCGCGGCCGACTGGATCGAAGCGCGACTGGCCGAACCCGCACCGGACGTGGCGACCGTCGTCGTCCACTCGGTCGTCATGCAGTACCTGCCGGGCGACGAGCTCGACCGCTTCGAGCGGGCGCTTCAGCAGGCGCCCGGCATCGTGGCCCGGCTCGGAATGGAGGGCGCCGACGAGCTGACCGACCTGCGGCTGACGCTATGGCCGGGCGGCACGGAGCGGCTGCTGGCCCGAGCCGGGTACCACGGCGACCCCGTCGTGTGGCTCGGTAGCTAGGCGACCGGCGCCAGGCCGATCACCTTCAGGCGGCGCTCCAGCGCCTTCGCCGCGAAGGCGCGCGTCTCCTCGAGGTCGGTGCCGAACAGCTCGGTCTCACCCTCCACGTACCACTTCGGGCGAAGCACGGCGTCGGCGATCGGCGCCACCTCGGCAAGCGTGCGCGTGATCGCGTCCGCGCAGCGGCTGTCCGCCTGTGCCATCTCGCGCAGGAAGCGGGCGCCGAACGCGACGTGACGGTGCTCGTCGCGGGCAATGTTGTTGAAGCCCTCGACAAAGCCCGGCAGCGTGCCCTGCTCCTCGTTGTACCGGAGGATGAAGTGCTGGCCCGTGAGCGCCAGCATCCCCTCGATGACCATGTGGTAAAGCGTCACCGCCTCCACGAGCTTCTCGAGGTCCTCCGGCACGCGGGCGAGGTGGTCGACGCGGCTCTTCAGCATCTCGTCGAAGAGCTCGTTGAACTCGGGATTCACGTGCTCGCTGGTCTCGGCGAGCCGGCCCTGGAGGTCAGCGGCCTCGAGCACGCCGACCTCCTCGTAGAAGCGGTTGAAGAAGCGCACGTGGCGGGCCTCGTCGGCGATCTGAGTGCAGAGGAAGATCCGCATCTCCTCGGTCGGCGCCGCGCGCATCATCGGCCCGAGCTCCTCGGCCACCTTCTGTTCGCCGATGAAGAACGAGCTGAGCCCGTACATGCGCTGGAAGCGCTCCTCCGGGGGGATGCGCTCGTGCCAGTCGATCCGGTCCTGCGTGAAGTCGATCTCCTGGGTCGCCCACTGCTGGCGCTCCCAGAGGTTGTAGAGCTGCTCGTAGCTCAGCAGGTTGACCTCGCCGCGATCCGCCGACTCCAGGAGCGCGGGGTCGCTGGTGGCCTGGAAGTCCGCGCGCTCGGTGCGCTCGGTGACGGGATCGCTCATGGGAGGTCAGGTTACTCCATGGTTGGCTGGCCAGCCAAAAGCCTTCGGCGCGCGCTGCGGGAGGGGAAAGACAGCAATGAAGGAGGTAAGGGTCCTGCTTGGGTTGCTATGGACCCCAACTGGGAACGTCCTGCCAAGGACACCAAATCGGTGCGCTATTCAGGACGGTGCACTCCCCCAATGCTGTAGTTCGAACCGCCGGAACTGCCAGGCGACGCCCGCCTACGGCCCCGGCTCGGCCGTCGCCTCGATCCGCACCGGGTTCCCCGCCCCCGTCGGCCGGCCGACTACCGCCTCGCCTGGCCGCAGGCCGGCCAGTGTCGTCGACACCGAGTGCAGCTCGCCCCCGGCCGTGATCGTCGTCTCGCCGAAGCGCAGCCCGTAGGTCGCGCCGTCCGCGGAGCGGAGCTCCACCGTCACCGCTATGAAGGCCGGCACGCGCACCACGCGAGGGGTGATGCGGCCGCCGCGGGCGGTCAACAGGGCCAGCGTCCGCGCCGGTTCCTCGTCGCCGGCGCCGCCCGGCATGTCCTCAGGCGATTCGGGCGTGGTCTCAGTTTCCGCCTCGGTCTCGGTCTCCGCCTCAGTCTCGTTCTCGGCCGGGCCCTGCTCGCCGGTCTCGGTCGGCGTGGACTCGGTCGTGGCCGTCTCCGCGGGCGTGGCCGTCGCGCGCGTGGTCGAGTCGCTCTCGTCGTCCCCACCGCAGCTGGAGAGCACCAGCAGGACCGCAATCACGCCTGCGATAGAGGCAATTCGGCTGAATTTTCGCCCGCAAATGCCGATGAGACCTACGTTGGAGTCACGCAATGCAGGCCCCATGGAAACAAGCTAAGCGGCTCATTCGGCTCGACCTCACTCACAGGCGGGTGTGGATCTGCGGTCAGCGAGTGCACCATGGCGCCACCGGCATCCTTCTGGCGGCGTTCGGGGCGGCGCTCGCCGCGCACGACTGGAAGGATCGTCCGGTCTGGTTCGCGCGCGGCCCGCAGGATCGCTAGAGCGTCAGCGTTCCGCCCGGCTCCAGCACCTCGACAGTCGTCTTCCCACCCGTCCGCTGCTCCACGTCCGACTTGAACGCCTGAGCGTCGGACTCGATCGGCGGGAAGGTGTTGTAGTGGATCGGGACAATCACGGGCGCGCCAATCCATTCGGCGGCCACGGCCGCGTCGTGGCGGTCCATTGTGTAGTGGCCACCGATCGGCACGAATGCCGCGTCGAGCTGATCGCGCTGGCCGGCGAGTCGAATGTCGGAGAACAGCGCGGTGTCGCCAACGTGGTAGACGGTCTTGCCGCCGAGGTTGATCACCATGCCGGCCGGGGTGTTGACCGTGCCGTTGGGCGTCGTCGAGGTGTGCCAGGCCGGCGTGAGCCGTACCCAGACCTCCTCGAACTCCATCGTGCCACCGATGTTCGGATCCGCCACGTTCTCAACGCCCTGCTCCCCAAGCTCGCCCGCGACCTCGGTGATTGCCACCACCTGCGCGCCCGTGCGCTTGGCGATGTCGACGATGTCGCCGTAGTGGTCGGCGTGACCGTGCGTGAGAAAGATGTGCGTCGGCTCGAGCTCTGACGCCTCCGCCGCCGCCTTCGGATTGCCAGTCAGAAAGGGGTCGACGAGCACGCGCGTGTCGCCGTCGCTGAGCTCGAAGCACGCGTGGCCCAGAAAGCGGATGTCCATTCAAGTTCCTCCCGGTTCTGTCGTCGTTCCAAGTTCGATCGCGAGCTGCCAGCCGACAGCTACTCCTATCAGCATTGCCATTCGCGTCTCCTCGGCAAGCAGGGTCTCGATCCGGGCCGCGCGCTCCGCCTCGTCGGGCTCGGCCACTGCCGAGCGCACCTCGGATTGATGGGCCGGGCCGAACCAGCCCCCCTCGTTCAGCGCTTGGGTCAGCACGCGCTGGAGTTGCGGCGCGGCCTCGGTGACCAGTCGCTCCGCGCCCGCGAAGCGCTCGGGGTCGGAGAGAGCGCGCACGGCGGCCTCGATCTGCTCGTCGGTGAACACCGGCGTGATGTTACGAGCGTACGAGCAGCGGGAGCAGCAGCCCGATCAGCGAGCCCGCGAGCGCCCCGCCCACGGCGGCGGCGATGTTCGCCTCCTCGGTCGTGAGCGAGAGGAGAACGAGGACGGCGGCGATGATGTACACGCCCAGCAGGTCGTTCTCGCGGTCGTCGCCGCGGCGGGCGGCCGTGCGATCGTCGACCAGCCAGGCGCAGAGGAGGCCGAGGGCTGCGCCGTTGGCTCCCATGACCGTCCAGAACGAAGCGTCCGACAAGAGCGGCGGTGTCTCGAGCACCGCCGCGAGCCCGGCCCCCGCCGCACCGGCCAGGATGAACGTGAGCAGCACCGCGATCGGGCCGAAGCGGCGCTCGAGCAGCGCGCCGAACAACCCGACCGGCACGAGCGCCACGAAGGCGTAGCCGAGCTGGTCGGTGTGCAGGAAGGGCGTGACGAACCAGCGCCACACCTCATCCTGCCCAAGCGGGCTGTTCACAGCCAGCAGGCCGATGTCCATCGTCGGGTCGGCCGCGTAGACCAGCATCCCGACCACGCAGGCGAGTATCAGCGCGCCCGTCGCGTAGGGCCTCGTCTCCGGAGCGATCCCGGCGATCTCCTCGGCGCGCAGCCGAGGCAGCTTCTTGGCGCGCCTGCGCCGCTTCGTCGTGGGTTCGCCGCTCGAACGGTCGATCTTCGGCGCGCGCTTGCGGACCCGCTGCCCGCAGTACGGGCACTCGGTCACGTACGGGCTCACCTCGGAGCCGCAGTTCTTGCAGACGACGAACAGGTCGGGCTGCGACACGGTGTCCCTCAGAGTACCCGGCGCGCAGAGCCTGGCCGACGGTTATTCGCCGGTGGCTTCCAACGGCTCGGGCACGGTCGCGTCGAGGATCTCGCGGACGACCTCGCGCAGGTCGTGGTTGGCCTCGTACACAACCTCCTGGCGGGACGCTCCGTTGCCCCGGTCGAGGATGTCCTCGAGGCAGTCGAAGTCCGCCTCCGAGCCGAGCTCCTCCGCGTGCGGGCGCAGCCGCTCCATCAACCGCCGCGCCAGCTCGGGCACGTGCACGCGGTCGGTGGCCGGCAGGTCGACGAGGTAGCCGCCCAGGCCGTGCCGGGCCGCCAGCCACTTGTTCTCGTCGAGCATCTCGTAGGGGTAGCGCGACAGCTTCTGGCCGCTCTCGTAGTGCTCGCAGAGCTCCTTCACCATCGCCTGCACGAGCGCCGCGAGCGCGAGCGTCTGCTCCACGCGCGTCTGCGAGTCCATGACGCGGATCTCGACGGTCCCGAAGTTCGGATGCGGCCGGACGTCGTACCAGAGGTACGTGTAGTCGCCGATGACCTTCGACTGCATCATGAACTCGATCCGGCGAGACCAGTCGGCGAAGTCGTCGTAGCGGGGCGGGATGCCCACGCGCGGAAAGGTGCGGAACACCGGCGTGCGGGTCGAGTCGAGCCCTGTCGTGTCGCCGCGCCAGAACGGCGAGTTCGCCGACAGGGCGAGGAGCAGCGGCGCGTGCACGCGCATCCCGTTCGTCACGTGAATCGCCTTATCCGGGTCGTCGATCCCCACGTGGACATGGATGCCGAAGATGATCTCCTGGCGGGCCACGAACTGAAGGCCCGAGATCAGGTCGCGGTAGCGCGGGCGAGCCACGATCCGCTGGTCCTCCCAGAGCGCGAACGGATGCGTGCCCGCCGAGCCGATCGCGAGCCCGTGCTGCTGCGCGACCTGGTTGACCGTCCGGCGGAGCGCCCGCAGCTGGGCGCCCGCCTCGACCGTGTTCTTGGTGGGGGTCGTCGCGATCTCGCAGACGCTCTCCATGAGCTCCGGCTTGACCTCGCCCTCGGTCGGCATCTCACTCAGGTCGGAGAGCAGCCGCTCGATGGAATTCGAGAGGTCGAGCGTCTCGTCGTCGACGATCATGAGCTCTTCCTCGATCCCAAGCGTGTACGAGGGGCCCGTGAACCGGTGCTCCATATCGCGCGGAGGGTATAACCCAGGTATGTCACTCGGCTACAGCGGCAAGCTCTACATCCTGGCCTTCGACCACCGCGGGTCATTCCAGAAGAAGATGTTCGGAATCGAGGGCGATCCGACGCCTGAGCAGACCGAGCAGATCGCCGACGCGAAGCATCTGATCTTCGAGGGGCTGCTCAAGGCCACCGAGGAGGGCGTTGACCCGCACGCGACCGGCTGTCTCGTCGATGAGCAGTTCGGCGAGCCGAAGGGGATCCCATCGCAGGCCAAGGAGAACGGGCTGCTGCTTGCGATGCCGGTGGAGAAGTCGGGTCAGGACGAGTTCGACTTCGAGTACGGCGAGGACTTCGGCGCCCACATCGAGAAGTTCGACCCCGACTTCTCAAAGGTGCTCGTGCGCTACAACCCCGAGGCCGACCCCGAGATGAACCGGCGCCAGACCGAGCGGCTGAAGCGGCTCGCCGACTGGCTCCACGACCACGACCGGAAGTTCCTGTTCGAGCTGCTCGTGCCGGCCGAGGAGCACCAGCTCGAGCAGGTGGGCGGTGACGCCGACCGCTATGACGCCGAGCTACGCCCCGAGCTGATGCGCCGCGCGATCACGGACCTCCAGGACTCCGGCGTCGAAGCGGACATCTGGAAGATCGAGGGAATCGACACCCAGGAGGACTGCGAGCAGATCGCCCAGACCTGCCGGCGGGAGGGCCGCGACGGCGTGATCTGCGTAGTGCTCGGCCGCGGGGCGAACGACGAGAAGGTCGATCACTGGCTGCGCCAGGGCGCGCCGGTAGAGGGCTATGCGGGCTTCGCGATCGGCCGCACGATCTGGTGGGACGCGCTCAAGGGGTTCCTCGACGGCGATATCGAGCGCGAGGACGCGACGAGCACTATCGCCGAGAAATATCTCCGCTTCGTGCAGGTATATCGCGACGCCGCGAGGGCACACGCAACCGCATGAGCGCATTGCTACGAGTCCGCGAGCGGCGGGCGATACTTGGACAACCCCACTGATAGCCTTCCGCCGCGCATGCGCATGAGGCAGTCACTCGCGCAGTTCGAGGAGGCCTTCCGCGAGGAAGCGGCCGAGTCGATCGTGCGCAGGGAGCGGCTCCGAAAGGAGGCCGCCCAGCGTTCGCGCGTACGGCGCGTAGAGCGCACGCGCAAGCGGGGCTCGCTGCACTTCACCTTCCTGGCGCTCGCGATCGTCGTGACGGCGGTGATCGTCACGATTGTGATGTTCGAGACGCTGGCGATGCTGGCCGGGTAGGACATCGCTGCGCACCGGTACCGCCCGGTGCTTGCCGACTACCCGGTATCTCGCAGTCTCTGAAGGCCTAGATCAAGATCCTCGCTCGCGTCGTGATCCTTCTGGATCTCGACGTACACCTCGCGTCTGAACACGGGCACCGAGCGTGGCGCCTCGATCCCGATCCTGACCTTTTCCCCCATGACGGCGAGCACCGATATCTCGATGTCGTCACCGATCATGATGCTCTGATGGCTCTTTCGCGTAAGGACGAGCACGCCGACCTTCTCCCCTGCCGAAGGATTGCAGCCCCCCAATAAAGCAGTCTGAGCCACTTGGTGCAATGGACAACTGTTTGGGGCCAGGAATAGCGTCGATTTCGGTCGCCGTGTTGGTAGTGTCCGGCGCCGTTTGGCACGCCGATCGCTGAAGCCGCAGCTGAACCAGATTCGCACGTGGGTGCGCCAGGGCCGCACCGACGCTTGGATCGCCCATCAGCTCGATGTCTCCGTCGGCGACATCCGCTCCTTCAAGCGCGAGCACGAGCTGGCCCCGGCGGACAGCGGCGACGGCGAGCAGTTCTCGCCTGGCGCCGAGAGCGACGAGCCCGATCTGCGGGCCGAGGACGACGCCCTTGTGGCCGAGGCCCTCGAGGCGGAGCGCCAGGCCGAGGAGGAGGCGGGCGACGAGGACACCGCGGACACGGACGATGGAGACGACAAGCCCAAGCGCCGGCGCCGCGGGCGCCGCGGGGGGCGAGGGCGGAGCCGCGCGCGGAAGCCGAGGGCGCTCGAGGGAACCTTCGACCACGGCGAGGAGGGCTACGGCCTCTGGCTCGACCCCGACGTGCAGGACGATCCCACCTACGCCGAGCACTGGGCGGGTCACCGCCCAGTCACCGTCACGATCGAACCCGACAGGATCGTCATCAGCCGCGCCGGCGAGGACGCCGGCTCCGACGACGACGAGGACTGACTCTTCACCACTTCCGGCGGGCGAGCCGCTAGCCTCGGGCCGCCAATGTCCTACGCGGTCGAGAACGCCCTCTACCAATGGCGCGACGGCGAGCGCCGGATCGCGGACGCGCCCGAGCCGGCCAAGGCGGACCTCGACGCGGCCGCCGACGTCGTCGTGGAGGAGCTCCGGCGGCGTCTCGGCTCGAGCTTCGTCGTGGACGAGCTCGCTGATCTCTACGGGCGCGACACCGACTGGGCGCTCGAGCTGGCCCGCCGGAACGCGGCGGGAACAGATGCGGCAAGCGTGGTGGACGCCGCCTTCGCCCGCTACGTCCGCGAGGCGAAGGACTTCGCGGGCGGCCAGCCGCGCGAGAAGCACGAAAAGCCGGAGTAGGAGTTAGCGCGGCCGCGGCGAAGGCGGTCGCGATGCCCGTTCGTCGCCGCCGCTCCGCAATCCGCTGGGACCGCGTCGGCCGGGTGGCCCTGCTGGCGACGCTGATCCTGATCGTGCTCTCGTACGCCTCACCGGCGCGGCAGTGGATCAAGCAGTCGGGGACGGCGGGACACCAGAAGCAAGAGCTGAGCGAGCTCACCTCCGAGAACACGAAGCTGAAGCGGCGCCTGCGCGCCCTCCGCGACCCCGGAGCGCTCGAGCGCGAGGCCCGTCGCCTCGGGATGGTGCGCGTGGGCGAGCGCGCCTACGTGATCGAGAACTTGCCCTAGTACGCAAGCACGGGGCGCTGCCCCCTGCGCAGCGAGGCTATCCGCGGAAGGCCGAGTGGCCCGGGTAGGTCGCATCGGCCCCCAGCGCCTCCTCGATGCGGAGCAGCTGGTTGTACTTCGCCACGCGATCCGAGCGCGAGGGCGCCCCCGTCTTGATCTGCCCACAGCCCGTGGCCACAGCGAGGTCGGCGATCGTCGTGTCCTCGGTCTCCCCGGAGCGGTGCGACATCACCGCTGTGTAGCCGGCCTCCTCGGCCATCCGGATCGCGGCGAGCGTCTCGGAGAGCGTCCCGATCTGGTTCACCTTGATCAGGATCGAGTTGGCGACGCCCTGCTCGATGCCTCGACTCAGGCGCTCGGTGTTCGTCACGAACAGGTCGTCGCCCACCAGCTGGACGCCCGCGCCGATCCGCTCCGTGAGCTCCTTCCAGCCGTCCCAGTCCTCCTCGTCCATGCCGTCCTCGATCGAAACGATCGGGTAGCGCTCCGCCATCTCGGCCCAATAGCCGGCCATGTCGGCCGCGGACAGCGTCCGGCCCTCGTGCTCGAGCTCGTACGCGCCGTTCTCGAAGATCTCACTTGTCGCCGGATCGAGCGCAATCGCCACGTCGTCGCCGGCTCGGAGCCCGGCGGCCTCGATCCCGCGCATGAGCGCCTGCAGCGCCGCCTCGTTCGAGTCGAGGTCGGGCGCGAAGCCGCCCTCGTCGCCGACCGCCGTCGACAGGCCCTCATCGTGCAGCGTGCGCTTCAGCGCGTGGAAGACCTCGTCGCCCATCCGGAGGCCCTCGGCGAAGCTGGGCGCCCCCACGGGGACGACCATGAACTCCTGGAAGTCGACCTTGTTGTCGGCGTGCGCGCCGCCGTTGAGCACATTCATCATCGGCACCGGCAACACATGTGCCGCCTCGCCGCCCAGGTAGCGCCACAGCGGCACCCCCGTCTCGGCCGCGGCGGCCCTGGCGGCCGCGAGCGACACGCCGAGGATCGCGTTCGCTCCGAGGCGGCCCTTGTTCGGCGTGCCGTCCAGCTCGATCATCGTCCGGTCGAGCGCCTCCTGGTCGGCGGGGTCCATCCCGTGCACGGCCTCGGCGAGTTCGCCGTTCACGTTCGCCAAGGCCTTCGAGACGCCCTTACCGGCCCACGTGTCGCCTCCGTCGCGCAGCTCCACGGCCTCGAACTCGCCGGTGGAAGCGCCGGAAGGCACCGCGGCCCGGCCGGCTGCGCCCGATTTCAGCAGCACGTCGACCTCGACGGTCGGGTTGCCGCGCGAGTCGAGGATTTGGCGACCGTGGATCTTTTCGATGCTGCTCACTCTGCCTCCACCTGTTGTCTGTACTCGTCCGCCGCGCGGCGGAGCGCGAGCTCGGGATCCTCCCCGGCGTCGATGACCTCCTTGACCGCCGCCAGTAGCCCGTCGGCAGGGCGCAGCTCGTGGCCCGCGTCGGCCGCACGCTTCAGGATCTTCTTCGCGTACAGAGTCGACGGCATTGTCTCAGGGATGTGGCCGAAGATCTCACCGCCGCGCTCGTCGTCGCGCTTGATCTGGTTCCAGTTGCGCACGACGTCGCCCGCGGTCTCGGCGGCGCGGAGTGACGACGTGCGTACGCCGCCGCCGGCGGCTTCCGAACGGCCAAACACGTGCGGGTGGCGCCGGATCAGCTTCTGGCGGCAGTGCTCCGCGACCTCGGCAAGGCTCCCCTGGCCGCGCTCCTCCATCAGGAGCGCGAGGAAGTAGACCTGGAACAGGACGTCGCCGAGCTCGTCGAGCAGCTTGGCGTCATCGCCGGAGTGCGCCGCGTCCGCCAGCTCGTACGCCTCCTCGACCGTGTGCGGCACGATCGAGCGCTCGTCCTGCTCGCGGTCCCAGGGGCACTCGCGGCGCAGCCTGCGGGTGATCTCGTCCAGCCGCTCGAGCGCGGCCGACAGATCCTCGCCGCCCACTAGGGCTGAGACGGCTGCTGCGGCTGAGCGGGCTGCTGCGGCTGGGCAGGCTGCTGCGGGTTGCCGCCCGACGCCGGGCCCGTGTCCGACTCGTCCTTCGGAGCGTTCTTACACTCCATGACGCGGTAGTCGTCCGCGCAGTCCGTCTCGTCCTTGTAGTCCTCGCGGAACTGCTTGACGAACCCGTCGAGCGCCTTCTGCTGGCGCTGCGAGCGCAGCAGGTTCTTGATCGTGTCCTTCGACTCCTCGAGCGTCTGCTGCGAGGCCTTGGTGATCTTCTCGACCTCGAAGACGTACCAGCCGAACTGGGTCTTGACGGGTCCCTCGATCTTGCTCTTCTTCGCGTCAAAGATTGCGGTGTCGAAGGCCTTCTCCTGCTGGCCCTCGGAGACCGCCGGGAGCAGCCCGCCCTGCGACTTGGAGGCCTCGTCGATGGAGTACTTCTTCACGACCTGCTTGAAGGACTGGCCGGAGTCGAGCGCCTTCTTCGCCTGCTCGGCCTTTGCCTCGGTCTTGGTGAGCACCACGCGGAGGTCGCGGCGCTCCGGCTGGGCGAAGCGCTTCTTGTTCTTGTCGTAGTAGGAGGAGATGTCCTCGTCGGACACCTTCTTCGCGTCCTGGGTGGCATCCTGCGTCAGCCGCTGCTGGAGTTCGTTGAGCTTCACGCGGAATAGCACGTCTTCCTCGGTCATGCCCGAGGTCTTGAGGAACTGCTGGTACTGCTTGTCGTTCGGGAAGACCTGCTTCTTCTGGTCCTCGAGCGCCTTCTCGATCTCCGCCTGCTTCACCTTGATGCCGCGCTTCTTGGCCTCCTGCTGCACCCACTCGCCCTGGATCAGGAACTGCATGACCTCGCGCTTGAGCGTCTCGTACTCGCTCTTGCACTGCTTCTTCAGCTGGTCACTCGTGGGCTTCTTCTGACCCTTCGGCACGGGCGTCTTCGACTTCGCGGCGACGCACTTCTCGAAGTCGGGGGGCTGCGGCACGGCCCCAGCGCCGCCCTGCTGCGACTGACCCCGTACGGCGATGGTCATCCACTTGTCGAACTCGTCCTGAGTGATGGTGGAGTCACCGACCTTGGCGACCGCCCCGGCGGGCACGTTGTTGCCGCAGCCCGCGAGGGCGACGAGGCCAAGAGCGGACGCGGCAAGAACTAGAAGAGAGTGTGTGAAGGCACGTGTCATCGCCAAGCGGCGGCGAAGGGTAGCGAACAAAATTCGCGCGAACTTAAGGTTCGTCTTTAGGTTCGGTGGCTACCTCGAGGATCGCCTCCGCGGCGGTCACCACGGCCCGGAACCGCTCCTCCGGCTCGTCGGGCAGCCGTATACGAACGGTCTCGCGACCGGACTCGTAGATCGCCTCCGGCACGCGCTGGCGAAGCGCCTTCGCTCCGCGTGAGTCGAGCTCGATCGGAGTGACCGACATCCGCTCGGCGCTGAAGCCGACCGACTGCGCGCCCGCTCGTCCGAGCTTGATGCGCGCGTCCTGGAGTCGGATCAGGTTGTCGAGCGGCGCAGGGATCGGGCCGAAGCGATCGGCGAGCTCCTCGCGCAGCATGATCAGCTGCGCCACCTCGCGAGCACCGGCCACGCGCCGGTGGATCTCGATCTTCGCCGCCTCGTAGGGCACGTAGTCGCCCGGCACATATGCGTCCACAGGCAGGTCCATCCGCACCGGCTCGGCGACCTCCTCGGCTGCTTCGCCGGCCAGCAGGCGCACCGCCTCGTCGATCATCCCGACGTAGAGCTCGAAGCCCACCGCCGCGACATGCCCCGACTGCTCGTCGCCGAGCAGGTTGCCGGCGCCCCGGATCTCGAGGTCGCGCATCGCGATCCTGAAGCCGGAGCCGAGCTCCGTGTAGTCCGAGAGCGTCGCCAGCCGCTGCCCGGCCTCCTCCGAGAGCGCGGCGGCCGAGGGGTAGAGCAGGTAGGCGTAGGCACGCTCGCGGGAGCGCCCGACGCGGCCGCGGATCTGGTAGAGCTGGGCGAGCCCGAGCTCGTCGGCGCGCTCGACGATCAGGGTGTTCGCGCTCGGGATGTCGAGGCCCGACTCGACGATCGTGGTGCAGACGAGCACGTCCGCTCCGCCCCGGAGAAAGTCGAGCATCACCTGCTCGAGCCGTCCCTCGGCCATCTGGCCGTGCGCGACCAGCACGCGCGCGTCCGGCACCAGCGCGCGCACGCGCTCAGCCGTCTCGTCGATCGTCTCTACGCGGTTGTGGAGGAAGAAGGCCTGGCCCCCCCGGGCCAGCTCGCGCCTGATCGCCTTGGCCACCAGGTCCTCGTCGTAGTCGCCCACGTAGGTCTTCACGGGACGGCGGCCCTCGGGCGGGGTCTCCATCACCGAGATGTCGCGGAGGCCCGCGAGCGACATCTGGAGCGTCCGCGGGATCGGCGTGGCCGACAGCGAGAGCACGTCCACCTTGAGCCTGAGCTGCCGCATCAGTTCCTTCTGCTTCACCCCGAAGCGCTGTTCCTCGTCCACGATCAGGAGGCCGAGCTCCCTCGGCCGCACGTCGCGTGACAGCAGGCGGTGCGTGCCGATCAGGATGTCGACCTTGCCCTCCTGGAAGTCGGCGAGCGTCTCGCGCACGTCCTTCGGCGAGCGAAAGCGCGAGACCATCTCGATACGGAACGGGTAGTCGCGCAGGCGCTCGTTGAAGGTGCCGACGTGCTGCTGCGCGAGCACAGTGGTCGGCACGAGGAACATCACCTGCCTGCCGTCCTCGGCGGCCTTGAAGGCGGCGCGCAGCGCGACCTCGGTCTTGCCGTAGCCCACGTCCCCGCAGATCAGGCGGTCCATCGGGCGCGCCTCCTCCATATCGGCACGCACGGCCTCGATGGCCTCGAGCTGGTCGGGCGTCTCGCGGTAGGGGAAGCGGCCCTCGAACTCGAGCTGCCACTCGCTGTCGTGCGGAAAGGCGTGCCCGGCGCGGCGCTTGCGCTCGGCGTAGAGGTTGATCAGCTCGCCCGCAAGCGCCTGGGCGGCGCGGCGGGCCTTCAGCTTCATCTGCTCCCACTGCTTGCTGCCGAGCTTGGACAGCGGTGGGTCGCTCGCATCGGCGCCCACGTAACGGCTGATCTTGTGGAGCTGGTCGCTGGGGACGAACACGCGGTCGCCGTCGCGGTATTCGAGCTCCAGGTAGTCGCGCGTCACGCCGCCGACGGTCTTCGTCTCGAAGCCGGTGAAGCGGGCGATCCCGTGGTCTTCGTGCACCACCGGCGAGCCGGCGCGCAGGTCGGTGAACGACGCGATCTGCCCCGGGCCGGCAGGACGCTCGGCCCTGCGGCGGCGGAGCAGACGGTGCTCGGGGAGTACGGCGAGCTTCAGCTGCGGGGCGATGAAGCCGTCGCGGAGGCTGGCGTGGGCGAACATCAACGACGGGTCCTCGGGCGCGGGGCGCCCGTCGAGGAAGCCCGCCTGCATACGTGCCATGTTGAGCTGCGCGCGCTCGGCCTCCCCGCGGCGGGCCCAGGCGACGAAGGTCCGATAGCCGGAGCGGACCAGCTTCTCGAGCTCGGGCTCGGCGTCGCGCAGGGAGCGCGCAGCGGTGTCGGCCGACTGCGCGCGGAACTCGTGCGGCTGGTCCTGGGAGATGCTCGAAAGACGCAGACGAGCGCGCTCGTTCAGCGCCGACTCGAGCGCGTCGGGCTTCACGTATAGGTGATGCGCGTCCTCGTCGTGGAAGCTGGTGGTCACGTCCTCCCAGTAGTCGCGCAGCGCAGGTGCGAGCTCCTCCTCAGCGGCGATCGCAACGAGCGCGTCCTCGGGCACGAGCTCGAGAAGCTCGCGGAAGCGCTCCACCGGGAGGACCTCGGCGACGTCGGGGCGCTCGTTCTCCTCGGTGGTCGCCGCGATCTCGGCGAGCTCGCGGTGCTCGGGTGCGAGCTCGGCGGCCGGCGCGATCTCAACGCGCTCGGCCTCCTCGAGCGAGCGCTGCGTGAAGGTGGAGAACCAGGTGAGACGCTCGACCTCGATGTCGAACAGCTCGCAGCGCACGGCGCGCTCTTCGGTAGCGGGGTAGACATCGAGGATGTCGCCGCGGATCGCGAACTGGCCGCGCTCCTCGACCTGGTCCACACGTTCGTAGCCGCAGGCCACGAGCTGGTCCGCCGTCTCGTCGAGGTCGAGCAACTCGCCCTTCTCTATTTCGAAGCCGTGCGGGCGGAGATCGGGATCGGGGATCTTCTCCGCGAGCGCCACAGCGGAGGTCACCAGGACCGCAGCCTGGTTTCCGAGGGGAGATCGATCGCTCGCGCCCGCCGGTCGCCCGCCTAACAACGAGTCGAGCGCGGCGATCCGCAGGCCGACCAGGTGCGGCGGCGGTGCAAGATGCGACTCGTAGCGCATGCCGCGCGCCGGATAGAAGCGGACCGGGCGCGGCGCGAGGAACGCCTTGAGGTCGGCGGCGAGGTCGCGCGCGGACCGATCGTCGCCGGCCACGATCAACGCCGGGCGCTCCGGATCGGAGTCGATCAGCGAGGCGAGCAGGTAGGGGCGGAAGCTCGCGGACACGAAGGCGCGCTGTGGCGACTCGTGCGCGTCGTCCACGAGCTTGACGACCGATTCGTCGTTACGGGCGTATGTGAGAAGGGTCCTGAGCATGTGTCTTGGCAAGCACACCGGGCGGTGCCGGGTGCGCAGCCACGCGTAACGGCCGCCCGGCGGCGCCGCGCGGCTCTCACTCCGATGTTACGCGGCGCTCCACGGCATGCACGGCGGTTTCCACCAACGCGCCCACATCCTCGTCGCTCTCTCCAAATCGACCGAGTACCCACCTCGAGACAACCTCTGGGTCGGTGCTGTCAGGCCTCCCCACGCCAACGCGCACCCGCCCAAACTCGCCGCTCCCGAGGCCCGTCTTAAGCGACTTCAGCCCGTTGTGCCCCGCCAACCCGCCGCCCGTGCGCACCTCGACCTTCCCGAACGGGAGATCGATCTCGTCGTGGACCGCGATCACGTGGTCCAGATCGATGCCGAGCGCGCCGCGTGCGGGGCTGACTGAGCTCCCCGACTCGTTCATGTACGTCTGCGGCAACAGCACTGCTACGCGCTCGCCCTCCGTGTAAAGACCGCGGTACTTCTTCTTGAACTTCGGCAACCCAAGTCGCTCGGCAAGCGCCTTCGCCACCTCGAAACCGACGTTGTGGCGTGTCCGGGCGTAGCGATCGCCCGGATTCCCGAGCCCGACCACCAGCCAATTCGCCTTCCCGCCGCCGCGGCGGAAGAGGCTCACTGCGGCCGCGTAAGCGTGGCTCGCGGGGCCGCGTTCACTCGGAGCCCTCGGCCTCCTCGGAGGGAGCAGCCTCGCCCTCTGCGGGCTCAGCGCCCTCCTCGCCCTCGGCGGGCTCGGCGCCTTCGACCTCTTCGCCCTCTTCGCCGACCAGCTCCGTCTCCTCCTCGATCTCGGGCTCCTCGACCTCGGTCGGGACCACGACGGTCGCGAGGATGGTCTCCTCGGGGTCGTCGAGGAAGGTCACGCCGGCCGGCGGGCTGATCGCGGAGAGCTGCATGGTGGCCGCGATCTCCAGGCCGGAGACGTCCACGTGAATCGCGTCGGGGATGTCGGTGGGGAGCGCCTCGATGTTCAGCTCGTGGGTCACGTGCTCGAGCACGCCGCCCTCCTTGATGCCGGGCGCCTCCTCGGCTCCCTCCAGATGCACGGAGACCTGAGTTTGGATCTTCTCGTCGAGGCGGACCTCGAGCAGGTCGATGTGGAGCAGCTCGTCACGGACCGGGTGCTGCTGCTGGTCCTTGACGATCACCGGGCGGGTCTTGCCGCCGACCTTCAGGTCGATGAGCGCGGAGCCGTCGACGAGCACCTGTCGAAGGGTGCGCGAGTTGACCTTGAAGGACGTGCACTCGCCGTCCCTGCCGCCGTAGACGACGCCCGGCACGTAGCCCTCGCGGCGCAGCCGCTTGGCGGCCCGAGTGCCGCGCTCGGTGCGATCTTCGACGTCGAGGGTGGGTCGCTGTCCATCCGCCATGCGGCTGGCCAGTGTAGCGGTCCTATCCTGGACTCCCGTGCCCCGAAAGGACGACAGCGACATCCCCACGGGGCGGATACGGCGCACCGCCCAGGTTGGCTCGGTCGTCGGCTCCCAGGGCGCGCGCTACGCCGGAACCCGCGCTCGGAATCTGGCCCGCGATCCGGAGCAAGCCGCGCAGGCGCTCGAGCAGCGACACCTCGACGCGGCGGAGCAGATGGTCGAGACGCTTGGACGGATGAAGGGCGCCGCGATGAAGATCGGCCAGCTCGCCTCGTTCATCGACACCGAGTTTCTGCCGCCCGAGTATCGCGAGCTCTACCAGGAGAAGCTTGCAACGCTGCGCTCCACGGCGCCGCCGATGCCCTGGAAGAAGGTGCGCGGCGTGCTGGACGAGGAGTGGGAGGAGCCGGTGGAGGAGCTGTTCGAGGACTTCGAGCAGGACGCGGCGGCGGCCGCCTCGATCGGCCAGGTTCACCGCGCGGTGCTGCCGGACGGCCGGCGCGTGGCGGTGAAGGTTCAATACCCGGGGGTCGCGTCGGCCATCGCGGCCGACATGCAGAACGCCGGCCTGATCCTGCGGCTGGCACGCGCCTTCGCTCCCGGCCTCGACGCGAAGGCCGCGGCCGCCGAGCTGAGGGAGCGCGTGATGGAGGAGCTCGACTACGAGCTCGAGGCGCAGTCGCAGCGTGCGTTCGCGCGCGGCTACCGCCGACACCCGTTCATCCACGTGCCGGACGTGGTCACGCGGCTATCAACGGAGCGGGTGCTCGTGAGCGAGTGGGTCGACGGCGCTTCGTTCGACGAGGCGCGGGAGCTGCCGCAGGCTGAGCGCGACCGATTCGGCGAAATCGTGTTCCGGTTCTGCTTCGGCTCGATCTACCACCTGCAGCACTTCAACGCCGATGCACATCCCGGCAACTACCTCCTCCTCCCGAACGGGCGCGTGGCATTCCTCGACTTCGGCATGACGAAGCAGCTCGATCAGGATCAGATCGATCTGGAAATCGCGGCGCTCGAGGCGATCGTCGACGACGACCCCGAGGAGCTGCGTGTTGCGCTTCACGACCTCGGCTTCCTGAATGACCCCCGCAAGGTGGACGCCGAGCTGCTCATGGAGCACGTCCGCGCGGTGGGCGGCTGGTACATGGAGGACCGCGACGTGACGATCGACTCGGCGCGGGTGATGGAGGCAATCGCGGCGGTCTCCGACCCGCGCTCGTCTTTCTATCGCGTCATGCGGCGCGAGAATCTCCCGGCGAACGAGCTGATGGGTCGTCGCATGGAGTCAGGCGTGCTCGCCGTGCTCGGTCAGCTGCAGGCGACGCGCAACTGGTACCGGATCGGCCGAGAATGGTGGTTCGGCGAGCCGCCGTCGACCGAGCTCGGCGAACTGGAGCGAGCCTGGGCCGAGGACATGGGCGCGCGCCGCTAGAAGAGCTGGTCTCATCAAGCAGTGAGCGCCCGTCATCGCGCGTTCGTAAGCAATCCGTTTGCAGGGCCAGTGAGGTGGCTCGACTACCTGCGCACGACCCTGAAGCGCACCCGCTTTCGCCGTGAGTGGTTCCCGGCGTCGTCGGTCGCTCGCAGCGTGGCGCGATAGGGACCGCGCCTTAACCATCTTCTGCCGATCTTCCCGCGGAATTTCGTCTTGTTCGCTCCGGCTGCCGCCGAGCGCCTGAAGCTGCCCACGCG
>JBKPME010000162.1:0-16373 GCA_046731915.1 Actinomycetota bacterium
CCGGCGGGAGGGCGCGGCCGTCCGGTCTGCTGAAGCGGAGCTGGCCGCCAGTTCCAGTGCGTTCGAGCGTGTAGCCGACCTCGTGGACGAGCCTGTGGTGGAACCTGCACAGATGCACGAGGTTCGAGAGGTCGGTGCGACCGCCCTGAGCCCAGTGCTCGATGTGGTGTGCGTGCAGGAAGCGGCGCTGTGTGCAGCCCGGGAAGCGGCAGCACCGGTCGCGACTCTGGAGCGCTCGGCGCAGCGCGGGTGGAACGCTCCTGGTGCGCCGCCCAACCGAGAGCGGGCGGCCGTCGCGCTCGAGGATGCGGATCACGCTCGCGTCGCAGGTGAGCCTGCGGGCGGTTTCGGGATGAAACCACTGCCCATCGTCGAACTGGGATGCGGCATCGTCGTCCGGTTCGTCGCTCGCGAGCGTGTCGACATCGACGTGGACGACGACCTGGTAGTTGTCCGCGCCCGGGCGCTCGGCTGGGCCGGAGGCGAGCAGGGTCTCCGCCATCAATACGAGAGCGTCCGCGTTCGAGGCAGTTCGCGTTTCCGCGGAAACACCTCGATCGTCACTCGAGGGTTCGTGCCCAGCGTCGCGGTCCGCGTCCTCGCCGGGAGCGCCCGAGTCAGACTCAGTCTCGGCGTCGCCGACGCGGGCGTGCAGGCTGTGCCTGGCTGCGTCGAGCGCCGCGACCACGAGCGCCCCCTCCTCGGCGGGAAGCCGCGCCCGAAGGAGCAGCGCACCGTCCTCGTCGTATTCGCAGACGACGTGCCGAAGGCCACCTATCTGCTCGTCGGAGGAAAGCTCCCGCCTGAGCACGCCTCGGTACGACCGCAGCGTGCGCTCGAGCTGGGCCGCGGTCGAGTAGCGCGCGAGCTCCAGGAGGCTCGGCTCCAGCTGCGGAGTCGCGACGCGCGACAGCGCGCGCACCTGCGAATAGCTGAGCTCGCCCCGACTGAACGCCGCGCGGATCAGCGGCAACTCCGTCAGCCGCCGGCCCACACGGACGTGCTCCCTGGCAGCCGGCGGCGCGAGCGCGCATTGCCACGAGAGCCATTGCGCGCACGACTTGCAGCCCCAGTCGGCCCAGCCGTCACGGCGGTCGAACTCGGCAACGAGCGCGAGCCAGCGGGCGGTGCCGGCATGCACGTGCGCCGCGAACTCGCCGATCTCACGCTCGAGCCGCTCGAGCGGCCAGTCGCGCGCGTTGAAACTCTGGACGTCCGGTGCCGGCCGATTCGGCTGCGTCACGTGCTCTGCCATCCCCTGCGTTGCCATTCGATCCTCCACGACTTGGAATCGAACACATGTTCGCAGCGGGGTCGGACGGACAAGTCAATCATGGCCGGCTCTCAGCGAAGGCGCGGCTCCACCAAACTTTGGCCTCAGGAGACTCGATGAGGGCGATGACCCAAGACAGGTACGGCTCAGCCGACGTGCTCACGCTCGCCGACATCGACAAGCCGGCGCCCGGGGACGACCAGGTCCTGATACGCGTCCGGGCGGCCGGCGTCGGCCCCGATGTGTGGCATCTGATGACCGGCCGGCCGTACTTCGTCCGCTTGATGGGCGTTGGACTGCGCAGGCCCAAGACCCGCGTTGTGGGCCGGGATGTTGCCGGGAGCATCGTGGCCGTTGGCGCGGATGTGACTCAGTTTCGGCCGGGAGATGAAGTGTTCGGGACCTGCCGCGGCGCGTTTGCCGAGTACGCCTGCGCTGGAACCGGCGGCGAGGACAGCCTAGGCGGCGATGGTGTGCTTGCGCCCAAGCCGGCGAACCTCACCTTCGAGCAGGCCGCGGGCGTTCCGACCTCCGCGTGCGCTGCGCTCCAGGGTTTGCGCGACGCGGGCGCGATTCAGCCCGGGCAGGCGGTGTTGATCATCGGCGCATCGGGAGGGGTGGGCACGTTCGCGGTGCAGCTCGCGAAGGTTTTCGGGGCGCACGTCACCGGCGTATGCAGAACGCCGAAGGTCGACCTCGTTCGCTCCATCGGCGCCGACGACGTCGTCGACTACACCCGCGAGGATTTCGCGAACGGGGCGCAGCGCTACGACCTGATAGTCGACACGGCGGGGAGGCGTTCGCTGTCACGCCTGCGACGCGCCCTCGCTCCGCACGGAACGCTCGTGATCGTCGGAGGCGAAGGTGGCGGGCGCTGGACGGGAGGCTTCGAGCGCCAGCTCCGCGCAGTCCTGCTCTCACCGTTCCTCCGCTGGCAACTGCGGTCCCTTGCGGCCGTCGAGCGCCGCGAGGACCTCCTCTTTCTCAAGGATCTCGTCGAAGCCGACAAGCTGACGCCGGTCCTCAGCAGGACCTACACACTTGACGAGGCTCCAATGGCGCTCAGCGACGCCAACGAGGGACACGGGCGCGGGAAAGCCGTCATCACCATCTGAGCGAGAACCCCGAGCAAGCTCATCGCTCTGGCCGCCCAGATCGGTGCGCGCATACGCAGAGGGCGGCACCCGAGCCGGGGCGCCGCCCTCCATCTGCGGGGGTGTGGACCCGCTCGCTAAGGGAAGCGCTGCGGGAACTGCGCCGCGATCCCGTTGCTCAGCATGTCTGCCATGTGGAGGATCTGGCGGTGAATCCGGTCGTAGCTCCGGATGTCGGCATGGTGGTCGTTCCCCAGGTGGGCGACCGCCTCGGCCAGGGTCAGATTGAGGTGCTCGTGCATCATCCGACGCATCTCGCGGCGCGCCCAGTGTCGCGGATTGGCCTTATGGAGAAAGGCCGCGATCTCGTCGGCGTTTCGATACCAGGCCGCGCTTGACCGCTCGACTGAAGGCTGATCGCCTGCCTTGGCTGCCCCCAGCAGGTCAGCCGCGAGGAGGATGTGCTCCCTGAGGAGCGTCGTGAGGCGTGCGCCGGCGGCGCGTCCGTAGTACGGCTTGATCGCGTCACCGATCTGCTTCTGGTTCAGCAGCAGCCGCGCGGTGGTCGCCGGCTGGTCGGGCAGGTCGTGCGAGGCGCTCACGATGAACAGTCGGGTCCATGTGATGTGGTCCTCCCAGAGGCGACGCATCTCGTCGTGGAGCGCGAGCCGCTGAGTGCTCATTGCGTGTTCGGCGGCATGCGCGTGGTCTTCCGCATGGCCTTCCGCGACATGACCGCCGGCGAAGGCGAGCGCGAGCGCGGCCGCCGCCGTCGCGACAACGGCGGCGAGCGGCAGGGTCGAACGCGGGGGGTGGGTATCGGTATTCATTGGCTAGCTCCTTGTGTTCGTGCGGCCAGCTCGCGTCGGCTGCCCGCGGGGGTCTGCCGGAGGCTGAGCGCGAGCACCAGGCCGGCCGCCTCGAACAGCTTTGTGATGGCGCCGACGAGGTCCACGTCCTCGGCGTGCAGCAGCGGCCAGATCGCGGTCAGACGTGAGCCCCAGTACGCCGCCAGGAGCCCGCCGAGCAGGAGCGCGGCCGTCGTGTACGCCGCACTGCACGGACGGCGGTCGACGAACAGGTCAGTCGCGGCGAGCGCGACTGCCGAAAGCACGAACATCACGGCAACGAGCGCACCCTCTTCGACGTGTGGCGGCACCAGCGCCGCGTGAACGCCTGCGCTGGCAGCCAAGGACAGGATCAATAGCTCGCGAGCGCGGCGTTCGTTCATGCAGGGCTTAGCGGTGCCCGGCGGAGAGTTCTTACTTGCCGTCTGCCCAGTCCGCCTAGCCTAGGGAGCGAGCAGCAGGGCACTCCTACAGGCGGCGCATGACCTTCCGACGCGCCGCACTCACAGCCCCAACAGCGCCGGGTCGGTTGAACCCAGCACCTCGCGCGCGGCCCGCCGCCCTCGGTCGCGGACGCGGTCGAGCTGGTGCCACTCGAGCATGCCGATGTCGGGCTCGACGGGCCGGATGACGACGTCGGCGTGCTCGCGAGCAGCCTGCTCGGTGTCGACGCTCCCGAGCACAAGCGACCGGCTGATGGTCTCCAGGAAGCTGGGGCGCGGCGTCTGGTTGTCCCAGATTCCGTTTGCGCCGGAGTCCGCGCGACGCCGGTACCCATCCGCCGTGGGCGGCTGGTAGCGGGTGGTTACGTCAACCGCGATAACGGGGCCGTCGCCGGTCGCCGCCATGACGTCGACGGGAAGATTGTTCAGGACGCCGCCGTCGATCAGCAGGCGGCCCTCCATGGCGATCGGCGGCGCGAGGCCCGGGAGGCACTGGCTCGCGCCGGCCGCGACGCCGAGCGGGCCGTCCCGGTGCACGACCAGCTCACCGGAGACCAGGTCGCAGCTCACGCAGAAGTAGTCGCGCGGCAGTTCCTCTATCAGCCCGGGCAGGTTGCGCTCGAACACCGCGCGGACCCGCCGTCCGCGGATCATCGCCGTGCGTGGGAACGTGTAATCCGTGAGGGGGTTGCGGCGGACCCAGTCCTCGTAGCAGCGGGCGTCGATCTCGTCCGGGTCCATGCCGAGCGCGAACATCGCGCCGATCCACGCCCCGCAGCTGACGCCGCCGACACGGTCGATCGTGACCCCGGCTGCGAGCAGCTCCTCGAGCACGCCGATGTGCGCGAACCCGCGCGCTCCTCCGCCCGAGAGCACCACGCCGGTCGAGCGGTGCGCCAGCCGCCGCGCGGCAGCTTCGACGCAGGCGCTCCAGCTCGGTCCGTCCTCGACGCGGAAGCGGCGCGTGGGCACCAGCGCCTTCGTCCAGTCGGACACCCCGACGCCGTCTCCGCGATCGACGAACACGAGGTCGCTGGAGCGCAGCTGCGGGTGCCAGTAGATCCAGTTGGGGACGGGACCGCCGGACGTCAGGGCAAGTACGCGGTCCGCCTGACGCAGGCATAGTTCCGTCCAGGCGTCGCGGCTGGACGGCATCTCTGCGAGCAGCACGACGTGGTCGTGGTCCCGCTCGTGGGCGTCCACGACCTCAACGGCGTCCGCGACGACGCCTTCGATCGAGGCGGTGAGCAGGGCGGCACGCCCATGACCGGCGAGCGCGTCACGGAGGTCATTGGCGAACCGCGGCGCGACCGCGCCGGCGTCCGCAGTGAGCGGCACGACCGCAAGCGTCACCGCCGGCGAATCGTCGCGGCGCACAGCGGGGCGGCTGTCGCGCAGCTGCCGAGCCAGCATCCCGGTGACCGCAAGCGCCAGCTCGGGAGTGGCGGTCATTAGCGCACGGAAGTCCTCTGCGCCGAGCCGTACGAGCGTCGTGTCGCGGCGAGCGCGCACCGTCGCCGAGCGCGGCTCGCTCGTAAGGACGGCAAGCTCGCCGAGCACGTCACCCGGGAACAGCACCCTGACGAGGTCTTCGGCACCGTCGCCTGGGATCACCGCCTCCAGCCGCCCGGCGGCGACGACGAACAGGCAGTCCCCGATATCGCCTTCGTGAAAGACGGCGTCGCCGCCGCGGACCCGCAGCACGGTCGCCGTCGCGGCCAGGCGCTGCAGTGCATCGGGCGGTGCCCCTGCGAGCATTGGCACCGCGCTCAGGAACTCCTCGATCGAGCGATCGCCGTCGACGCCCGGCAGCGTGCGGCGCTCCCGCCTGATAACGCCTGAGCTCACCACGACCGGGCGCGCGTTCTCATCGCGCCTTGGATCCGGAGGGTCCGGCCCCGCTTCGGTCTCGTCAGGCTCGTCGAGCGTCACCTTCCCCAGTGCCGGCGCGCAGAGGGCAAGGCTCAGGAAGATGCCGGTCGCGAGCAGCCAGCCACGCTGGAAGTCATCGAGCGCGGTGGCCTGTGTGCCGATCACGGCGACCAGGACGGCGACGCCGACTGCCGCACCGACCTGCCGCGCGACCCCAGTGATGGCGGTTGCCGTTGCGAAGCGCTCACCTGGAGCGTCGGCGACGGCGACGCTGCTGATCGTCGGAAACGAGATGCCGGCCCCGATGCCGGCGACGATGGTCGCGGGCAACCAACCGCCGAAGAAGTCAGGCTCGGTGCCGGCGAGCACCAGGTAGCCGGCGATCCCCGCAGCCCAGACCGCACCCCCCGTGAGGATCAGCAGCCTGGCATCGATGCGTGCAGCGAGGCGTCCGACCGGACCGGCCGCGATCGCGGCCACGATCGGCCCGGGGGTCATCGCGAGGCCGGCGTCGAGGATCGACCATCCCCAAACGGTCGTGAGGAACAGGACGTTGTTGAGGATGACGCCGAAGTAGGCGGCCGCCGCAAGCAGCATCAAGCCGTTGGCGACCCTGAGCGAGCGGATCCGCAGCAGGGCGCCGTCGAGCAGCGGCGCCGGATGCCGCGCCGAACGGCGAACGAAGAGGGTCGCCAGCGCGACAGCGACGACGCCTGCGGCGATTACGCGCGAGTCGTCCCAGCCCCAGTCGGCTCCCTTGACGACACCAAGTACCAGCGCAGCAACGGCGCCGGCGAGCATCAGCGCTCCGCCGAGGTCGGGGAGAGTGCGCTTGCCCGGCGCGCGGCTCTCGACGAGGGTCCGTCGCGTCAGAACGATCGCCGCGACTCCGATCGGGATATTCACCAAGAATGCAGCGCGCCATCCTGCGGCATCGACCAGCACGCCCCCCGCTGACGGTCCGAGGCCCGCGGCCAGGGCCGCGTTGGCCGCCCACAGCGCGACGGCGTGAGTGCGCTCGCCGGCGGGGAACGCATGCATGACCAGCGCCAGCGAGGCCGGCACGACGATCGCCGCGCCGATCGCCTGGACGACCCGAGCCGCCACCAGCAGCTCGGCGGTCGGCGCCAGTGCACAGGCAGCCGACGCCGCGGTGAACACGAGCAGCCCGAGCTCGGAGATCCGCTTGCGCCCGATCAGATCCGCGGCGCGTCCCGCCGCCACGAGGAACGCGGCGAAGACGATGTTGTAGGCGTTGAGCACCCACGACAGGTCGTCGATGCCCGCATCCGGGAACGACCGCGCGATGTCGGGGACCGCGATCGTGACGATCGTGGCATCCAGGAACGCCATAAAGACGCCCAGTGACGCGATCAACAGAACCGACCGCGGGGCGACCTGGCGCCGACGTACGACGTTCCCCAACGCACGCGACCGCAGCGCCGGCACCGGCCCGTTCTGTCGCGATCCCTCGATCCGGAAGTCCGTCAGCTGCGTCTCACCTCCCCGGAGGTCAGTCGAGTCCAAGCGCTCTGGGCCCGCCCGCAACCAGTGGAGGGGGCCTGGGTTCGCTTGCGTGCCCTCGGAGCACCAACTACGGTCGCATTGACACGCCCGCGAAGCAAGCGTCGTGGCGAAAGGACTGGCCCAGGAATCCGAGCAGGAACTCGAGGAGCGCGCGCTCCCGTTTCGTGCGCTGTACGAACACTGGGAGCGGACACGCTGGTCTCTGGACACACTGCGCTACGAGGTCGACCGCGCGTCGTTCGAGGCGCTTGACGAGAGCGAGCGCGAACGGATGCGCTGGCTGTTCATTCACCGCTTCGACGGCGAGTCGACGGTCGCCCGGCTCATGACGCCGTTCGTCAGCGCCGCGCCGGACTTCGACGTTCAGCTCCTCATGTCGACGCAACTTGTCGACGAGATGCGTCACGTCAAGGCGATCGTCCGGATCTACGAAGAGGTCTTCGGAGTTGCCGGCGGACTGCCGGTGGTGCAGGCGCTCGCCGACGAGCGGCGCGACCCACTGACCGAGCGGCTGTACGCGACGCTCGAGTCGTGGATCGATGCCTTGGCCGCTGACCCGACACCCGACGCGTACCTGCGGGCGGTGGTGGCCTATCACCTGATCGGCGAAGGAGTGGTAGCGCGGGTATCCACGGGGCTCTCGACACCCGTGTTCGAACGCCTCGGCGATTTCCCCGGGATACTCACGGGCCAGCGCCTCGTCTTGCGCGACGAGTCGCGGCACATCGGCATCGGTGTGACTTACGCACGGCGCGAGATGACACGCGATCCGGCTCGCACCCTTCGCCTCGTCGACGAAGTCCTGCAGCACTCCATGGGCCGCTTCGTCGAGATGCTGGGCATGGCCACGGACGGACTCGCGCAAACGGTTTCCGACCACTACGGCGCTACCCCGCACGAGTACTTCGCGGAGGCTTTGCGGCTGATCGGCGTCCGCCTGCGGTCGATCGGCGCCGACGCGCTCCTCACGCCGCCGGTCGCCCAGGGCACGCCGCCCGGCCAGCGGTCGTAATCCGTCCCGCCCGAGAGTGCGTACCAGTTGATGTGACCTACACCGTGTATTTCCGCGACTCGGAGGACGGCCTCCGGTGCCTCAGCCACCATGCCGCGAGCGAGTCCGAGGCACGCGACTGGTTGACCCGCATCGGGATCGTGGTGGTGACGATCCGAGCGGCGCTAGCTTGACGGGCCTGCCCGAGCTGGCCGCGGCACGAGGAGAGCGGCAAAGCCGACCGCGAGCGCGATCGCTGCGGAGAACGCCACGCCGGGCCACTCCCAGCGCTGCCAGGCCAGGCCCGGGAGGAAGCCCGCCGCCGCGCCGGCCACGTAGTAGAGGGTGAAGTAGACCGCGCTCGCCACGCCACGGTCGAGGTCGCCCGCCTGGGAGACGCCGAGCTGCGCCGAGGTCACTCCCACGAACATCGCGCCGATGACTAGCGTCAGCGCCGGCACGAGTGTGGCGATCGAAGCGGGCAGGGAGAGCAGCACACCGGTTGCCGAGGAGCACAGGCCGAGTAGGGCCACGCTGCGCCAGCCGAGGCGGTCCGCGAGACGCCCCGCCGGCGGGCCGGCCACCCCGAGCGCCCACAGCAGGAAGATCAGGCTCACCGTGCCGGTGCCGTAGTCGAAAGGCGGCATCTCAAGCCGGAAGGTGGCGTAGGAGAAGACGCTCACGAACGTGAAGAAGAGCGCGCTCGCGACCAGGGCGGGGCGCAGCACGCGCGGGTTGCCAAGCTGGCCGAGAACGGCAGAGCGGGCATGCTCGCTGCGGCTTGGGAGCGGCGCGTCGGGCAGCGTACGGTGCATTACGAGCGCGCCCGCGGCGGGCAAGATGACGAGCAGGCCGAGTGCCAAGCGCCACCCGGCAGCGGCGGTCACGAGTCCGACGCCAACGCGGCCGACGACGCCGCCCGCGAACAGGCCGGCCACGTACAGGCCCATCGCGCGCCCGCCGAGGCCGGGGGTGAAGACCTCGGCGACGTACGGCACGCCGACGATCAGGAGGCCGGGCATGCAAAGCCCCTGCAACGCGCGGAACATGAGAAACAGCGGGAAGGTCGGCGCGAGCGCAACGAGCAGGGTCGGCACGACGAGCAGCGCGCTCGCCGCTGTCAGCGTCCGCTTCCGGCCATAGCGGTCGGACAACAGCCCCCAGGCCCAGCCCGCCGCTGCCACGGCGATAACAACGACCGAGATCGTGAGCCCGGTCGCGGAGGGGCTGACGTCGAAGTCTTCACCGAGGCGGGGCAGGATCGCCTGGGTCGAGTACATGGTCGCGAACATTCCCGCCGCGCCCACGAGCAGGCCGGACATGTCGAGAGCGGTCGCAGGAGCGGAGCGTGCGTTCAAGCCGCAGAGGCCACCCCGGCCGCCTCAAGTAGATCGCCGGCTGGCCGGTCAGGGTCGTCGAGCGCACCGTCGAGGTCACCCCCGGCGAGCGACCGAATCTTTTCGGCGAGCTGGCCTGCGCTCAACGGCCGCGCGGGCGAGCCGAGCGCCGCCCTCACCCGCGCGAGCTCTCGCCCGCCGGCTTCAAGCCTGGCTTCCGACTCCAGCAGGCTCGCATCGTCCGTCACCTCCACCCGCGCCACGCCTTCGAGCGCGTCCTGGTCGAGCGTCGCGAAGCTCTCTACCGACGGCGGCCCGTGTAGGACTGTGTAGGCAACCAGGTAGGGGATCGAGAACTTCGCCTGGAGCCCGTCGGCCGGCTTGCCGTACGAGGCGGCTGCGAGCGAGATCGGATGAACGGTGACCACCAGCGGCTCGTCGTCCGGGATAGGGCCGGCGCGGTCCGCTGCCTCGATCGCCGAGTGCGCCTGGAGGCAGCACGGGTATGCCTTGATCCAGTTCTCCGAGACGGCGGATCCATCGCTCGGCGATGAGAAGCGCGCGCCGTACGCGTCCTCGAAGCCGGGCGCCACTCGCTCGAGCGGCACAGACGCGCCCGCCGCCGCGAGCCGCGCCGCGCGAAGGCCGGTCGCAGCCGCCATTCCGACCTGCAAGGCCTTGCCGTCGGAGCCGAAGGCGGCGCGCAGGCCTCCGGCGCCGAGCAGCGCAATCGCCGACGCCGCCCGCTCCTCGGCGCCCAGCAGGCGAGCCGCGACCACAGCCGCGCCTAGCGCGCCGCACACCGCCGTGGGGTGGAAGCCGCGCTCATAGAGCGCCGGGTGGCTCGCGGCGGCCAGCGCACCCATCGCCTCGAAGCCCGCGGAGTAGGCCGCGAGTGCCTCCCCTACGCTCGCACCGAGCTCACCCGCGAGCACGAGTGCCACCGGCGCAGTGGGTGCGCTCAGGTGCGCCAGTCCCGGCAGGAAGGTGTCGTCGAAGTCGAGCACGTGGCCCGCGGCGCCCGCCGCCAAGACCGGGTCGCCGGTCGCGCGCGCCGCCCGAGCGGCCGGCTGGTTCCGCCCCGCCGCTGCGCACGCGAGCCAGTCGAGCAGCGCGTCGGCGTATCTCACGCCACGCCGAGGTAGGCCTCGCGCACGCGCGGGTCCTCGGAGAGCTCGGCACTCGAGCCGCTCGCGGCGATACGACCCGTTTCGAGGACGTAGCCTCGCGCGGCGATCCGAAGCGCCGCGTCGACGTCCTGCTCGACCACGAGTAGCGCGGTGCCGCCCTCGGCCACCACCTCGAGGCGGTCGATTATCTGATCGACGAGCTTGGGCGCGAGCCCGAGCGAGAGCTCGTCGATCATCAAGAGCTTGGGGCGGCTCATCAGTCCCCGCGCGATCGCGCACATCTGCTGCTCCCCGCCCGAGAGGCTGCCCGCCAGTTGGGACATTCGCTCGCCGAGCCGGGGGAACAGCTCAAGTACCTCGTCTAGATCCGCGCCGTCTCGGCGCGCGTAGGCGCCGGCCATCAGGTTCTCGCGCACCGTGAGGCCCTGGAATAGGTGCCGCCCCTCGGGAACGTGGGCGATTCCGCGGGCGACGATCTGCTCCGGTCGGAGGCCGCGTAACGCCTGGCCTTCGAAGCTCGCCTCACCACCGCTCGGCCGGATCAGGCCCGAGATGGCGCGCAGCAAGGTGGTCTTGCCCGCGCCGTTCGAGCCGACGAGGGCCACGATCTCGCGCTCACCGATTTCGAGGTCCGCGTCCCAGAGCACCTCGACCGGCCCGTAGCCGGCAGACAGCCGCTCAACCTTGAGCATCTGAGCTCTTCCCATCACGATCGCGCTGCGCGTAGCGCTGACCCAGGTACGCCTCGATCACGCGCTCGTCCTTCACCACGTCCTCGGGCGCGCCGCGCGTGAGCTCGCGACCCTCGTTCATCACGAGCAGGTCGTCGGAGACGGCCATGATGGCCCTCATGACGTGCTCGATGACGAGGATCGTCACACCGTCGTCGCGCAGCGAGCGGATCAGGTCGAGCGAGGGCTGGATCTCGTCCGGCCGAAGCCCGGCCATGACCTCGTCCAGCAGGAGCAGCCGCGGGCGCATGGCGAGGGCCTTTGCCAGCTCGAGCCGGCGGGCGTCGGCCACGCTGAGCTCCCCGGGCGCGAGCTCGGCACGGTCAGCGAGCCCCACGCGGTCGAGCGCCTCCTGGGCCTGCTCGACCGCCTCGCGGGCGGAGCGCGCGTGGTCCGGCCCGTACATCGCGCCGATCGCGACGTTCTCGCGCACCGTGAGATTCCTGAACGGCTTCACGATCTGAAACGTGCGTGCGACCCGTTCCTTGGCGACCGCCCACGGCCTGCGCCCGGTCACATCCTGCCCGTCGATCATCACGCGGCCGCGGGTCGGCTTGACGTGGCCGGTGATCAAATTGATCAGCGTGCTCTTGCCCGCACCGTTCGGCCCGATCACGCCGAGCACGGTGCCCTCGTCGACCGTCAGCGACAGGTCCGACACGGCGTCCACGCCGCCGAAGCGGCGACTCAGCTCGCGCGTCTCCAGTACCGCCGTCACAGCCGGTACTCCCGTAACCCCTCGAACAGCGCGATGCGTCTTCGCTTCCAAGAGTCGCGCACGAAGTTGACGATGCCCATCGGCACCACGAGCACAGCGATGACGATGATCGCCCCGAAGACGAACGTGTGGTAATCCGTGAAGTTGTCTCGCAGCCACTCGGAGAGGTACTGGAGCGCGACCGCTCCGATCACGGGGCCCAGCACCGTGCCCGCGCCGCCGAGCACGCACATGACCACCATCAGCACGGTGATCTCGACGGAGAACAGCCGCTCCGGATAGATCGTTACCTGCTGGAAGGCGAAGATCGCGCCGGCGAGCGCTGTGACTAATCCCGACAGCGCGAAGGCGGTGATCTTCGCGCGCGTGGTGTTGATCCCGGCGGCCGCGGCGGCGTCCTCGTCCTGGGAGATGGCGCGCAACGCGTAGCCGAAGCGGCTGCGGGACACCATCCAGACCATGAACACGGTCGCCACCGCGAGCGTAAGGAAGTAGAAGTAGAAGCCGGTGTTGCCGGGATACGACGTCGTGGCCTCGGTGCCCACCGCCGGCACCGTGATGCCCTTGTTGCCGCCGGTCAGGCCGTCCAAGTTGATCACCACCTCGCGCATACCCTCGGCCACGCCGAGCGTGGCGATGGCGAAGTAGTGCCCCTTGAGGCGCAGGATCGGGATACCCATCAGCACCGCGAAGCCGAGCCCGACCGCCGCGGCGGCCGGCACCGTGATCCAGAAGCCCGCGCCGGCCTTTGCCATGAGCACGGCGGTCGTGTAGCCCCCGAGCCCGAAGAACACGACGTTGCCGAAGCTCGGATAGCCGGCGAAGCCCCCGATCAGGTTCCAGCCCTGAGCCAGCGTGACGAACATGAACACGCTGGCGAGCGTGCGCTGCTCGGACTCGAGCAGCAGATACTTGGGCGCCAGCAGCAGGATCACGAGCCCGACCGCGAGCAGCGCGGCCCATTTCCACGCGCGACGCTCGAGCAGCCCACCGAGGCGGGCCGCAGGCGCGGCGGATCGGCGCTGCTTGGTAGTGACGCTCAGGCCTCGGCCCTCGCCTCGTAATAGGGCCGCCCGAGCAGCCCGGCGGGTCGCACGATCAGCACCAGCACCAGCACGCCAAAGGCGATCGCGTTCACGAGCGTGCCCGACAGGTACTGCCCGCCCCAGGCCTGCACAAGCCCGAGGAGGATGCCCCCTGCCAGCGCGCCCCACATGTTCCCGAGTCCGCCGAGCACCGCGATCACGAAGCTCTGGAGCGTGAAGCCGCCGGCGGCGGAGGGGCTGAACGTGTTGATCGACCCGAGGATCGCGCCTGCCATCGCCGCCAGAGCCGCGGACAGCCCGAACGTGAGGGCATAGATGTGGCGCACGTTGACCCCCATCAGCCGCGCCGCGGCGCGGTCCATGCCAGTGGTCCGAATGGCGAGCCCGGTGCGCGTGCGGCTCATGAACCACACCAGCGCCAGTGTCACCGCCACGGCTAGCCCGAAGCCAGCCAGCCGGCCGTAGGGGATCCGCACGTCGCCGATCGCGAAGCCGTCGGTGCCCCAGCTCGTGTTGATCGCCCGAAAGTCGGCCGTGAAGAGCAGCTGGAGGCCCTGCACGATCAACAGGTCGAGCCCGAACGTCAACAGCAGGGTCATCCAGATCGGCGCGTTGACCACCTGGTTGATCAGCAACAGCTGGACCACGTAGCCCGCGAGGAATAGCGCCGCCGCGGAGACGAACATGCCCAGATACGGGTCGAGCCCCAGCTCGGTGTTGAGCTTCCAGGCGATATACGCGCCGGTGACCACGAACGCGCCGTGGGCGAGGTTGACGATGTTCATCACGCCCCAGACGAGCGAGAAGCCGATCGCGACGAGGGCGAGTAGCCCTCCCTCGAGCAGGCCGTAGACGGTCGCCTGCAGGAATTCAGTCACGGATCGCGCCTATCCGCCGGTGGCGGGCCACTGGAGCTCGGCCTGGGCCTGATCCTTCGGGTAGATCGTCGTCACCTTCCCGTTCTGGATCTGGATCGCCGACATCGGCTTCGTCACGTTCTTGCCCGTGTCGTCGAACTTGATCGGCCCGAAGAACGACTCCGTGTCGAGCGAGGCGAGCGAGTCGCGCACCTTGTCCGGGTCGGCCGAGCCGGCGTCCTCCACCGCCAGCACCAGCGCCAGGCATGCCGCCGCGCCCTCGGCGCTGTGGTACTCGGCGTCGTCGCCGAATCGCTCCTTGAAGTCGGCCGCGTAATCCTGAGCGGTGCCGAAGATCTCGTCACGACCCTTGACCTCGGCCGTCCACTGCGTCGACCCGACGACCCCGTTGGCCGAACTGCCGAGCGCCTTGCTGAAGTCGGGCGTGGGTGGCGCCACGGTCTCTCCGAAGCCCTGCGGCTGCACGCCGAGCTCCGCGCTCTGCTTGACGATCGCGATGCCCTCCTCGACATGAACCGAGCCGAGGATCAGATCTGGGTTCTTGCCCTTCACCTTGGTCAGCGCCGACGACACGTCCGTCGTGTGCTCGGGGAACGACTCCTCGGCGACGACGTCGAGGCCGGCCTCCTCGGCCGCCTTCACGCCGCCCTCCGCAGCCGTCGCCGAGAAACCGTCGTCGGCGGACAGCATGGCGACCGTCTTCGGCTTCGGATTGGCCGAGCTCGTGATCGCCTCGACGATGACTGCCACGTAGTCGCTCGCCGGCGAGAGGACCGCGAACGTGTTCTTGTAGCCCTTCGTGAAGATGTTGTCGTCGGCGCCCGAGCTGTCGACCATCACCTGGCCATTGCGCTCGACGGCGGCGGCCGCCGCTTCCGTCGACGGCGACCCGTAGGGCCCAAGGGTCAGCTTTATGCCGTCGTCGTTGAACTTGTCGATGAGGCGCGCCGCCGTGTCAGGCTCCGACTTGTCGTCGCTGTAGCTGATGGCGAGCTTGGCCTCCTTGTCACCCACCTTCACGCCGCCGCGCTGATTCACCTTCTCCTGACAAAGCTGGTAGCCCTGCTTCGTCAACGCGCCTTCCTTGGCCAGCGACCCCGTGAGCGAGAGTGCCGCCCCGATCTGCAGCTTGTCGCCCTTGAGGCCGCCGCTCTCGTCGCTGTCACCTCCCTTTCCACAGGCAGTGGGAAGGGCCATAGCCAGACCCAGGACAAACACGAGCCCGCAGCGAAGCCTGGTCACCAGTACTCCTCCCTCATCTCGCTGGTTCTGCGGCGTTTACCCAGGGCAGGAAGTCCGAACCGTCGGCTCAGAAGCCGCGAGAATGGCGCTCGAGCGCCTTACCAGTTCAGTCGCGCGCCATACCGGCAGCTCTCGGTGGACGATCCCTCGCTGATCGTCGCGACCTACGGCGGAAGTCAGTGGTGCTAGGTGAGTACGCTCGTCTCGTGGTAGCGCTCGACAGCCCGCTGCTGTCGCTCTCGCAGCTCGCGACCCTGGCTGGGCTGGGCGAGGAGCGAACGGCGGACGTCGACGATGTGCTCTACCGCGTCGGCGATCAGCGGTACCCGTTCATCGCGATCCTCGAGGGCGAGGTCGCGATTCTCGACGCGGCCGGCCACGAGATCATCCGCCACGGACCGTCGAGGTTCCTCGGTGAGCTGAACTTGCTCTCGGGGCAGACGGTCTTCGTCACGGCGGTGGTCACGCAGCCGTTGCGCTACATCGCCGTCGATCGCGATCTGATGCGCGAGCTGCTCTTCGAAGACGGGCCATTGAGCGACCTCGTGCTCTCCACGTTCATCGCCAGGCGCGAAGCGCTGCAAACGGTCGAGGGGCTCGGACTGCAGATCGTTGGCCCGCGCTCTTCTGAGCCGACGATGCGGATGCTCGACTTCGCGCGCAGCAACCGCCTGCCGTTCACCTGGCACGACGAGCTGCCGGCCGGCGGGGCGGCGCCACTCGTGCGCCTGCCCGGTGGCGCCGAGCTGCGCGCGCCCTCGACGGGCCAGGTGTCGCGCGCGCTCGGCATCGGCCGCGAGCTCGCGCCTCGCGAAGAGGTCGACCTACTCGTCGTCGGCGCCGGCCCAGCGGGCCTTGGCGCGGCCGTTTACGGTGCCTCCGAGGGGCTCGAGACGCTCGTCGTCGAGAGCACCGCGCTCGGCGGGCAGGCGGGCTCGTCGCGCAGGATCGAGAACTACCTCGGCTTTCCCGCCGGCATCACCGGAACCGAGCTCGCCAGCCGCGCCGTCACCCAGGCGCGCAAGTTCGGTGCGCGGCCGGCAACGCCATACCGAGCGGTCGCGCTCGAGCCGGGGGACGGGCGCCACGTCGTGCGCCTCGAGGAGGAGCGCGAGGTCGCCGCGCGCGCCGTGCTCCTCGCCACAGGCGCGGAATACCGGCGCCTGCCGGTCGAGGGCCTCGCGGACTACGAAGGACTCAGTGTCTTCTACGCCGCGGGGCCTCCGGAAGCGCAGCTGTGCGG
>JBKPME010000163.1:0-24239 GCA_046731915.1 Actinomycetota bacterium
CACCGACCCACTGCCTCCTCCCGAGTTCAAGCCCTACGAGCCGAGCGAGGGCGAGCAACTGCACCTCGGGCCGGACGACCGGGAAGACGCGCAAGAGTGAGACCGACCGCGGCCCCGGTGATCTGAAGCGAGGCCGTCATCACGAGCGCCTCGGCGGAGCCGAGCCCGGTGGCCACGGCGCCGGCGAGTGCGGCACCCAGAGCGAATGAGCCCACCTTCAGCCCGACGGCCGTGGTGAAGACCTGGCCGTAGAGGGACGGCGGCACATGCTGCTGGCGCGTGCCGAACTGCGCGGCGAGCGCCGGGCCATCGGCCAGGGCCGCAAGAGCCACCAGCGCGAGGAATACGGGCAGCGCGCTCGCCAGCGGCCAGAGCAGCACGAGCAGGCCGAACACCACGTAGCCGGTGAACACGATCCGCTCGGGCGGGTAGATGCGCTGAAAGCGCACGAGGCCGAGCGCGCCGAGCGTCGAGCCGACCGCGAAGGCCGCCCACATAAAGCCGGCCGCGCTGCGCTCGACACCCAGGTGCTCGACGGCGAACAGCGGAAACGCGACCGTGAGCAGCCCGAGCCCGCACATGCCGAACGCCGCCGCCGCGGTCACCCCGCGCAGCTGAGGCACCGAGACGATCATCCGCAGCCCGTCGCCGGCGACGCTCCAGATCGTGCGGTCGAGCGTTCGCTCGGGTTCCCGGTCGAGCCCCGGGATCCGCACGATAAGAGCGAGCGCGGCCAGGGCCAGCGCGGCCTCGACGATCAGCGGCGCCGCGGGCGCGATCAGACCTGAGAGCGTGCCCGCCACGGCGGGCCCGATCACGAGCGCCGCGTTGAAGCTCGTGGTCTCGAGCGCATTGGCGGGCGCGAGCAGCTCGCCCGGCACAAGTGACGGGATCATGCTCGTGAAGCCGCCGAACGAGAGCGGATAGGTGATGCCGGCAGGGATCACCAGCAGCGGGATGACCCACGCGGGCGCGTTCCCCACGAGCGCCACGAGCGCGACGAGGACCGAAGCGATCACGAGCTGGTCGAGCACCATGAGCGAGCGCCGCCTCCCGGTCAGGTCGAGCCACGCCCCCAGCAGCGGGCCGCTCACGAGGCTCGGGAACGTGATGGCGGCAACCGTCGCGCCCGCCAGCCCAGGGCTGCCGGTGCGGTCGAGCACGAGCAGCACCACCCCGACCGAGAACATCTCGTCGGAGACGCGCGCCAGCGTCGCCGCCGATACGAAGCGCGGGTAGCCGGGCTGCTCCCGCAGCCGGCGGAGCGAGTCGCGGTCCATCATCGCGCCGGCGGGATCGCCTGCGGGAAGCGGAAGCGGAAGTCGGGGTCCACCTGCTTCTTGATTGCGCGCAGCCGCCCGAGGTTCGACCCGTAGTAGGCGCGCTGCCAGCCGGCGAGCTCCGGGTCGATGTAGTTCTGGTAGGCCTGGCCCGAGGCGTTCGGGCGGAGCGCCCGCCAGACCCCATTCGCCCAGCGCATGCTCGCCCGCCCCGCCGCCGCGCCGTTGAAGTAGGCGAGGTACTGAATGCAGAAGAGCATGTCGCGGTGCACGAACGCGGTCGCGTCGGCGGCCGGCCGGTTGAGAGCCCCCCCGTAGGCGTCGAGCAACAGGGCGCCCGAGCCGAGCGAGGGCGTGCGCTGACGCCGCTCGATCCAGTCGATCATCCGGGCACGCCCGCGCGCGCCGATCGGCTTGTCGAAGTAGTCGGACTTCGCATGGAAGCTCGAGCGCGTGGAGCGATGGCAGGCGGCGAGCCCCCCGTCGAGGCAGCCGGCCCAGCGGAGCACCAGCGTGAAGTAGCTCGACCTGCCGATTCGCAGGCTGGCGCCCGACACGCGCGCGAGCGGGTGAATGAGCCGTCGCAGCGCCGACTCCCCCCCGAAGTACTGGCCGAGCGCCGACACCCGCGGTGAGCCCACGCCGCCCGTCGTGCCGAGCGACAGGATCGAGGTGAGCGCGGGCGGCGCCTCTGGGGCAAAGCGCTGCCACGCCGCGATCGCCTCGCCGGCCTGCGACCAGGGCCAGGAGAGGAAGAAGTAAGCGGCGCCGGGGGCGCGGTGGGTCTTGACCGTAAGCGACGTGACCACACCGAAGTTGCCGCCGCCCCCTCCGCGGCAGGCCCAGAAGAGGTCCTCGTTCGTGTCGGCGTCCACCTGCCGCACGCGGCCGTCGGCGGTCACGACGCGGGCGGCGAGCAGGTTGTCGCTCGTCAGGCCGAAGCGGCGCCCCGCGAGGCCGTGCCCGCCGCCGAGCGCGAGCCCGGCGATGCCGACCGTCGGGCACGAGCCCGACGGCACCGTGACCCCACGTCGCGTGAGCACCCGCTGCACGTCGATGAGCTGCGCCGCGGGGCCGACGGTGGCGCGGCCGCGCGCCACGCGGATTCCGTTCAGCCCCGAGAGATCGAGTACGACTCCGTTACCGGTGGTGCAGTAGCCGGCGTAGCTGTGTCCGCCCGAGCGGGCAACGAGCGGGACGTCGAAGCGGTTCGCCCAGCGGACCGCCGCCGCCACATCCGCGCTGTCTCGCACCTGCACCACGGCGTCGGGCCTGCGGCCCTCGAAGCGCGTGTTGTAGACGAGCGCCGCGCTGCCGTTCGGCACGAGCACCCGCCCCTTCACCGCGCCCCGCAGCTCGCGCAGCGCGCGTCTCGACAGCGCCGCCGGCTGGGCATGCGGGAGACCCAAGAGAGCCGCCCCGGCGGCACTGCCCAAGAGGAACTCGCGGCGGTCGAGCGGGCTCAGGAGCCGTCTTCCGAAGGCGTCTCGAACTGCATCAGCACGACGCTGGTGGGCACGCCCTCCTCGTCCGACTTCTTCAGCCGCCGGGCGCTCTGCGACTCGATCTTCTCGACGTCCCGGAGCGCCCGCGCCATTACCTCGGCGAGCTCGGACCAGCCCTGCTCGTCCACGACCATCGGGTTGTGGGAGAGGTAGCGGTCGGCCCGCGAGTCGAATGCCCCGGCCTCGATCGCCGCGGATACGTCGTCCCAGATCACGTGGAGGAGGGTGTCCGAGATCGCCTGCCGGCCGGAGCGCGGGATGCGCTTCCAGTCGCTGTCGCTGAAGAACGGCCGCACCACCGCCCGGTAGTAATGCTCGATCGCGCCCCGCCGCTGCGCGGTGTCCACGAGCTCGATGCAGCCAAGATCGAGCAGCGCGCGCACGTGGTAGCTCACGTTCGGCAGGCGCTCGTGGATCATCTCCGCGATCTCGTTCGGGCTGGCGACGCGCTCGTTGAGGATCACCAGGATGCGTGCGCGCATCGGGTGAGACAGCGCCTTGGCGATTCGCGGGTCGACCAAGTCGAGCGTGGAGCGCGCCATCACAGCCGACCTTAATCCATTGGGATGAGCCGCGTTTGGGCCGGCTTCGGCGCGGTTACGCCGAGGCGGCGGGCGCAGCGGTCAGCGGGCTCGGGCTCTCGCCGTGGCGGTAGAACTCGACCGGCTCGGCCGGGAGCGGCGTGTTGCCCAGAATCAGGTCCGCCGCCTTCTCCGCGGTCATCATCACGGGCGCGTAGATATTCCCGTTCGTGACGTATGGGAACACGGAAGCGTCGGCCACGCGCAGTCCCTCGGTGCCGTGCACCTGCATCGTGAGCGGGTCGACGACAGTCATGTCGTCGGTTCCCATCCGGCAGGTGCACGAAGGATGGAGCGCGGTCTCGGCGTCCTTCGCCACCCAGTCGAGGATCTGCTCATCCGTCTCGACGCCTGGGCCGGGCGAGAGCTCGCCGCCGCTGAACGGCTCAAAGGCCGGGGCGCCGAGGATCCTGCGCGTCACGCGGATCGCCTCGATCCACTCGCGCCGGTCGTTCTCCGTCGACAGGTAGTTGAAGAGCAACGCGGGCTTGTCGCGCGGGTCGCGGCTCACGACCTTGCAGGTGCCGCGTACGTCGGAGTACATCGGCCCGACGTGAACCTGGTAGCCGTGGCCGCCGCCGCCCTCGGGCAGCGTGCCGTCGTAGCGCACCGCGATCGGGAGGAAGTGGTACATGAGGTTCGGGTACTTCACCTCGTCGTTGCCGCGCACGAAGCCGCCGGCCTCGAAGTGGTTGGTGGCGCCGGGGCCGGTCTTCCGCAAGAGCCACTCCGCGCCGACCAGCGGGCGCCGCTTCATCGCGAAGTAGGGGGCCATGGTCACGGGCTGGGTCGAGCTGTGCTGGACGTAGACCTCGAGATGGTCCTGGAGGTTCTCGCCGACGCCGGGTAGGTCCGAGACCACGCCGATGCCGAGCTGCTCGAGCTCAGCGGCCCCGCCCACGCCCGACAGCTGCAGCAGCTGCGGGGAGTTGATCGCGCCGCCGCACACGATCACCTCACCGGCGCGCGCGTTCCGCCCGCCGCGGCCGCGCCGCGAGTAGTCGACCCCCACCGCGCGGTTGCCCTCGAACTGGATCTTGGTCGCGAACGCGTGCGTCTCGACGGTGAGGTTCGCGCGCTTCATCACCGGATGCAGGTAGGCGCGCGCGGCGGAGAGCCGCTTGCCGTCGTGCACGTTGCGGTCGAAGGCGGCGAAGCCCTCCTGCCGGTAGCCGTTCACGTCGTCCGTCAGCGGGAAGCCCGCCTGCCGCACTGCCTCGAAGAAAGCGTCGAAGAGCGGCCCCTTCGCGGGGCCGCGCTCGAGCACGAGCGGCCCGTCGTGCCCGCGGAACGGGTCGTCGGCCGCCGCCGCCAGGCAGTTCTCCATCCGCTTGAAGTACGGGAGGCAGTGAGCGTGGTCCCAGGTCTCCATGCCGGCGTCCGAGGCCCAGCGCTCGTAGTCCATCGGGTTCCCGCGCTGGAAGATCATCCCGTTGATCGAGCTCGACCCGCCGAGTACCTTGCCGCGCGCGTGGTAGACCCGGCGCCCGCCCATGTGGGGCTCGGGCTCCGACTCGTACTTCCAGTCGTAGAAGCGGCTGCCGATCGGGAACGCGAGCGCCGCGGGCATGTGGATGAAGACGTCCCAGGGGTAGTCGGACCTCCCCGCCTCCAGGACCAGGACGCGGTTCGACGAATCAGCTGACAGCCGGTTCGCCAGCGCGCACCCGGCGGACCCGCCGCCGACGATCACGTAGTCGTACTGCTCGCTCATATCGGCTCCTCGTCTCGGCGCAGCGGCCGTCCGTCGGCCATCGACCGGAACCACTCGACCGGGACCAGCGGCGCTCGTCCGTCCAGGTCGGGGGCGCCGCGGTCGCGCGCGAGGTCGTCGACGTTGATCGTTCGAAGCTCCACGCTGCAGCGCGTCTCGGCCGTCACGTTCGGGACGCTCGCGTGCAGGTGCGCGCCAGAGAAGCAGAGCAGGTCACCCGGCTCGATCACGATGCGGAGCTCGGACTCCGTGTCCACCGGCTCGGATGGCTCGGGAACGATCTGAATGTCCTCGTCTCGCTCCCCGCTCCGGCGTCGCTCGCGGACCTCGTCGAGGTCCCAGCTCGCGCTGGTGTTCTCGATCGGCCGCGACCAGTAGCTCGGGTAGAAGGCGATCGTGCGCTCCGAGGCGAGCGGCCGGATCGTCGTCCACCAGTTCGTCTGCTGCAGCAGGTTGGACGACCACGTGTCGCGATGGAACCCGATCCTCCCGATCTGCCGCTCGCCGTCTCCCTCGGCGGGCGGCACGATTCGCAGGTGGATCGAGTCCCAGTAGCTGCGCTCCGGATCCACGCCGACCTCCTCGAGCGCGGCGCCGAGCAGCCGCCTAACCCGCAGGTCGCCGCGCGCCTGTCGCTGCAGCTCGTCGACCGCATCCGGTCCGTCCAGCTCCTCCTCGATCAGCCCGTCCAGCAGGCGTGCCATCTCGAGCACGGGCCCGACCTGCTTGAAGACGAGCAGGTCGCCGCGGAAGACCAGCGTGCCGCGCCGCTCGTCGTCGAGTGGGCCCGAGAGGATGTGGACGGTGGTGCTCAGGATCCGGTGCTCGAGGCGAGCTCCTGCTTCGGGGTCTCCTTCTTGGGGTCGATGAAGGGCTTCTCGACCACGGTCGCCGAGACCATGCCCTCCGGGCGCTCGACATCGAGCTCAGTGCCGAGCTCGGAGTGCTCGGTGGGCACCATCGCGTAGCCGATGTTCTTCTCGAGCCGGGGCGAGAAGCAGGCCGACGTGATCCTCCCGACCCGGTCGCCGTCCTTGTGGACGGGGAACACGTCGATCATCGAGCCGTCGTTGTACGACCCGATGTTGTCGCCGCCGATCTCGACGCCGACGAGCTTGCGCTTCGGGCCTTCGGCCTTGATCTTCGCGAGGGCGTCCTTGCCGATGAAGTCCGTGCCGGACTCGAGGTCGACCATCCAGTCGTAGCCCATGCCGACCTCGTACGGGTTCGTATCGAACCACATGTCGCAGCCGGGCCCGAGCGCGAGGATGCCGCCCTCGATGCGGCGGATGTGGCAGGGGCCGATCACCTCCAGCCCATGCGGCTTGCCGGCCTCGAGCACGGCGTCCCAGAGCTTGACTCCGTTCTTCGACGCGTCGTACAGGTAGATCTCGAAGCCGAGCTCGCTGGTGTAGCCCGTGCGCGACACGAGCACCCGCATCCCGTTGAGCTCGTACGCGCGCATGAAGTAGTAGGGGATGTCGACGATGCTGTCGCCGAACAGGTCGACCATCACGTCCTTCGACTTGGGCCCCTGTACCTGGACCGGCCCGACGTCGATCTCCTTGATCGTCACGTCATGGCCGGACTGGTATGCGACGCCGCGTGCCCACAGCTCCACGTCGCTGTCGGCGAGCGAGAGCCAGAAGCGGTTGTCCTCGACGCGCAGCAGGACCGGGTCGTTGATGATCCCGCCGTCGGGCAGGCAGAGGAACACGTACTTGCACTGCTCCACCGCGCACTTGTTCAGGTCGCGGGCCACGAGCAGGTTGGTGAACTCGAACGCGTCCGGTCCGCTGATCTCGATCTGGCGCTCCACGCCGACGTCCCAGAGCGTCACGCCGTTCAGGAGGTGCCAGTACTCCTCGACCGGGTCGCCGTAGTGCCGCGGGTGGTACATGTGGTTGTAGACGCTGTACAGCTGGATGCCATGACGGCGCGACGCGTAGAAGTACGGCGACTTCCGGATCCGCGGGTACAGCAGAATCCCGGGGTTCTCGTTCACCTGTGTCAAGGGGCCTCCTCCTGGTTCTTTAGGCGGTCGACGAGCTGCCGCCGCCAGGTTTCCGTCTTCTCGAGCTCGTTGAAGGTGTACACGTGGACTCCGCCCAGGTTGGCGCCCGGTTCGGCGAAGGAGGGGGCCAGCGCGATCAGCAGCTCGGTGGGCGTGTAGGTCCGCGGTCGCAGAAAGCGGCGCAGCAGGCCGCGCTGCCCGCGCAGGAAGCGCACCGACTGCCCCAGCCCGATCCGCAGGGACATCCGGAGCAGCTTGCGGGACTCCACCGCGCCGGGGACCCCGATCCAGATCGGCAGGAACGTGCCGCGGTCGCGCACCCGCCGGATCCAGGTGCGGATCACGTCGGCGTCGAAGCAGATCTGGCTGACGATGTAGGTCGCCATCGGCTCCTTCTCGAACATCGCCTCGATGGTGGTCTCGTCGCTGATGAAGCGGTGGCTCTCGGGGTAGCCGGAGATGCCGACCTCGGCGAGCTGCTCGCGCAGCCCGGCCATGGCGGCGAGGAGCTCGGCCGCACCCTCGAACTCGCCCGCCGGCTGCCGCGCGTCCCCGGCGATGACGAACAGCTGGCGCACCCCCGCGCCGCGCAGCCGCACGACGACCTCCTCGAGGTGCCCGCGGTCGGCGATCAGTCGAGCCGCCAGATGGGGCACGACCTCGTAGCCTCTCGGCGCGAGTTGCTCGGCCAGGCGGATCGTCGCGTCGAGCCCTCGCGACGGTGAGGACGTGATCGTGATCGTGCGGCCCGTCGGCACGTGCTCGTGCACCTCGTCGGCGATCCCGCCGAGCGGCAGGATCTCGTAGCGCGGCCGCTCGAGCGCCTCGACCAGCGACGGGCCGGCGGCGGACGAGCGCTCCGGCGATCGGACGTCGGTCATCGTCATGGGGCGGCGGCGGGGGGCACCTCGCGCGGCACCGACCTGATATATCAGTTCCCGGGCTCGCCGGTCAAGCCAGCCGCCCGAGCGCCTCGTCGAGGCCGATTCGCCGATAGGTCTCGACGGGAACGCCGTCCTCGGCCAGGTCGCGGCGTCCGCTGAGAACGCGCTGCCGGACGTCGCGATCGACCTCGCCGGCGCGCGCGGCGATCGCGTCGGCCCGCTCATCGTTCCCCTCCGCGCGCAGCCTCGCGATGCGTGCCTCCAGGTCCAGAATCGCCTCCACGTAGCCCTCCGTGATCAGGTTGCCGGCGATGCGCACGTCGGCGTCGCCCACGCGGCCCGAGGGCGAGTAGGCAAGGCTGGTCTTGATGCGGGCGCCGGCGCTCGCCAGCGCGGCCCGGTCGGACGGCGGCTCGCCGGCGGCGCGATCCTCGACCGCGAGCCGAGTGATGGCGCGATCGTTCACCGCCTCGAGCACCCGGTCGGCGTCGTTTGCCACCACCACCTCCTTGCGCGGCGGCCAGACGTCGAGCCGCCCGTGGTCCCCGAGCGGCCGGCCGACGTGGAACAGGTAGTAGTCGGGGTACACGAAGAAGTCGGGGCCGCGGGCGCGCTGGATGTCGTAGAAGGCGGTGATCGTCGCCGTGATGAGCGCGCTGGCGCCGACGGCTCCGCAGGGATGGGTCAGCACCACGCCTAGCCGGTCCTGCTCGTCGAACCCCTCGAACAGCCCCTCGAGCGGGGTCGCGACGCCGCCGACCTCGATCGCGAAAGACGAGCTGCTGAGCTCACGCGACGAGTGCATCCGTGTGATATATCAGTTCCCTGGCCAGCCCCGACCCGAGGTGATCCCTGTGGCAGACGAGTCCGGAGCAGCGAGTTCCCTGCCGACCACGGCGCGCGCGGTCATCATTGGCGCCGGCATCGTCGGCAACTGCCTCGTCGGCCACCTCGCGCGCCTCGGCTGGAAGGACCTCGTCCTGATCGACAAGGGCCCCCTCCCCAATCCGGGCGGCTCCACCGGCCACGCCTCGAACTTCATCTTCCCGGTGGATCACTCGCGTGAGATGACGGACCTCACCGCGGACAGCGTGCGCCAGTACGAGGAGCTCGGCGTGCTCACCGTCTGCGGCGGCCTCGAGGTTGCGCGCACCGAGGAGCGCATGGAGGAGCTGCGCCGCCGGATGGCGTCGGCGAAGTCCTGGGGCATAGACGACGTCGCGCTCGTTACGCCGGCCGAGATCAAGGAGCACGTGCCGTATATCGACGAGAGCGTGTTGCTCGGCGGCTTCTACTCGAAGGGTGTCGGCGTGGTCGACTCGCTGCGCGCGGGCACGCTCATGCGCGAGGAGGCGAAGAACGCCGGGGCGCTGACCGTCTCCGCGAACACGGAGGTGCTCGGCATCGACGTGGAGCGGGGCCGCGTCAAGCGCGTGCGCACCGATCGCGGCGACGTGGAGGCCGAGTACGTGGTGATCGCGTGCGGCGTCTGGAGCCCGCGCATCGCGCGTATGGCGGGCGCGTCGATCCCGCTCACGCCCGCCGTCCACCAGATGATCGACGTGGGCCCGGTGCCGCGTTTCGAGCAGTCGAAGAGTGCAATCGAGTTCCCGATCGTGCGCGACATGGACACCAACATGTACGAGCGCCAGGACGGCAGCGGGCTCGAGGTCGGCTCGTACGCACATCGGCCGATCCTGCACGACCCGGACGAGATCCCCTCGATCGAGGAGTCGGCCCTCACCCCGACCGAGCTGCCCTTCACGCAGGACGACTTCGTTCAGCAGATGGAACACGCGCTCGAGCTGATGCCGGAGATCCTGGGCGACGAGTCGGTGGGCATCAAGTACGCCATCAACGGCCTTCTGTCGCTGACGCCCGACGGCCTGCCGATCCTCGGCGAGACGTCCGAGGTGCGAGGGCTGTGGTCGGCCGCCGCCGTGTGGGTGAAGGAGGGCCCCGGAGTCGGCCGGGCGGTCGCGGAGTGGATGGTCGAGGGCGAGCCGGAGATCGACCTGCAGGCGTCCGACGTTTCACGCTTCTACGACCACCAGAAGACGGCCGAATTCGTGAAGAGCCGCGCCGCCGAGGGCTTCAACAAGACGTACGGCATCGTGCACCCGGGCGAGCAGTGGGAGTCGGCGCGTCCGATCCGGCGCTCGCCCTACTACGAGCGCGAGGCCGCGCTGGGAGCCGTGTTCTACGAGGCCGCCGGCTGGGAGCGGCCGCACTGGTACGAGTCGAACGCCCCGCTGCTCGAGGAGTTCGCGGACGAGATCGCCGAGCGCCAGGCCGAGTGGGACTCTCGCTGGTGGTCTCCGATCATCAACGCCGAGCACCTCGCGATGCGCGACCGCGCGGCCATGTTCGACCTGACCGCGTTCTGCATCTTCGACATCGTCGGGCCGGGGGCGCTCGGGTGCGTGCAGAAGGTCTCGATGCGCCAGATGGACGTGAAGCTCGGCAAGGTCGTGTACACGCCGGTGCTGACCCCGCGAGGCGGCTTCCGCTCGGACCTCACCGTGATGCGGCTCGGCGACGAGCGCTTCCGCGTTGTCACGGGCGGCGCCCACGGCATGGCCGACTTCAAGTGGTACCGCGACCACCTGCCCGAGGACGGCACCGCCCAGATCTTCGATCTCACCTCGAGCTGGACCACGCTCGGCCTCTGGGGCCCGCGGGCGCGCGAGATCATGCGCGAGCTCACCAGCGCCGACGTGTCGCACGAAGGCTTCCCGTTCGCGACCTGCACGGACGTCGAGATGGGCCCGCTGCGCGTGCTCGCCTCGCGGATCTCGTACGTGGGCGACCTCGGCTGGGAGCTCTACGTGCCGATCGAGCAGGGCGCGCGCCTCTGGGACATGGTGGCCGAGGCAGGCGAGCCGCACGGCATCGTGCCCGCGGGCATCGGCGTGTACGGCACGACCGGCCGGCTCGAGAAGTGCTATCGCGCGTTCGGGTTCGAGCTCGATGGCGAGTACAACGTGGTCGAGGCCGGCATGGCCTGGGGCAAGGTGAAGGACCAGGACTTCGTCGGCAAGGAGGCGCACGTGCGCCACCGCGAGGAGGAGCCCCAGACGGTCATGTGCGCGCTCACGGTGGACGACCACAGCTCCGCGAGCGGCCTGAAGCGGTTCCCGCTCGGCGGCGAGCCGATCGTGACGCGCGACGGCGGCCGGCTGGTGGACTCGCACGGCCGCGGCTCGTATGTCACGAGCGCGGGCGCCGGGCCGTCGGTGGGCAAGCACATCCTGCTGTCGTACCTCCCGCCTGAGCACGCTGTTGTCGGGCAGGAGCTGGCGGTGGAGTACATGAACGAGCGCTATCCGGTCACGGTGCAGACGAACGACTCGACGTCTCTGTTCGACCCGGACAACGAGCGCGTGAAGGCGGCCGACCCGATCCCGGCATGAGGATCCTGGTCTGCGTCAAGCGCGTGCCGCTCACCGGCGGCAAGATGGTCCTGACCGCCGACGAGCAGGCGCTCGAGACGCGCCATCTCGGCTTCACGATCAGCCCGCATGAGGAATGCGGCGTCGAGGAGGCGGTGCGGCTCGTGGAGCAGCACGGCGGCGAGGTCACCGTCCTGACGCTCGGCCCCGCCGAGGCCGAGGAGCAGATTCGCGACTCGCTCGCGAACGGCGGCGACCGCGGGATCCATCTCGTCACGGATGGCGAGGAGTGGGATCCGCAGGCCACGGCCGCCGCGATCGTCTCGGCCGTCCAGGACGAGCAGGGCTCGGGCGAGGGCTTCGACCTGATCGTGTTCGGCAACGAATCGGCCGACGCCGGCAACTACCAGGTGGGCATCCGCGTCGCGTACGCGCTCGGGCGCCCGATCGCCACGGGCCTGAAGGGCCTCTCCGTGGAGGACGGCCGCGCCCGCTGCGAGCAGGAGGTGCCGGGCGGCCGCGACATCTACTCGCTGCCGCTGCCCGCCGTGGTGAGCGTGCTCGAGGGAATCAACCTGCCGCGCTATCCGTCCGTGCCGGCAAAGCTGCGCGCGCGCTCGAAGCCGGTGGACACGCGGAACCCGGAGCGCCCGGCGCCGAAGCTCGAAAAGTTGCGCCTGGTGGTGCCGCCGGGACAGGGCAAACAGGCGGAGATCCTGGGCAATGGCGCGGACGCCGCGCCCGCGGTGGTCGAGATGATGCGCGACATCGGTGTGGCGGGATGAGCGTCCTCGTCCTCGTCGAGCCGCACGAAGAGCTGTCTCTCCAGGCGGTCTCCCTCGCGCGCGACCTTGGCGGTCCGCTTCATGCTCTGAGCGTTGGCGAACCCGGTATCGAACTGGGCGCCTACGGCGTTGAGACGTTGCACGTCGTGAATGACGATCGTCTTTCCGCATACGCGCCGGCCGCCTGGGCTGCATGCCTCGAGCAGCTGATCGAGCAGATCCAGCCGTCCGCCGTCGCCGCCGCAGGCACAGACCGCGGCAACGAGGTACTCGGTCACCTCGCCGCTCGCCGCGACCTTCCCTTCGCCGCCAACTGCAACGCGGTGGGGAGCGACGGGGCTGTTACGAGAGTGCGCTGGGGCGGAAGCCTTCTTGAAGAGGCGCGCATCAACTCCGACCTGAAGATCCTTTCCGTTGCTCCTCACATGGTTGAGGCGAGCACCATGAATGGCGCCAGCGCTGCTGTGCAGAGCCTTGAGCCGGCGCTGGGCGAGGGCGAATTTGTTGTGCAGGTCGTCGAGCACGCCGAGACGCCGTCCGCCGGCATCTCGCTGGCCGAGGCCAAGGTCGTCGTGAGCGGCGGCCGCGGGGTGGGCTCCGCGGACGGCTTCGGGATGCTCGAGGAGCTCGCCGGCCTTCTGGGCGCGGCGGTCGGGTGCTCGCGCGTCGTGACGATGGCCGGCTGGCGCCCGCACACCGACCAGGTGGGCCAGACCGGCACGAAGGTCGCGCCCGACCTCTACATCGCATGCGGCATCAGCGGCGCCACCCAGCACATTGCCGGCTGCAAGGGGGCGAAGAAGATCCTCGCGATCAACTCCGACGCCGAGGCGCCGATCCTCGCCAGCGCCGACTATGCCGTGATCGGCGACCTCGCCGAGGTGGTCCCCGCGATCACCGCTGAGCTGAGAAAGGCGCAGTCCTCATAGACGTCGCGGTGGGAGCGCTCGCGCTCGCCGCTCTGCTCGCGGTCAGCGGCACGCTCTTCTACCGCCGCGCGAAGCTGCTCGTCTCGCTGGTGAGGCTGGGTAAGCCGGTCGCGCGCTTCGACGACGTGCCGAAGCGCGTCCAGAACGAGGCCGTGATCGTGCTCGGCCAGAAGAAGCTGCTGCAGCGGCTCGTGCCCGGCCTGATCCACGCGGCGATCTTCTGGGGCTTCCTCGTCCTCTTCCCGACGATCGTCATCGCGATGATCGGCGCGGTCGACAAGGACGCGACGCTGCCTTGGCTCGGTCATCAGGGCTGGTTCGCGTTCATGGTCGACCTGTTCGCGGTGCTGGTGCTCGCGGGCGTGATCGGCGCGGCGATCATCCGCAAGGTCCAGCGGCCGGCGCGCTTCGAGGGCAGCCACCTCGGCGAGGCGGACCTCATCCTCGCTCTGATCGCCGGGATCGTCACGACGCTTCTGCTCTGGCACGCCTCCCGAATCGCCCTCGGACTGAACGAGTGGCCGGCTGACTCGTCGCCGGTGTCGAACGCGCTATCGAACCTGTTCGGCGACGGCGATGTGACCGAAGTGCTCGAGCGCGTGTTCGTCTGGGCGCACATCACGATCATCCTCAGCTTCCTCGCGTACCTGCCGCATTCGAAGCACCTCCACATCATGACCGCGGCGTTCAACGTCTACTTCACGCGCACGCACGCGCGAGGCCGGCTCGAGCCGCTGCGCTTCGACGTGCCCGAGGAGGAGATGCGTTTCGGCGCCGGCACGACGCCCGACCTCACCTGGAAGCAGACGCTCGACACGTTCTCGTGCACGGAGTGCGGGCGCTGCCAGGACGTCTGCCCGGCCTGGAACACGGGCAAGGAGCTCTCGCCCAAGCTCCTGATCATGGCGCTGCGCGACCAGGTCTTCGAGGAGGGGCCGAAGCTGATCCGCGGCGAGGAGGGCTTCGAGCCGTCGCCGCTCGTGCCGAACGCGGTGACCGACAACGTGGTCTGGGACTGCGTGACGTGCGGGGCCTGCGTGCGCGAGTGCCCCGTGTCGATCGAGCACGTTGACCACATCGTCGACCTGCGCCGTCACCTCGTGATGATGGACTCCTCGTTCCCGACCGAGTCCGAGCAGATGCTGCGCGACGTCGAGCGCGCGTCGAACCCGTGGGGAAAGCCGCAGACGGAGCGCGCCGACTGGGCCGCCGAGCTCGGCGTCCGGGTGCTCGAGCCGGGCGACCCGGCTCCCGAGGTCCTGTACTGGGTCGGCTGCGCGGCGTCCTTCGACGAGCGCGCCCGTACCGCCGCCCAGTCGACCGCGAAGCTGCTGATGGCCGCGGGCGTGGACTTCGCGATCCTAGGCCCGCGTGAGTCATGCACCGGCGATCCCGCGCGGCGGATCGGCAACGAGTACCTGTTCCAGGCACACGCTGAGCAGAACGTCTCGACGCTGAACGAGGCCGGGGTCACGAAGATCGTGGCCTCGTGCCCCCACTGCTTCAACACGATCGGCAACGAGTACTCGGACTTCGGCGGGAACTACGAGGTCGTGCACCACACCGAGCTGATCGCGGACCTGATGCGCCAGGGGAAGCTCGAGCCGCCGTCCGCAAACGGGCAGACGATCACCTACCACGACTCCTGCTACCTGGCCCGCCACAACGACGTGCGCGCCGACCCGCGCGCGATCGTCGAGGCGGTCGGCACGCCGATCGAGATGGAGCGCCGCGAGGAGCGCACCTTCTGCTGCGGCGCCGGCGGAGCGCGCATGTGGATGGAGGAGCGCGCTCGGCCGATCAACGAGGAGCGCGTGCGCGAGGCGGCCGAGACCGGCGCGGAGACGCTCGCGGTGGCCTGCCCGTTCTGCACGGTGATGCTCGACGACGGCGTGAAGTCGCGCGGCGACGAGCTCCGGGTCGTGGACGTGTCCACGCTCCTGGCCGAGTCGCTCGACGCCGCGGCCGATGATTCCGGGCGCTCCGGCGGGCCGAGCTAAGCGCCGCGGGGCGCAGGCCGAGCGGCAAGCACCGCCGCACCGGTCACGTCCGCGGCCTGGTCGGAGCGGAGCCAGACTGTCGTGGGCGGCGAAGTCGCCGGCCTCCCCCGACCGGGTGAGCACCGCGTTGAGACGCGCGAGGTTTGTTTATCACTGCTGGGTCAGGCGGTTCAGTGCCCTCTGGCGCCAGCGCTCGGTGCGACCCACCTCGTTGAAGGTGTACAGGTGGAAGCCCGGGACATTGGCTGCGGAATCGGTGACTACTGGCGTGAGCGCCTCGAGCAACTTGCTCGGCTTGAACTGCCGCGTGAGCACCCGCCCGAGCACGCTGCGGTTATGGCGCAGGAAGCGGGTCGACTCACCCATGCCGATCTTCATGGTGATCCGCGCGAGCTTCGCGTAGTCGACGCAGCCCGGCATGCCGATCCAGATCGGCAGGTGTGTGCCCCGCGCGCGAACGTTCTTGATCCAGCCGTCGATTGTCTCGGGCTCGAAGCAGAGCTGGCTGATGATGTCCGTGGCCATCTCGGACTTGGCGAACATCGCGCGGATCGTCTCGTCGTCCGAGATCAGATGGTGACTCTCCGGGTAGCCCGTGATGCCGATGCGCTCAAACTTGGAGCGCGACTCCCCCATGGCCTCGAGAAGATCCTCGGCGCCGTGGTACTCGCCCGGCTCGGTGGCGTCGCCCGCCGGCACGAAGAGCTCGCGGACGCCTGCCCCGTGAAGCCGGGCGAGCACCTCCTCGAGATGGGCGCGGTCTCTAACGAGGCGCGCGGATAGGTGCGGCACGACCGGGTAGCCCGCGGCCGCCAGGCGCTCACTCAGGGAAAGCGTCGCCTCGAGCCCTTTCCGGGGAGACGCGGTGACGGTGACCTTGAGATCCGGCGAGAGGTGCTCCCGGACCTGATCCTCGATCCCGTCGAGGGGGAGGATCTCGAAGCGAGGGCGGCGGAGGAGGTCGGCGACAGTCGGTACGTTCCCGCGCACGGTCCCCGCGGCCGCGGCCTGGTCCGCGCTCGGCGTGGCAGCCGCCTGGGTGCTCGGCGTGGCAGACGCATCCGCGGCCTCGCCCGCGCCAGGCGTGGCAGACGCCTCCGCGCCAGGCGTGGCAGACGCATCCGCGGCCTCGCCCGCGCTCGGCGTGGCAGCCGGCTCCGCGCCGCCCGCCGCGGTCTGCTCCGCGTCGGCATTCGGGCGTCCTGCGCTTGCCGCCATGCTGATATATCAGGCTACCCGTGCCGTAAAATCCGCCTCACCCCGGATGGCCGCCGAACCATCGTCCTCGCACGTACCCGACGCTGCGGCCACGCGGCTCGTCGCGGAGCGCGCGTACGTCGAACTGCGGGACAGGATCGTCGCTCTTCATTTGCCGCCGGGCACGGTCCTCCGCGAGGACGCCCTCATGGAGGAAATGGGCATCGGCCGCACCCCGCTCCGCGAGGCGGTGAAGCGGCTCGCGCTGGAGAACCTCGTCGAAGTGCAGCCGCGCCGCGGCACCTTCGTCTCCGCCGTCGAGGCCGCCGACATCCAGAACATCACCGAGGTGCGCGCGGAGCTCGAGGCCTACGCCGCCGAGCTGGCTGCCGTTCGCCTCGACCCCGAGACACGCGCGACGGCGGAGGCGCTGCTCCGCGAGATCGAGGAGCTCGACGGCGGCGGCGACCAGGAGCGCCTGATGCGCTTCGACGAGCGCATCCACCGCTTCACGTGGGAGGCGACGCACAACCTGTACCTCATGCAGACGCTCGAGCGCTACTTCACGCACTCGCTGCGCATCTGGTACCTGGTGCTCGACCGCGTGCCGACGCTGGGCCACGCGGTGCACGATCAGACCCAGCTGCTCGAGGCGATCCTCGACCGCAACGGCCCGCACGCGCGGACGATCATGCACGAGCACGTGATGGCGTTCCAGCGCGAGATCCTTACCGCCTTCAGCCGCGGCTGAGGCCGCCGGGCCCGGTCCACAGCTGCCACGCGCGCAGGCGCCGGCGCGCACCGGTCAGCGTGCGAACGGTGGCAGGGCCGCGCGCCTCGAGGTGAGTCGCCATTGCGAGGAAGACCTGCGCGGCCGTGAGAGTGTCGCCCTCGGCCGTGTGCGGGCGATGCGCAGGCAGGCCAAGGGACCCGGCGATAACCGAGAGGCTGCGCGTACCGGGATCCGGCTCGCCGCGCTCGATCGTCAGCAGCCGCCACAGGAGGGCCGTGTCGACGATCCGCCGCGGCAGCGGGCAGCCCGCCTTGCGCAGAAACGTGCGCTCAACCCACTGTGCATGCACGACCGGGACTCGGCCGTCCATCAGCGCAGCCAGCGGCGCCAGCGCCTCCGGTGCCTCCGGGGCCCCGGCGAGGTCGTAGTCGCGGAGCCCGTGGATCTCACTCGATGCCCCCGTCGAAGCCGCGCGCGGCCGCACCAGCCCCTGGACCGACTCCGGGGTGACGATCCGCGCGGACTCGATCGGGATGCCCGCGAACGAGATCACTTCGTCCCGCCTCGCGTCGAGCCCAGTCGTCTCGACATCGATCGCAATGAAGCGCGCGGCGCGCCAGGACGGGCTCCAGAACAACGTCACCGCAGCTGCAGCCCGTACTCGGCTGCGATCCGGCGCTGCACGCCCCCAATCGCACGGAAGGCTTCCTTAAGAGAGGCCCGCGCGGGCGCCGTCAGGCTCCTCGGCTCGATCAGGTTGTCGGCCGCTTCACCCTCTCGCAGCTGCCCTACCTGGTGCTCCATGCGAAGAGCCGACAAGAGCTCGAATGCGTCGCACAGGTTCGCCGCATCGCTGGTCCTTAGGGTGCCCGCCTCAGCCGAGGCCTTGACGCGAGCGCGCGTCGAGGCCGCGCTCACGCCCGCGCGCAGGCCGCTCCAGCGCGCGATGTTCTCGACCGGCATGAGCCCGCGGCGCTTGATGTCGAGCGCCCCCTTGCGCTCGCCGCTCGAGTGCAGCACGAAGTTACGAAGAAAGCCCGTGGGAGGCCGTTCGGCCACGGCGGCGGCGGCGAGCCGCCGCAACATCAGCTTGCGGTTAGGGGCATGCGCGAAGACGTTCGCGAGGTGCTCGGCCGCCGAGGTCACGCCCCAGACGGCGTTGCTCTCGATCACCACCGACACCAGCATCAGGCCGCGATCGCGATCGGGATGCTCGACCCACGTCGTGGCGGCCCGCTCCCATTCGTCGATCGAGCGCGCGAAGAGCGGATTCGACGCGACGACAGTGTTCTTGTCCGGCGGGAAGCCGCAACCATCCAAACCCTCGAGCACGTGCTTCGCGAGCGTGATCATGGTGCGCCGAAGCTGCATGTCGTCGTCCGAGCCGTCCCAGGCCAGGGCACAGTCCACATCGGAGCTCGGGAATGGCTCGAGGCGGCCGAAGCTGCCGGTCGCGAGCCACGTGTACGGCACGGGCGGGCGGCCGAGCTCATCGTGTGCGAGCTCGATCAGGCGGCCGGTGACAGCATCGTGGACGCTCGTGATCGCGCGGCTGATCGCAGCGGTGGGCATGCCGGCGCCGAACAGCGCGATGACCATGCCGGCGAGGTCCGAGGCTGCCTTCGCCACCTCGCGGGCGTCACCGGCGCGGGCGATAGATGCCTGAAGCCGAAACGGCGCCCGCTGCTCGTTCGCCATCAGGTCGACGTCGTCGAGCACGCCGAGCAGCTGCCGGCCGGGCGAGAGCACCAGCAGGTGCCGGACTCCGTGATCGAGCATCTCGAGCAGCGCCTCGGTGCCGGTCCGGTCGGCGGACACGGTCCAGGCGGGCGCGGTCATCACGTCCGACACGGCGGTGTCGGACGGCACGCCCGCTGCGACCACCCGGGTTCGGAAGTCGCGGTCGGTGACGATCCCAAGCCCGTCGCCGGTGTCGACGACCACACATGTTGCGCCGGCCTCGGCCATCCGCTGGGCGGCCTCCCGCACGGTCGTCTCCGGCGGGCAGACCAGCGCGCGCGCGCGGATCAGCTCGCTCACCGGCCGGCCCGCGGAATTCAGCGCCGGCTGGCCCTCGTGCTCGGCAAGCAGCTGTATTCGCTTGTCCAGGCGCTCGACCATGAAGCGCACCGAGGCCGGGTGCTCCAGCACCGGACGCATCACGTCCGCGGGTATCCGATACACGAGCGTGTCCTCCGCAGCGCGCGCGATGAAGCCGAGCGGACCCTCCGAGACGAGCGAGACGAAGCCGAACAGCTCGCCTTCCACGATCAGGTCGAGCAACCGGCCATCCTCGACCACCAGCTCGACCGCGCCGCTCCGGACCACGTTTGCGAGACCGGCGGTGGCCCCGGGATCGTCGATGATGGTCGTGCGCGCCGCGTGGAACTCGATCTCGGCGCTGGCGGCGACCCTCTCGAGCGTGTCCTCGTCGAGGCTGTCGAAGGGCGGATGCCTGCGGAGAAATTCGGCGATGTCCTGCATTGCGCGCCGTTGAGATGCTCGCACGCCGGACGCGTGTCCTGGGCGAACGACAGCATTGAGGGAGGACGCATAGCGAAGCGTCCTGCCTAAGGGGTCTATATGACCCCCTATCCAGGACACTTGGACGCACTGGGCCCACCCTCAATGCCGTCGTTCGTCTGCCGTGACACTCGGTCGACAGAGAGGACCCCCCACGTTGACTCGTGCTGCCGGCGCTGAAAGGCTCGCGCTGTGACGACCACGCGCATGTTCATCGACGGCGAGTGGCGCGATGCCACGAGTGGCGCCACGGTCGAGGCCATCAGCCCGGCCACGGGCGAGTCGCTCGGGCCGGTTGCGGAGGGTGATCGGGCCGACGCGCGGCTCGCGATCGCGGCCGCCAATGCCGCCTTCCCATCGTGGGGCGCTCGCACCGGTTTCGAGCGGGCCGAGTTTCTGCACCGGGCGGCCGATGTCATGGAGAGCCGCGCCGACGAGCTCGCTCGCGTGCTCACGCTCGACCAGGGCAAGCCGCTCAAGGCCGAGGCGGAGGTTGAGGTCGGCGAGCTCGTCGAGTTCTTCCGCATGGCCGCCGAGGACGGGAAGCGTCTCGAGGGCTCGATTCCGGAGAGCGCCGCACCCGGCCGGCGCGTCCTGCTGATCCGCCGTCCGCTCGGCGTCCTCGGGCTGATCACGCCGTGGAACTGGCCCTACACGATGCCCGCCGAGGTGCTCGCCCCGGCGCTCGCGTGCGGCAACGCCGTCGTCTGGACGCCCGCGCCCTCCACGGCGGTCTGCTCCGGGCTGCTCGCGCACTGCATCGCGGAGGCCGACCTCCCGCCCGGCGTCTTCAACTTCGTGCTGGGCCCCGGCCCGGAGGTGGGCGACGAGCTGGCGGTCAACCCAGGCACCCATGCGGTCGCCTTCACCGGCTCGACCGAGACCGGCCTGATCGTGGCGCGCCAGGCTGCCGGCAAGGCGCAATTGCTCGAGATGGGCGGCAACGGGCCGCTCGTCGTGCTCGCCGACGCCGACCTCGCCGCGGCCGCCGAGGCGGCGCGCGTGGGCTCGTTCCTGGGCGCGGGCCAGAGCTGCTCCGCCGCCGAGCGCATCCTGGTCCACGACGCGGTACGCGAGGAGTTCGTCTCGCTGCTCGCGGACGAGGTCGAGCGTGAGGTCCGGCTCGGCGACCCGCTCGAGGAGGCGACCACGATGGGCCCGGTCAACAACGAGCCCGGCGCGGCCAAGATGGACGCGCACGTGGCGGACGCGGTCGAGCGCGGCGCGACGGTCGTGACCGGCGGCAGCCGCGCCGGCGGTTACCCCACGCCGCTCTACTGGCAGCCGACGGTTCTGAACGACGTTCCGCGCGATTCCATCGCGGTGACGCAGGAGACCTTTGGTCCAATCGCGCCAATTGTCGGCATCGGCTCGCTCGAGGAGGCGATCCAGCAGACCAACTCACAGACCTACGGGCTCATGGCCGCGATCTTCACAAACGACCTCGCGGCGGGGCTGCGCTACGCCGACGCGGTGCCCATGGGCCTCGTGAACATCAATGAAACCACCAACTATTGGGAGCCGCACCTCCCCTGGGGCGGCCGCGCGAGGTCGCAGAGCGGCATCGGGCGGGTCGGTGGCCGTTATCCGATGGACACCCTCACCGAGCTCCAGACGGTCCTAATACAGACCTAATCCCAGGGCTAGCATGGGCTTGCAGGCCTGATATATCATCGCGCCGAGATGAGTGAATCGCACGGCTCCGCGGCCGTGGAGACCCCCGAAGCGCCCCCCAGTCCGGAACGCAGCGGCGATCCGCTGCTCCGTGCCGAGGGCGTCTGGAAGCTGTTCGGCCCGAACGCCGACAAGATCATCGGCACGCCGGACGCCGATCTCTCGCGCGCCGAGCTGCGCGACAAGACCGGGACCGTCGTCGCAGTCAAGGACGTCACGATCGAAATCTGGCCCGGCGAGGTGTTCGTGGTCATGGGCCTGTCCGGGTCCGGCAAGTCGACGCTCGTTCGCACGCTCATCCGCCTGATCGAGCCCACCGCGGGCTCGGTGGTGATCTGCGACCAGGACGTGATCGGCGCCGACGCCGCCGCGCTCCGGGACCTCCGCCGCCACCGCGTCTCGATGGTCTTCCAGCACTTCGGGTTGCTCGCGCACCGCACGGTTATCGACAACGTTGCGTTCGGGCTGGAGATTCAGGGGAAGTCGAAGGAGGAGCGCCTCGGCCGGGCTGGCGAGGTGCTCGAGCTGGTCGGGCTCCAGGACGTCGCGAACTCGTTCCCCTCCCAGCTGTCCGGCGGAATGCAGCAGCGCGTCGGCCTGGCACGCGCCTTCGCCGTCGACCCCGAGCTGATGCTCTACGACGAGCCCTTCAGCGCGCTCGACCCGCTGATTCGCCGCGACATGCAGGACGAGGTCATCCGGCTCCAGGAGGAGACGGGTAAGACCATGCTCTTCATCACCCACGACCTCCCGGAGGCGCTCCGGCTCGGCGACCGGATCGCGATCATGCGGGACGGCGCGATCGTCCAGCTCGGCACGCCCGAGGAGCTCGTCGGCTCCCCGGCCGACGATTACGTTGAGAACTTCATCCGCGACATCCCGCGCACGCACGTGCTGACGCTGCGCTGGATCATGCGCGACCCCAAGCCCGGCGAGACCAGTGAGGGTCCCGAGCTTCCGGTCGAGACCACCATGCAGAACGCCGTCCCGCTGGTCGCCTCCACGGACCAGCCGGTGCGAGCCGTCAAGGACGGCAAGGTGGTCGGCATCGTCGACCGCGAGGCGATCCTGCGGGCCATGGCCGAGGATCCCGACACCTCCGGTACTCGCGGCTCCGATGGCAGTAGCTAGCGGCAGGCTGCGCGCACCCGCGTTCGCGGCGCCCACGTCCCGCTTCCGCGGCCGCGGCGCCCAGGTCGTCGGAGTCCTCGCTGTGATGGTCCTCGGCTACGTGCTCTGGAAGAACGAGTTCTCCTGGCCCATCTCGCTCACCTGGGAAGAGCTCCCTCGCAAGCTGGACGACGCGCAGGAGTGGCTGCTCGAGCAGCGCACCGAGGGCTCGAACCCGTTCTTCGCTCTCCTGGACGCCTTCCGCGCGGCGTGTGAGTGGCTCGTCACGGCGCTCCTCGACGTCATGGAGTGGCTCACCTGGGTCGGCACGATGGCCGCGGGCACGCTGATCGTCTGGCGCTTCGGCGGCTTGCGCGCGGGGATAGTGGTGCTCGGCGCGTTCGTGTCATTCGCCCTGCTGGGCCTCTGGGAGGAGAGCATCCAGACGCTGGCGCTGATGAGCGCCGCGGTGCTCATCTCGATCCTCATTGGAGTGCCGGTCGGCATCTACGCGGGGCGCAACCAGCGCTTCCACCGGGCGATCACTCCGGTGCTCGACGCGATGCAGATCGTGCCCGCGTTCGCGTACCTGATGCCGGTCGTGATCATCTTCTCGGTGGGCCCGGCCGCGGCCGTGATCTGCACGCTCATCTATGCGATCCCGCCGGCCGTTCGGATCACCGCGCTCGGCATCCGCGGCGTGACAGCGGAATCCGTCGAGGCCTCGCAGGCGTTCGGCGCGACCCCCCGCCAGACGCTGTTCAAGGTCCAGCTTCCGCTCGCGCGCCGGCAACTCCTACTCGCGCTCAACCAGACGATCATGTTCGCGCTGTCGCTCGTCGTGATCGCGGGCCTGATCGGCGGCCGAGGCCTCGGCGACGTCGTGACCAACGGGCTCTACTCGAACCCGGCGCTCGCGGTGCTCGCCGGCATAGCGATCGTGATCATGGCCATCGCGCTCGACCGCTCCACCGCTGCCATCGCCGACCGCACCGATCCCGCCCGCAGTCAGCTCACGGACGAGGGACGGCGGCGGGCGCGCAAGGTCACGCTCGCCGTATTCGGGGCGATCGCCCTAATCGTGATCGCCGCGAAGGCGCTCGGTGCGGACTCGATCTATCCGGATGAGTTCGAAACCGCCTCGACCGTCTACGACTCGAACATCCAGGACACCGTTCTCGGATGGATCAACGACGCGCTCGAGTACATCCAGGACCCGAGTACGTTCATCTTCAGCATCACCGACTGGCTCGGCAACTTCATCCTCGAGCGCATGCTCCAGCCGGTCCAGAACCTGCTGATGGACACGCCCTGGTTCATCATCCTCGGCGGCCTGACGGCGATCGCCTACATCCTGAGCGGCCTGCGCCCGGCGATCACGGCCTTCCTGATGCTCGTGCTGATCGGCTTCATCGGCGTGTGGGAACCGGCGATGGACACTGCCTCGCAGGTGCTCGTGGCCACCGCCATCGCCGTCGTGATCGGCATCGCGATCGGAATCTGGGCAGCGGAGAGCCCGCGCGTCGAGAAGGTGCTCCGGCCCATCCTCGACACGCTGCAGACGCTCCCCCAGCTCGTCTACATCATTCCGTTCATCTATCTGATGCCGGTCTCGCTCGTGCCGGGCGTGGTCGCCTCCGTGCTGTACGCGATCCCGGTCGTCATCAGGCTCGTGACCTCGGGCATCCGCGGTGTCCCGGCGGCCCCGGTCGAGGCCGCGCAGGCGTTCGGCGCCTCCAAGCGCCAGGTGCTCGCCAAGGTGAAGGTGCCGCTAGCGCGCGAAAGCATCATGCTCGGCGTGAACCAGGGGATCATCATGGTCCTCTCGGTGGTCGTGATCGGCGGGCTGGTGGGCTCGGGCGCGCTCGGCGACCAGGTCGCCCGCGGGCTCCAGCGCAACGAGTTCGGCGAGGGCGTC
>JBKPME010000164.1:0-10292 GCA_046731915.1 Actinomycetota bacterium
CGTCGGTACGTCGAAGTCGGGCAACCACTTCACGATCACGAAGACCGCAGGTCAGTTCGTGAAGCCCTACACCTGCGACACCGGCGGCAAGGCCGGCTGCGGCACGGGCGGTAAGTGGTAACACCGGCATAGCCGGAAGGAGTTCTCGGGAGGCGGGCCATTCGGCCCGCCTCCTGCCGTTTTGTCCCCCTGGACCCTTGTGTGATCAAGAAGGGACTCCGGGTGGCCGATTTAGCCCTTCGAGATGCCCGCTCTCACACGTCTGCGCGCCGAGCGTGGCTTCACGCTCATCGAGGTGATGGTCACGATGCTGATCCTCGTGGTCGGCATCGCCGGCACGCTGGCGCTGATCGACGGCGCCAACGCCCGCACCGTGATGACCAAGCAGCGCGAGGCGGGCAATGCGCTGAGCCGCGAGGTGATCGAAGCCTCGCGCTCGGTGCCCTACCGCCAGCTCAACCCCGGCTCCGCGGTCACGAGCGTTCAGGCCATCCCTGGCCTCGCCGACACGACGCCGATGACGACGGCCTGGACGGTGCAGCGTCGCAGGACCGACTACACGATCACGATGAACGTCTGCTCGGTCGACGACGACCAGGACGGCTACGGCGACGCGACGGGCGGCAACTACTGCGGGGGCGGAGGCGGCACGGCCGACCGCAACCCGGACGACTACAAGCGCGTGACGGTGACCGTTGCGTGGACGCGCCATGGCGTGACCCGGAGCGTCAAGCAGGCGGGCATCGTCAACAACGAGGCGAGCTCGGCGGGGCCGGCGGTGGAGATCATCTCGCAGACCCCTACAGGGAGCGAGATCAAGACCGACGTGAGCCGAATTCGCTTCGGGGTCCAGGCAGACACCGACGCCGTGGCGATCCGGTTCGCGGTCGACGGCGTTCTCGTGGACACCGCGAGCTCGACCAGCGCCACGTTTGACTGGGACATCAGCTCCGGCGGCACACATGTGCCGGACGGCACCTACGTCGTCAGCGTCACGGCGCTCGACAAGGAGGGCGTGCCAGGTCCGACCCGCTCCAGGACGATCCGGCTCAACCGCGACGTCCCGACCGCGCCGCAGGACGTCTTCGGCGGTTGGAACCCGCGAATCGGGTTCAACGACTCCCACGACATCGTTGAGATCCAGTGGGGTCGGAACATCGAGCCGGACGTGACCGGCTATCGCGTGTACCGGAAGCTCGCCACCGGCTGGGAGGTCGTGCCCGGCTGCGACTACACGACGGTCACCACACAGACCGAGTGCCGCGACATGAACCCCCCGGCCGGAGCGACGATCGACTACTACGTCGTCGCGCTTGACGAGGACCCGTTCGGTGGCGCGCCGCGCGAAGGCAGCCCGTCGGCGACCCTCACGGCCGTCCGAGCCAACACGCAGCCGGATCAGCCGCCGAGCCTTACCGCGACGCAGGACGGCGAGGATGTCGTGCTCACTTGGCCCGACGCGCCGGCCGTGGTGCCGCCCTACAGCGGCTCGAACGTCATCTTCTACCGGGTCTACCGAGACGGCATCCTGATCGGCGATCGCGTGGCGCGCACCGGGCAGGAGTCGCTGACCGCTTACCGAGACAGCGGCGCGGCTGTCGGCGGCCACACCTACTACGTCAGCTCGGTGGACGAGAACTTCTCGGAGTCGAAGCCGCTCGGGCCGGTATCGCTCCCATGACGACCGCGCGCGGGCAGGAGGGGTTCTCGCTGATTGAGCTCCTCATGGCGATGGCGATCGTGACCGTGGTGGTCATGGCGACGATCTCCGCCTTCGTCGCCTTTCACAAGAACGAGCGCATCAACCGCCTCGCAAACGAGTCCCAGGACCAGGCACGGCTGACGCTCGAGCGGCTCTCGAGCCAGCTACGCAACCTCGCCAGCCCGACCGACTATGTGCCCGCGAGCGTGGAGAAGGCCGAGCCGTACGACCTCGTCTTCCTCACGGTCGACGCCGTGAAGCCGGTCGGCTCGCTCAACGCCAGGAACGTCAAGCGGGTTCGCTACTGCGTCGGGGCGGTTGTGAACGGCAAGGCCCCGCTGATTCGCCAGCAGCAGACCTGGCAGGTCGTGGACCCGCCGCCGTCGTACTCGACGGGAAGCTGCAGCAGCGCCGGCGCGGGCGGCTGGGAGAAGACCCAGATCGCCGCGAGCGACGTCGTGAACACCGCGCAGTCGCCGGCCGTGCCCATCTTCGAGTACACGCCCGGGCCGGCCCCGGTCGATTCCATCACCGCTATTCGCGCCGACCTGTACGTGGACGTGAACCCCGGGCAGAGCCCGAAGGCCGTGAACCTGAACACGGGCGTCTTCCTGCGCAACCAGAATCGCCAGCCGGTCGCGTCCTGCACGACCCCGATCTACACGGGCACCGGCAAGCAGGTCGCCCTGAACGGGTCGGGATCGCAGGATCCGGAGGGCTTCAACATCAAGAAGTATCGCTGGTACCTCGACGGGAGCACGACGCCTCTGACTGAGCCGTCGGGCGTTGTCGGCATCTGGAACGGGAGCTCGGGCACGCACGCATTCGCGCTCGAGGTCGAGGACCAGGGCGGCCTGACGGCGAAGACGAACTGTGGATCGGTGGTGGTTCCATGACCCGCAATCTCCGAGGGGAGCGCGGCAGCGCCATCATCCTCGCGATCGCCCTGATGACGATGATGATCGCGGTCGGCCTGGCGGCCTACTCGTTCGTCGACACTCAGCAGAGCAACTCGATGGAGGAGCGACATCGCGAGTCGTCGTTCAACCTGGCCGAGGCGGTGCTGAACGAGCAGTCGTTTACGCTCTCACGCCGCTGGGCGGGCGCGGCGACCTCGTACTCGAGCACGGTTCCGACTTGCACGAACGCGTCGGCTCCGGCAATTCAGTGCCCGGACGCCGCCCAGCTCGTCTCCGCCTACAACTCCCCGGATTACGCCGTCGGCGCGAGCTGGAAGACCAGCATCTACGACGACCCGAACGGGAGTCCGTTCTACGACGCCGCGACGGTGGAGGCCCCCACGAATCCGCATTGGGACGCCAACCACAACCTGCGCGTCTGGGTGAAGGCCGAGTCCACCGTCCGCAAGCGCCGGCGCGTGCTCGTGGCCCTCGTGCAGGTGACCGAGAACGTGGAGTTCCTTCCGAAGCGAGTCATCCTTGCGGGTCAGTTCGAGCTCACCCCGAACGGCAACGGCGTCTACGTCCAGACGAAGCCCGATGCGACGAGCCAGCACCCCGTCACGCTGCGCTGCCAGCTCAATGACCCGAGCTGCGCGGAGTTCACACCGGACAAGAAGAACCCGCAGCTAGATCCTCCCGGGGCCATCCAGGGCAACTCGTTCATCGGCCAGGACGCGATCGAGGACGACGTCAAGGAGCGCCTCAAGGAGCGCGCGATCGCCGACGGGAGCTTCTACGACGGCGTCTGTCCCACGGACGACCAGCTCAGCGGCAAGGTCGTCTGGGTGCAGGGCTGCGCGCTCGGCAAGTACACGAAGGACAACGTCTGGAACGCCCCCAACAACGGCGGCATCCTGATCTGGGCAGACGGCGTTCTCGAGCTCGGCGGCAAGTCGGACTTCTGGGGCATCGTCTACCACCTCAACAACGAGAACAGCACCGACAACGAGACGCTGCGGCTCCGAGGTGGGCTCACCATCCACGGCGGGGCGTTCGTGGACGGCCCCGGCGGGATCGACGTCGGCTCGAACCGTGTGAACATCACGTACGACGAGAAGGCGTTCATCTCGATCAGCTCGTACGGCAGCGCCAGCATCGTCCAGAACTCCTGGCGCGACATCACCGGCGGTTAGAGTGTCCGGCGTGAGCCGGGAGGCGGGCCCATAGCCGCCGCGGTCGTCCTGGCCGGCGTCGTGGGCGCCGTGCTGGGGAGCTTCCTCAACGTCGTGATCCACCGCCTGCCGCGCGGCGAGTCGCTGGTGCATCCGCGCTCGCGCTGCCCGAGCTGCCAGAGGCAGATCGCGGGTTACGACAACATCCCGATCGTCTCCTGGCTGCTCCTGCGCGGTCGCTGCCGGCACTGCGGCGCGCGGATCTCGGCCCGCTATCCCGCGGTCGAGCTGATTACGGCGGTCGTCTTCGCGGCGGTGGTGCTGGTACGCGGCTTCGACGACGACCTCATCATCGAGCTGCCCTTCGTGGCGGCGCTGATTGCGCTGGCGGGAATCGACCTCGACCACAAGCTCCTGCCCAACAAGATCGTCTACCCGCTCGCCGCGTGGGGCGTCGTGGCGGTGCTGATCGCCGATCGAGGCGACCTCGTCGAGCACCTGGTAGCGGGCGCGGGGGCGTTCCTGTTCCTCTTCCTGGCGGTGCTCGCATACCCGCGCGGGATGGGGATGGGCGACGTGAAGCTCGCCGGGGCGATGGGGATCTACCTCGGCGCGTCGGTGATCCCGGCGCTCTTGATCGCGTTCCTCTCGGGCTCCGCGGTGGGCATAGCCATTATCGCGCGCGAGGGCGCTGAGGCTCGGAAGAAGGCCGTGCCGTTCGGCATCTTCCTGGCCCTCGGCGGCATCGTCGGGGTCCTCGCCGGACCCGAGCTGATCGACCTCTACGAGACGAATTTCCTCGATTAGACGCTGACCCGGCTGGGCAGCGTCCAGCAACTCTGGACATTTCGGGGCCGGCGTTAAGGGTGTCCAGCGGGTAGCCCGATACCCCTTTGCGTACGCCCATGGCCCTCTCCCTCCGTAAGAGCTCCTCTGGTCGCACTGTCGGTCTGGACATCGACGGTCGCTACCTCGCCGCCGCCCAGGTCGAGGGCGGTCGCGTCGTCCGCGGCGTGAGCCTCGACCTGCCCGCGGGCCTCGTCTCCGACGGCGAGGTCGTGAACCGCGACGGCCTGGCGGAGGCGCTCAAGAGCTTCGTGGCCGAGACCGGGCTGCCGAAGAACGTCCGGCTCGGCGTGGCGAATCAGCAGATCGTCGTCCGCGTGGTCGAGCTCCCGCGCATCGAGGACGAGAAGCAGCGCGACGCCGCCGTCCGCTTCCAGGCGGCCGAGGCCATCGCGATGCCCCTCGACGAGGCGGTGCTGGACCACCAGGTGGCCGGCTACGCGGAGGCGCCCGACGGCTCCCCGCGCATGCAGATCGTGGTGGTGGCCGCGCGCCGCTCGATGATCGAGGCGCTGCTCGACGCCGCCAAGCACGCCGGCCTCAAGCCGGACGGCGTCGACCTCGACGCCTTTGCGCTGGTGCGCATGCTCGCCGTCGCCACGGACACCGTCGCGGGTGACACGGCGCGCGTCTACTGCCACCTCGGTGGCGTTAGCAATCTCGCCATCGCCGTTGGCACAGCCTGCTTCTTCACACGGCCGCTCGCGGCGGTCTGGGACGACGAGGGCGCCGGCGCACGGCTCGCCGACGAAATCCGTCTCTCGATCGACTACTACATGACGCAGCCGCAGGCGAAGCCTGTCGGCGAGATCGTCGTGTCCGGGCCGGGCTCGGCCGATGAGGAGCTCGTCGACAGCCTCGGCGTGCATCTGGGCCTCCCGACCACGGTGGCCGCGCCGCTCGGCGTTCTCGACCGCTCCGCCCTGAACGCCAGTGAGGACCCGCACAGGCTGACGGTGGCCGCCGGGCTGGCGATGGGGAAGACCCCATGAAGGCCGTCAACCTCATCCCAACCGAGCAGCGCCGCGCCAAGGCAACCGGCAAGCAGTCCGGCAGCGCATACGTGCTCGTAGGCATGCTCGTGACGCTCCTGGCACTGGTCGGCGCGTACGTCTTCACGTCGAACGACGTGACCGACAGCACGAACAAGGCCGCCGCGGCGAAGTCCGAGGCCGACCGGCTCGAGGCCGAGGTCAAGCAGCGCGGCGCCTTTACGAACTTCGCAGAGATCAAGAAGGCGCGCCTCGCCTCAGTGATGGGCGTCGCCGAGACCCGCTTCGATTGGGAGCGCCTCATGCGCGAGATCTCGCGCGTGATGCCCGAGGGCAGCTGGCTCCAGTCCACCGACGCCTCCACGACCGGTGAGGTCGACGGCGACAGCACGACGAGCGCCACCGGCGCGCCGGTGGCCGCGGCGCCGAAGGCCAAGTTCGTCGGCTGCACGCCCGACCAGTCGGACGTCGCGCGAATGATGGTGCGCATGCGACAGATGAATCGCGTCTCGGACGTGGAGCTGAACGAGTCGAGCACCGAGCCCGGCAACAACACCGAAACCACGGTGGACAGCTGCGGCCGCTACTACCAGTTCGACATCACCGTGAGCTTCACGCAGACGCCGGAGAGCGAGGCGCCGCGTGGCGAGTCCAGCGTGCCGGCATCACTGGGAGGCGGCTCATGAGCCTGAGCGATCGAGACCGGAAGATCGTCCTCGCGATCGTCCCCATCCTGGTCCTCGTGGCCTATTGGTTCCTGCTGTTCGCGCCCAAGCGCGAAGAGGCTGCGACAGCCTCGAAGGAGCTGACCAAGCAGACCGAGCGGCGCGACTCGGCGCGGACCGCGGCCAACGCGGCCCGCGGCGCAAAGACCGACTTCGCCGCCGACTACTCGGAGATCGTGCGCCTCGGCAAGGCGATCCCCGCGAGCGTCGACATGCCGAGCCTGATCGTGCAGCTCGACCGCGCGGCTGAGGGCACGAGCATTCGCTTCACCAGGGTTGCCACCGGCGAGCGCGACGCCGCCGCCACCGCAGCTCCCGCGTCGACCACCCCGGCGCCGGCGGACGGCTCCGCACCCGTCGAGGCCGGCGGGGCGACCGCTCAGAGCGCGCCCGGCAGCGCCGTCGAGTCCGCGAACAACACGGCTCAGACCGCTTCGAACCAGGCCGATGCCGCCTCGCAGTCGGGAGTCGACGCCACCACCTCCACGTCGACCGGAACGGGCGGCTTGCCCGTCGGCGGAGGGGCGACGAACCCGGGTGCGCCCACTGCTTCGATGAGCCCCACCGGTCTCGAGACCGTGCCGCTCGAGCTGCAGTTCGTAGGGAACTTCTTCAACCTCGCGGACTTCTTCCACGACGTGAAGCGCTTCGTCCGGGTTGCGAACCAGAACGTGGTCGTGAGCGGCCGCCTGGTCACGATCGACGGCGTCAAGTTCGAGAGCAACCCCGAGCTGTTCCCGCGGGTCACCGCGGAGATGAACGCGACGATCTACCTCTCCCCGAAGACTCAGGGCACGACCGCTGGCGCCACGCCGCAGGGACCCGCCCCGGCGCCTGGCAGCGGAACTACTCCCGCCGCCGCTCCGGAGAGCACGAGCCCGAGCCCGGCCCCGACCGCTACCGCGACCCCCTAGGCGACCACCATGAAGATCTTCCTTCTCGACCTCTGGCAGGACCTGCGCGCCAAGCGCCTGTGGCCGGTGGCCGGAGCCCTGGCCGTGGCTCTCGTCGCGGTGCCTGTGCTGCTCTCGAAGTCTTCCGACACGCCTCCGCCGGCGCCCGTGGAGTCGGTGCGCACGGCGCCCGATCCCAAGGACCTCAAGGCGCTCGCGACCGTGAAGCTCGACGAGGGCGCCCTGGAGCGCGGCTCCTCGCTCGACACCTTCGACCCGAGCGACCCGTTCCGGCCGCCGAGGAAGATCACCAAGAAGGCGAACGACGAGTCGAGCGCGCCGGCTACCGTCACGAGCGAGTCACCGAGCACCGGCGGCGACGCCGGCGCCGCGGTCGGTGGCGACACCGGCTCGATGGGCGGCGGCGATCTCCCCTTCCCCTCGACCGGCGGTGGCGACACCGGGTCCACTGGTGGCACCGGCGGCGGCACCACCACCACTGCGCAGTACCGCTACGTGGTAGACGCGACCTTCTCGGCGAACGGCCATACGCGCCGCATCGAGGGCCTCGAGCGGCTCGACATGCTCCCGAACGAGGCCTCGCCCCTGCTGCTCTTCCTCGGCGTCACGCCGAACGCCGGCAACGCGGTGTTCCTGGTCGACTCGACCCTGGACGCTGCCGGTGAGGGCGAGTGCAAGCCGAAGCCCGGCGAGTGCGCCTTCCTGTACCTCGGAGCCGGGTCGGAGCACGAGTTCATGAACGACGAGGGAGACTCCTACACCCTTCGAATCAACGAGATCCGCAAGGTCCGCCTCGACGGTCCCAGCGCGGCGGCGAGTCGCACGAACAAGACCGAGCGCGCCCTCGTCCCCGCGTCCGCCACGCTGGCCGAAACCGGACCGGCGCCGACGGTCACCCGCGACCAGCCCATGCGCGTGAGCGTGGGCAACCTGCTCACGATCACCGGCGAGCACTTCAAGGCTCGGCGCAGCCGCAATACGGTCATCTTCCGAGGCCCAGACGGCAGGTTCGTCTTCGCGAAGCCGCAACGCGCGACCACGGGCAAGCTCGTCCTCCGGATCCCCGCCGGGGCGACGCGCCTCCTTCGCGTATCCGACGGCCAGCCGCTCCCGACGCGCCTCAAGCTGCGCGTCCTCACCGGCAAGTTCAGCAGGTCCACCTCGCGGCGCCTGTCACCAGTCGTGACCGGCGTCGGGCTCGGGGACAGCGGCTGACGGACGGGGCGGACTCGGCAAGCCCCTTCCTCTCCCAGAAGTAGTTCCTCCTCCAACCTGGCGCCCGCACCCTCGTTTGTAGGGTGTGGGCGTCATGTCTTTGCGGTTCGTAACCGCCGGCGAGTCCCACGGGCCTGGGCTCACGGCGATCGTCGAGGGCCTCCCCGCGGGCCTCGAACTGCGGCCGGAGGACATCAACGCGGACCTCGCCCGCCGCCAGCTCGGCCACGGCCGCGGCGGCCGTATGAAGATCGAGAAGGACCGGGCCCAGGTGACCGCCGGGGTTCGCCACGGGCGTACGCTCGGCAGCCCGGTCGCCATGTGGATCCAGAACCGCGACTACCAGAACTGGGAGGAGCGGATGAACCCCTGGCCGGTCGACGCCGAGGTGGAGGAGGTGCACCTGCCGCGCCCGGGCCACGCCGACCTTGCCGGCATCCAGAAGTTCGGCCACACGGACGTGCGCAACGTGTTGGAGCGCGCGTCGGCGCGCGAGACGGCCGCACGGGTGGCCGCCGGCGGGCTGGCCAAGGCGTTTCTGCGCGAGGTCGGGGTCGAGGTCCGCTCGCACGTAACCCGTATCGGGTCGGTCACGGCGCCGGACCAAGATGCGCTCGCGGTCGCCGACTTCGAGGGGGTCGACGAGTCGCCGGTCCGCTCCCTCGACGCCGAGGCGAGCCAGACGATGGTCGCCGAGATCGATGCCGCGCGAAAGGCGAACGAGTCGCTCGGCGGGGAGTTCGAGGTGATGGCATTCGGCCTCGTGCCGGGCATCGGCTCGCACATCTCGTGGGAGCAGCGTCTCGACGGCCGGCTGGCGCAGGCGATCGTGTCGATCCAGGCGCTGAAGGGGGTGAGCGTGGGCGACGGCTTCGCGCTCGCGGGGCGCGTGGGCTCGCAGGCCCACGACGAGATCTTCTGGTCGGACGAGCGTGGCTACACCCGCGAGACGAATCGCGCCGGCGGCCTCGAGGGCGGGATGACGACCGGCGACCCGCTCGTCGTGACGGGCGCCATGAAGCCGCTGCCGACGCTCACCAAGCCGCTTCGCTCCGTGGACACCGAGACGAAGGAGCCGGCGCAGGCGCTCCGCGAGCGGACCGACTCCTGCACCGTGCCCGCGGCCGGCGTCGTCGGCGAGGCGATGGTGGCGCTCGTGCTCGGCGCGGCCTACCGCGAGAAATTCGGCGGCGACCACATGGACGATGTGCGCGCGGCGCTGCGCGCTTACGAGGACCGCATCGGCTGGAGGCGCGCATAGCGCTCGTGCTCGTTGGCTTCATGGGCGCCGGGAAGTCGACCGGCGCCCGCGCGCTGGCCGCCGAGCTCGGAGCCGAGCCGGTCGACTCGGACCGCGAGCTGGAGCGGCGGCTGGGAGAACCCGTCGAGTCGTTCTTCGACCGCGAGGGCGAGCAGCGGTTCCGTGCGCGCGAGGAGAAGCTGGTCCTCGAGCTGCTCGCGCGCGAGGATGTGCCGGTGGTCGCGCTCGGCGGCGGCGCGCTCGGGTCCGACTCGGTTCGCGAGGCGCTCGCCGGGCACACGGTCGTGCATCTCGAGGTGGAGCCGGAGGAGGCCTGGCGACGCGCGTCCGGCAAGGGCCGCCCGCTGGCTCGCGACCGCGGCCGCTTCGCCCAGCTGCACGGGGACCGCGTCGCGCTCTACGAGTCGGTGGCCGACGCGGTGCTGCCGCCCGGCGACCGCGACGCGCTGCGGCGGGCGCTCCCGGCACTGCGTGCGCTGGAGCGCGCCCCTGCCGGAACGCGTCTCGTGTGGGCGTCGGCGACCTCCGGCGAGTATCCGGTCTTCCTCGGCGCCGGCCTGATC
>JBKPME010000165.1:0-5256 GCA_046731915.1 Actinomycetota bacterium
CTCCTGAACGCCGCGTATCTCTCGCTCCACATCGGAGTGACGGTGCTCCTCTTCGTCTGGCTCTATCGCAACCACCGCAACGTCTTCCCCGTTGCGCGCACGGCGCTGATCGTTGCGACAACGCTCGCCCTCGTCGTGCACGTGATCTTCCCGACCGCGCCGCCGCGCCTCGTCGGGTTCACGCTCGACACCGTCGTCGACCGGACGCGGATCAACATCAACTCGGAAATCCTCGGGTTCCTCTACAACCCGATAGCGGCGATGCCGAGCATGCACTTCGGCTACGCCCTCCTCGTCGGGTTCATGCTCACCAAGCTGAGCCGGTCGCGCGTGATGCGGATCGTCGGTCTCCTGTACGTACCGCTCGTCCTCTTCGTGATCGTGTCGACGGGGAACCACTTCATCCTCGACGCTGCGGCCGGCGCAGCGGTCATGGCGGCCGGCTGGCTGGTCGCGACGGCGATGGTTGCGGTGCCCAGACCCGCGCCAGACAGGCGCGGCGGGCTCCCGGTCGGGGTTCGCTAAGTCCTAGTCCGGGATCTCGAGCACGATCATCCCGTCGCGCTTCGCGACCGGGAAGATCGGAACGGCCTCGAAGGCAGGCAGCGTCATCGGGATCCCCGTCTGCAGGTCGAAGCGCGACCCGTGCCGCGGACACACGACGACGCACGGGCCCGGCTCCCAGTCTCCTTCGCAGAGCGGCCCGTCGTCGTGGGAGCAGCGATCCTCGATCGCGTAGTACGACCCGTCGCAGTTGTAGACGCCGACCGTGATCCCGCCCGCCGGAACGAGGCGCATCGTCCCGGCCGGCAGCTCCTCCGCCGGGCAGACCTCGATCTCCACTACTCGAGAACGAGGTCGCGGACCGAGGTTCCCCACTCCTCGGGCAGCGGTGTTCCCTTCGCCTTGTGCAGCGCGAGCTTGAGGACTCCGAGGCCGAGGATCGCGCATTTGAGGCGAACAGGAGTCAACGGGATGCCGAGCTCATCCAGGAGCTCCTCCTTCGGCATCGTGCCGACCTCTTCTACGGTCTTCCCCTTGACGAGGTCGGTCAGCATCGACGTCGCCGCCTGGCTGATCGCGCACCCGCGGCCCTCGAAGCCGACATCCTCGATCACGTCGTTCTCGCCGAGGCGAACGGACACGGTGACCTCGTCCCCGCAGAGCGGGTTCATCCCCTCGGCACTCGCGTCGGCCTTCTCGAGGAGACCGTGGTTCCGCGGGTTCTTGTAGTGGTCGAGGATCAACTCCCGATAGAGCTGGTCGAACTCGCCCGTCGTCACGCGAACGCCTTCCTGACCTTCTGCAGGCCGTCGACGAGGCGGTCGATCTCCTCGGGGATCGTGTAGACGTAGAAGCTCGCGCGGTTGGTCGCCGCGACGCCCAGCTTGCGCATGAGCGGCTGGCAGCAGTGGTGCCCGGCGCGGATCGCGACGCCTTCGAAGTCGAGCACCTGCGCCACGTCGTGCGGGTGAACACCCTCGACGTTGAACGAAACGATCCCCGCTCTGCGCTCTGCGGGCGGGCCGTAGGTCACGACCCACGGCAGCTCGGAGAGCCTGCCGAGCGCGTACTCGGCGAGCTCGTGCTCGTGCTGCTCGATGGCGTCGAAGCCGATGTCGTTGAGGTAGTCGATCGCCGCTCCGAAGCCGACGGCCTCGGCGATCGGCGAGGTCCCGGCCTCGAACTTGTGCGGCAGGTCGCCCCAGGTCGTCTCCTCGAACTGGACCTTCCGAATCATGTGCCCACCGAGGTTGAACGGCTCCATCGCCTCGAGCAGCTGCGCCTTCCCCCAAAGCGCACCAACCCCGCTCGGCCCGCACATCTTGTGCGCGGAAAACGCCAGGAAGTCGCAGCCGAGCGCCTGCACGTCGATCGTGCGGTGCGGCGCCGCCTGTGCGGCATCGACGACGATGATCGCGTCGCGCTCGTGCGCCCAGGCGGCGAGCCTCTCGACCGGGTTGATGGTGCCGAGCGCATTCGACACGAGGCCGGTCGCGACGACGCGCACGTTCCCCTCGTCGTCGATGCCCACGAGCGACTCCAGGTCGAGCTCGCCGTTGTCGTCGAGCGGGATCGCGCGGAAGGACGCCCCGGTCCGCTTGGCGACGTACTGCCAGGGAACGTAGTTCGAGTGGTGCTCGAGCTCGGTCACGAGCACGATGTCGCCCGGCCCCAGGCTCGCGAGACCCCACGCATAGGCGACGAGGTTCAGTCCCTCCGTCGCATTGCGCGTGAAGATCACCTCTCGAGCCTCGGGCGCGTTCACGAGGGCCTGCACCTTCTGCCGCGCACCCTCGAACGCAGCCGTCGCGCGCTCGGAGAGCGCGTACACGCCGCGATGCACGTTGCCGTAGGACGTCTCGTAGAACCGCGTCATCGCGTCGAGCATCTGCCGCGGCTTCTGCGACGTCACCGCCGAGTCCAGGTAGGCGAGCGACTTGCCGTTGAACTCCTGCTCGAAGATCGGAAAGTCCGCCCGGACGCGGTGCGCATCGAGTGTCTTTGCGGTTACAGCCACGAAATCATCGTAGCGACGGCCCCTTTCCCGCCTTCGGCGGGCCGTCGTCAGGTGAGGTCGACCTTGCCGTTCGTTGCGGCGCGCTCGGCGGCACGCCGCTGGCGCTCGACGGTTGCCGCCGCCTCCACGAACAACTCGCCGACACGCTCCATGCGCAACCGCTCCGAGGCCTCCTGAAGGAGGTCCTGCTTCGCTTCGGGAGCGAGCTCGACCCGAGCCGCGAGGGCGTACGAGAGCTGGGCCGCATCGCTGGTCGGCACCTCGACCTCGCTCCCGGTCAGCTCCTTGAGACGGTTGAAGAGCGCGAGCGCGCGGTCCACGGCCTCGGGATCGGCGGGATCGTCGTCGTCCACGAACGGTTCCACCTCTCCGGTGTGGAAGCTCCTGCCGCGGGTCAGCTCGACCAGCCGGAAGCGATCACGACCTTCGATGAGAATGTTCATCCGCCCGTCCTCGAGGCGGGCGAGAACCTCGACGACTGCGGCACGCGTGCCGACCTCGCGGATCCCATCCGTGTCCGCGTAGACGAGGCCGAACTCCTCGTCGTCCGCGAGGCATTCGTCGATCAGCTCCTTGTAGCGGTCTTCGAAAATGTGCAGAGGGACCTGCTCGGTCGGGAGAAGGACGATGCCGAGGGGAAAGAGACCGAGCTCGGTCACGATGGGCGCTCCAGCGTCGCGAGCTCCCACAGGTGCCTTCGCTCGTGGGCCGCGAGTCGCAGGCCTTGAGCCTCGGCGGCCGCCAGGAGCGCGGCCGGCGGGTGCAGGAAGACTCGGAACGAGCGGCGCGAGAGCCGCTGCCACACGTTCACGAGCCGGAGTCCGAGGCGCACGAGGAACCGGTCGCGCGGGAAGCTCAGAAGAAGCGCCCGCTGCGCGAGCCGCCCCGCGAGCTCAGTGAGTGCGAGGCCGTCCGGCGAGCAGCACACGACACGGCTCAGGATCACGATCGCGGCAGGGTCCACCGCATCCGGATTCTGCAGGACGTCGAGAACGCGAAACCCCGAACGGTCGGAGAAACCCTGCTCCCGAGCGAGCTCCCGCGCGTACGGCTTGTACGCGTCGACGAGCTCCACGACCTCGCCTCGCGCAGCACCTGCGCGCAAGAGCTCGGTCTGCAGAGCGCCGATTCCGCCGCCGATCTCGAGGACGCTCGCGCCGTCGACGTCGGTGCGCGGGACCGTCTCGAGCATGCGGCGCTCGAGCGGGTCGAGCCCCCTTCGCCGGTACCGCTCGAGGCTGCGTCGCGCGACGCGCGGACTGAACATCTCGTTGCACGGCCCCGAGCGACAGCAGCTCGCCACGGCGTGACGATAGTGGGCGGGCTGACCTACGCGCTACGGTCGAGGTCGAGCGCGGCCGAGTTGATGCAGTAGCGCTGGCCCGTGGGCCCCGGCCCGTCGTCGAACACGTGACCGAGGTGTCCACCGCAGGTCGCGCACATGACCTCGGTGCGGATCATCCCGTGGCTCATATCCGTCTCGGTGACGACGCTCGAGAGCGATGCCGGCTCAACGAAGCTCGGCCATCCGGTTCCGGAGTCGAACTTCGCCTCCGAGCGAAAGAGCTCGGTGCCGCAGCCGGCACACCGATACACACCCGGGCTGTGCTCGTCCCAGTAGGTGCCGGTGAACGCTCGCTCGGTTCCCTTGCGCCGGAGGATCTCGTACTGCTCGGACGTCAACCTCACGCGCCACTCGTCGTCTGTCAGCTGCAGGGTCGGTTCCATCTCCACGAGGCTAGCGGTCGAGACCCTCGCGGGGTCAGATGACGACGAGCGAGATGGCGACGTACTGCGCCACGGCGGCGGCGATCACGAGCAGGTGGAAGACCTCGTGGAATCCGAAGACGGCCGGAAACGGATTGGGCCAAGCGGCCGCGTACGCGACCGCGCCGAGCGTGTAGACGACACCCCCTGCGAGCGCGAGCACGGCCGGGGCGATCCCGAGAGCCGGAAAGAGCCGAGGGATGACGAAGATGCCGGCCCATCCGACCGCCAGATAGTCGACGGCGGAGACCCATCTCGGGGCCTGGATCCACACGAGCTCGAGCGTCGCCCCGACGACCGCTCCGCACCACACCGTCGTCAGCACCGCGATGCGCAGCCAGCCGTCGGAGGACAAGAGCACGAACGGCGTGTACGACCCGGCGATGAACACGAAGATCATCGCGTGGTCGAGCCGCCGCGCGCGCAGGCGAGCCGCCGCGCTCCGCCACGGAAACCGGTGGTAGAGCGCGCTCGCGCCGAACAGTGCCGCGAGAGCAGTCGCGTATGCCCAAACGGCGACCCGTTCGAGCAAGCCGTCCGCAAGTGCGACGAGCACCACACCGGCTGCGAGCGCGGCGAAGAACGCGTACTGGTGAAAGACGCCGCGCAGGCGCGGGATCATGTCCGGCGGCATCGTGCGATTCTGCCAGCGGCGCCCGGCAGACCGCCGACGTTTTCAGCCCTGCGGGATACGGGCTTCGAGCGCGGACGCGAGCGCCTCGCGCACCGGCTCGAGCTCAACGCGATCGAGCGCGTCCTGGAAGAAGCCGCGCACGATCAAGCGCTCCGCCTCGGAGCGAGACAGGCCTCGCGTCATCAGGTAGAAGAGCTGGTCGCGATCGACCTGGCCGAGCGTCGCCCCGTGCGTACAGCGCACGTCGTTCGCGAGGATCTCGAGCCCGGGGATCGAGTCGGCGTGCGCGGTCCGGGAGAGCAGGAGATTGCGGTTCTCCTGGTAGGCGTTCGTC
>JBKPME010000166.1:0-11595 GCA_046731915.1 Actinomycetota bacterium
GGTCACGTCACCGAGGTCGACAACGACCCTCCGTTTGCCCTCGTCGGCCAAACCGAAGAGGCGACCGCCCAGCCTTGGCGCCGTCATAGCGTCGACTTCCCCCCGGAGTGACACGACGTGGGTTGTGTCGTCGACGGCTTCGTCGACCAACCCGAAGTCGATCACGACCGGGGACGCTATCACCAGCCGCGATGGGTCGGCACCGGTGAACTGGGACGTCTCACCCGTGCCGGCGATGGCACCCTCGGCTCGCTGCCTCTTCGGCGCTCGATGCCGGGAACTCGAGAATGGTCGCGGACCCGGCCGCGCCCGAGATTCCAGGGGCCAAGCGGCAGCTTGATCCCGCCCCCGCCGGGGCCGTGCGGACCACCGCGCGGGCCGGGTCCCTCACCGCCGCCGCCGTCATCGCCACGGGAATCGTCGTCGTCGTCGCGCAGCCTGAAGAACCAGATCAGCCAGATCACGAGCAGGCCGACGTCGAAGACGCGAAACCCGACCATGAAGATCCACCCCTCGGTGGTCATCGGGTCGATGCTAGCGCGATGGGCGACGCGGTTGAAGCCCTTTGCGCCTATCCCGTCGGGTTCGCTACGTGGTTGCTCGGGACGTAGGTGGCCGTGTAGAGCAGCCGCGCGCCGTGATAGGTGCAGCCGAACACGCTCACCTCGCGCAGATCCTCCATGGCGAACTGACGCACGCCGAAGTTCTCGCACGTGCCCTTAGCCCGTGAGGAGCGCCACCAGTTGGTCCGTGCCAGATTCGTGGACAAGAGCGGCGCCCAGGTCGGCACCGTGAGCGCGATCCAGTTGCCCTTCTTGACCGGGATCGGCTTGTCGAACACGAACGTGGGCTTGGAGCCGAAGTAGCGGTTCAGCTCGAAGGTCTGCGACTGCCCGATCAGCCGGTGCTCGAGGCGCGTCTTGCGCGTGGTGCCGCGCCGCAGCACGGAAATGCGAGCGGTCGACGGCGTGCTGAAGCTGTTGTTGAAGAAGTTGACCTCTTCGGGCGTCGGCTTAGCCAGCTTGACGGTGAACGCCACCAGCACCCCGTCGCGGCGGATGTAGTACGGGTTCTTCGGCCCACCCGAGGCGCGGCCCTGGTAGCCGGTCATGCGCACGGCCGCCACGCACGGGTTCTCGGTCGTGCCCGGACAGTTGAGCGCGGCGTCGTCGGCCACGCTGCCCAGCTCGATGACCCGGGCGGAGGCAGCAGGCGTAAGCGCCGCGCACGTGGCGGCGAGGGCAGCAGTCAGCAGGAGGAATCGCTTCATCATCGGCGTACCAACACCGCCTTGGGCCAGGTGTTGCGCCCCCTATTTGTAGCGATACGTGATTCGTCCCCGATCCAGGTCATAGGGCGACAGCTCGATTTTCACCCTGTCGCCCGGCAGGATCCGGATGTAATGCCGCCTCATCTTGCCCGAGATATGGCCGAGAACCTCGTGCCCATTGTCGAGCTGAACCTTGAACATCGTGTTCGGGAGGGCCTCGACGATCTCGCCCTCCATCTCGATCTTCTCCTCCTTGGGCACGACAGGCCGGGCGCCTAGATGGCGCGGACGTTCACCGCCTTCGGGCCCTTGTCTCCGGTCTCCTCCTCGTACTCCACCTTCGAGTTCTCGGTGAGCGACTTGAAGCCCTGACCGTCGATTCCCGTGTAATGGACGAACAGGTCACGGTCTCCGTCGTCCGGGGTGATGAAGCCGTAGCCCTTCTCGTCGTTGAACCACTTGACGGTTCCGGTAGGCACGTGGACCTTTCCTTCCTGCTTGTGCCCGGCCGGTCCTGCATGGCGAATCCGAACCACGGCACCTGCTTGTTTCAACTACGCCGGCTCACGCCGACACTGACGGCACCACGCTACCAGGGGTGGCCGGCGGAAGGGAGCGTCGCGTGCAGCCCGCGTGAAACGACCGGCATTGAGGGGCGGGGCCCGCAATATCGGGGACCTTGTCGACTTAACCGTGTATTACGCGGTTAAGTCGACAAGCACCCCCTCACCGCTGCCGTTCGGTCGCGTTGTCTACCCGCGCAGCTCCGCCGCCACCTCCGCCAGCTCGCCCTCCTCGGGCTGACGCGGCTGGCCGGGCAGCCTGAGCGGGTCGTCCTCGTAGCGCGGGATCACATGCACGTGGAGGTGGAAGACCGTCTGCCACGCCGCCGGCTCGCATGCGTTCAGGAGGTTGATGCCGTCGCATCCGAGCACGTCGCGCATCCGCAGCGACAGCCGCTTCGCCGCCGTGACCGCGTGCTCCAGATCCTCGTCGGGAGCTTCGTAGAGGTTGCGCGAGTGGTTGCGGGGGACGACCAGCGCGTGACCGCGCGTCCATGGGTTGATGTCCATGAACGCAATCGTGTGGTCGTCCTCCTGGACGATCTCGGCGGGCAGCTCGCCCGCCACGATCTTGCAGAAGAGGCAGTCGTCGTCAGGCATGGCCGGGCAGCCTACAGCCAGCCCGAGCGCTTGAAGCGGAAGAAGAGGGACGTGCAGATGACCGCCATCAGCGCAATCGTTGCCGGGTAGCCGAGCTTCCATCCGAGCTCCGGCATGTGGTGGAAGTTCATGCCGTAGATCCCCGCGATCGCGGTCGGCACGGCGGCGATCGCGACCCACGCCGAGATCTTGCGCATGTCCTCGTTCTGACGCACCGCCACCTGCGCGAGGTTCGCCTGGAGCGAGCTCGACAGGAGGTCATGCATGGCGTCGAGCTGTTCGCGCACACGGATGAGGTGATCGTTGACGTCGCGGAAGTAGTCGCGGATCTCGGGATGGATCTGCATGTAGTGCCCGCGGGCCAGCTTGTCGATGGGCTCGACGAGCGGCGCGGTGGCCTTGCGGAAGCTGAGCACCTCGCGCTGGAGGCGATAGATGCGCTCCGCGGGATTGACGCGCTCGCCGGAGAAGAGCTGTTCCTCCACCTCGTCGATGTCGGTATCGAGACCGTCGATCGCGGGCTGGTAGTCGTCGACGATCTGGTCGAGGATCGCGTGCAGGGCGGAACTCGGCCCGTGCTTCAAGCGCCGCGGGTTAGCGTCGAGCCGCTCCCGCACGGACGTGAGCGAGCTCGCCTCCCCGTGACGGACCGTGATGAGGAAGTCGTCGCCCAGGAACACGAGCACCTCACCCAGCTCAATCACCTCGGTCGGGTCGACGTAGCGCGCCGTCTTCAGCACGAGGAACACCATCTCGTCGTAGACCTCGAGCTTGGGCCGCTGGTGCGCGTGGATCGCATCCTCGACGGCGAGCGGATGGAGGTCGAACTCGCGCCGCAGCGAGTCGAACTCCTCCTCGGTGGGCTCGTGGAGCCCGATCCAGACGAACTTGCCGGGCTGATGGCGCACGTCGTAGGCGTGAGCGAGCTCGACCCTGCCGTCACGGCGAACGCCGTCCTCGTAAATAGCGCAGTCAACGATCACCGCAGCGAATTGTGACGCAGCCGCCGGGCGAGCTCCACCGCCTCGTCGCGGCCGGTGAACTCGCCCGCGTACGCCGCCTCCTGCAGCTCGGCGAGGATCCTGCCGAGCTCGGGGCCGGGCTCGATGCCCGCTTCGCGCGCCAGCTCGTCGCCGCGCAACGGCAGGCGCGGCGGCCCGTCACGGCGCCACTCGAGCGCCGCTGGGAGCAGCTCCTTTGCGAGTTCCAGGTGGGCGTCGATCGCCCGCTCGGCGTTCTTTCCGCGCGTGGCGAGCCTGTCGGCGCAGGAGAGGAGCGTCACCTCCACCCCGACCGGGGAGGTGCGCTTCAGGTAGCGGTAGACCGCGCGGCGATCAAGCGGGCGCTCGTGCACGAGGAAACCGAGTAGGAGGTGGTGGCGCGTCACCCCCTCGAGGAAGCGGCTCAGGCGCTCGCTCGTGCGAAGTCGGCGGCAGACCTGCCGGACCATCTCCTCGCCGAGCCGGTCGTGGCCCCTGAACGTCACTCGGCCGTCCTCGCGCACGTCATGGGTGGCGGGCTTTCCGATGTCGTGGAGCAGCGCGCCGAAGCGGAGCGCCTCGCCGCGCGTGAGCTCGTCGGCGAGCGGCTCGTCCAGCACCTCGCGAAGCTCGCCCTCGGCCTCGTCCTGGATCTCGATCAGGCGCTCCAGCACCTCGAGCGTGTGCCCATAGACATCCTTGTGGTGGTAGTGGCTCTGCTCCACGTCATGCAGGTCGGACAGCTCGGGGAGCACCGCGGGGAGCAGCCCGAGGCGGTCGGCGAGGGCGAGGCCCCGGACGGCATGCTCGGCGAGGATCAGTCTCCGCAGCTCCGCGAAGACACGCTCACCCGATGCCTCGGGTACACGCGCGGCTGCGGCGGCGGTCAGGCGTTCCGTCTCTGGATCCGGCTGAAAGCCGAGCTCGGCGGCGAAGCGCGCGAGCCGGAGCGGCCGCAGCGGATCGCTCTCGTAGGACTCCGGGCCTATCACCCTGAGGGTCCGCGACTCGATGTCCGACCGCCCCCCCAGCGGGTCGATCAGGTCACCGCCGTCCCTCGGCCGCGCCATTGCGTTCACGGTGAAATCGCGCCTGCGGAGGTCGTCCTCGATCGTCTCGCCCTGGAGCGGCGCGAAGTCGTGGACGCGGCCGCTCCCGCGGTCCACGACCCGCCAGGCGCCGAACGCCTCGGACAGCCGGAAGACCGGTCCCCGGATCTCGTGCGCCAGCTCCCGCGCGGCGGGCTCCGGGTCGCCCTCAACGGCGATGTCGATGTCGGTCACCTCGCGGCCCAGCAGCTCGTCGCGCAGCGCGCCCCCGACTATCCACGACCGGCTCACCTGACCGGCTCGCGCCTCACCCGCGGCAACAGCCCAGTCGTCACCTCGTAGTTGATCGTGCCAAGCCGCCGCGCCACCTCCTCTGCGAGGATCCGCTCGTCGCCCTGGCGGCCGATCAGCACGACCTCGTCGCCGAGCTCGACATCTGTGTCCGGGCCGAGCGCCACCGTCACGTTGTCCATGCTGACCGTTCCCACGAGCGGGTGCCGCCGGCCGCCGATCAGAACCTCCGCGTTGTTGGTGAGCCCGCGGCGCCAGCCGTCGCCGTAGCCGATCGGGATGGTGGCGAGCCAGGTGGGCTCATCGGCCCGCCAGCGGCGGCCGTAGCCGGCGCTCTCCCCCGGCTGGAGCCGCCTCACCGACGCAACCCACGAATGCAGTGACAGCGCGGGCTCGAGCCCGTGGGCGTCAGGGCCCTCCTGGAACGGGTCGAGCCCGTAGACCGCGATGCCACAGCGGACCATGTCGAAGTGCGAGCGCGGGTCCCGGAGCGCGGCTGCGCTGTTGGCGGCGTGAACAAGGAGGTTGTCGCGGCCGACGGACTCGACGAAATCCGTAAACGCCGCGATCTGGGCACCGAAGAAATCATCGCCGCACTCGTCGGCGGTTGCGAAGTGGGTCATCAGGCCGACCGTGTTGGGACGCTGGGCCAGGCGGCGAGCGAGCTCGAGGTCCTTCGTGCCGAGGCGGCCCATCCCGGTGTCGAGCTTCACGTGCACGCGCGGGGCGGCCTCGGCCACCTCGTCGGTCCAGGCGACGATGTCGGCGTCGGCATCGATCGCCGTGCGGAGCTCCTCCCTCGTGAGCGCGCCCATCATGAGCAGCGGGGCACCGATGGAGGCCGCCCGGAGCGCGGCGGCCTCCTCTGCCGTCGCGACTGCGAGCCACTCCGCCCCGCCGGCGAGCGCCGCCTCCGCGACCGGCACCATTCCGTGCCCGTACGCGTTCGCCTTCACCACGGCACAGAGCGGCTTTGGAAGGCGCGCACAGTTGCGTTCGATGGCGCCTAGGTCGATGCGCGCGACCGCGCGGGAGTCAGGGCTCACGGCAAGAACTACAGCATTGAGGGAGGGGTTCGGCGTCGTTGTCTCGCATAGCGAGACGTTCACGCCATACCCCCGGTCGACCACCTTCTCGACCGCTGCCGTTGATCGCCGGACCCGGGTGTGCGGTTAGCGGAGAGTGAGGCCATGAGGGAGGCCCTCGATCACATCACCCGCCATCACGTGATCCGGCCCGACCCGCTCCGCCGCGTGGCGCGCCGCCAGCACATGCGCCAAGGCGCCCAGTGAGGCTGCCTCGAAGGGGTCCATCCGCTTCGCCAGCAGCGCGCCGATCAGGCCTGAGAGGACGTCTCCGGTGCCGGCGGTGGCGAGCGCCGGCGTGCCGCCGGGACTGATCGCCAGCGGGCCGCCGGGGCGGGCCACGATGGTGTCGTCGCCCTTCAGGAGCACGATCGCCCCGCTGCGCTCGGCGGCGTCCCGCACGTGCTCGACGCGGTGGGCCGCGATCTCGTCCGGCTCGAGCTCGAGCAGGCGGCCCAGCTCCGCCTCGTGCGGAGTGAGCACCGTCGGGGCCTCGCGCTCGCGGAACAGCTCCAGCCGCCCGCCGTGCGCGTTCAGGCCGTCCGCGTCCACCAGCAGAGGCGCCTCTACCGCCACTGCCACTCCGCGCGCGAACTCCCGCGCTCCCTCGGCGCGCCCGAGCCCGGGTCCGAGGACGACGGCTCCGGCGCGCTCCGCCATCTCCTCGACGTCGCCGACGCCGGCCGGTGTGTGGAAGCCGTCGTCGTCGGGCAGGCCGCGGCTCATCTGCTCGAGCAGGCGCAGGTCCACGGCCGGCTGCACCGGCCCGGGCACCGCGACCTGCACGTAGCCCGCTCCCGCCCGCGCAGCCGAGCGCGCCGCCATGGTCGGCGCCCCGGTGAGCCCCATCGAGCCGCCCACCACGACCACAACGCCAGAGTCGAACTTCGAGCCGCTCCGCTGCCGGCGCGGATATAGGTCGAGCACGCGCGCCGAGATCAGCCCGGCGGCCGAAGGCTCCGGCGCCCCGCGCGGGATGCCGATCTCGACCACCTCAACGCTCCCCGCGTGGCCCTTCCCCGGCTCGACATGGAGCCCGACTTTCGAGCCGTGGAAGCTGGCGGTGGCATCCGCTCGAACCGCCTCCGCCTCGATCTCACCCGTCGACGCGTTTACCCCCGACGGCACGTCGCAGGCAACGACCGGCGCATCGTGCCGGTTGATGGCCCAGATGGCCGACGCCACCGGCTCGCGCGGCGCTCCCTCAAAGCCCGTACCGAGCAGCGCGTCGACGATCGCGCCCGAACCGGCGAGCCGCTCGGCCTCGAACGGCTCGGTGCCGTCGATGACATCCACCTCGTGGCCGTCCTCGGCGAGTAGCCGCGCCGCCACGCGGCCGTCGCCGCCGTTGTTTCCCTTCCCCACGACGATCCGGATCGGCCCCTCCCCGGTGGCCGCCGCGGTGACCCGCGCGAGACCGAGCGCCGCGCGCTCCATCAGGTCCTCCTGAGGCACGCCCTGCTCCTCGATCGCCCAGGCGTCCGTCGCGCGCATCTCGGCCGCCTCGTAGACCGGGTCGAGCCAGTCGGGGAGCGCGCTCACCGCAGGATCGCCACTGCGCCGGCCACCTCGTTCGTGTGCGTGAGCGAGATCGCCAGCACGCCGCCGAGCTCGGCCGCGCGGGCGGCGACCGTTCCGCTCAGCCGCAGCTCGGGTGCCGCGTCCGTGGCCACCACCTCCACGTCGCGAAAGCTCCAGCCCCTCAGCCCGAGCGCCTTCGCCACCGCCTCCTTCGCACAGAACCGCGCAGCCAGGTGCATCGCCGGCCGCGCGCGCGCAGCGGCGTACTCGCGCTCGGCGTCCGTGAACACTCGATCCGCCAGCCGCGGCCGCCGCTCCAGCGCGCGCTCGAAGCGCGCGACGTCGAGGAGGTCGATGCCGACGCCGCTCATCGGCGCGTGAACCTACTCCACGGTGACGGTCTTGGCGAGATTGCGCGGCTGGTCCACGTTGAGACCGCGAGCACGCGCGATGTAGTACGCCATCAGCTGGAGCGGGATCACCGCGAGCAGCGGCTGCAGGAGCCAGTCGGTGCGCGGTACCTCCACGACCTCCTCGGCGTACTCGGCGACCTGCCCGCTCCCCTCCGTTGCCACGGCGATCACGTGCGCGCCGCGAGCGCGCACCTCGGCGATGTTCGAAAGCATCTTGTCGAGCACCGGCGAGTCGTTGGCCACGCAGACCACGGGCGTGCGCTCGTCGAGCAGCGCGATCGGCCCGTGCTTCATCTCGCCGGCGGCGTAAGCGTCTGTCGGGATGTAGGAGACCTCCTTGAGCTTCAGCGCGCCCTCGAGGCATATCGGGAGCCCGACGTGGCGGCCGAGATAGAGGAAGAACCCGGCGTCCTTCCAATGCTCCGCGATCGTGCGGACCTGGTCGTCCACGTCCTCGAGCAGCGTCGCGATCGAGTGAGGCATGGCGCGCAGCTCGGCGGACAGCGCGCTCAGCACCTCGGGCTCGAGCGTCCCGTGCAGCTCAGCGAGCTTCAGGGCGAACAGGTACATCGCCGCCACCTGGGCGACGAACGTCTTCGTGGCCGCCACGCCGATCTCGAGGCCGGCCCGCGTGAACAGGACGCCGTCGGAGTCGCGCGTGGCCTGGCTCCCCTGGATGTTCGTGATCGCCAGCACCTTCGCGCCGCGCTCGCGCGCGAGCCGCATCGCGGCCAGCGTGTCGGCGGTCTCGCCGGACTGCGAGATGCCGATGACGAGGTCGCGTTCGCTCAGGACCGGGTTGCGGTAGCGGAACTCGGAGGCGATGTCCATCTCCACCGGACGCCGCGACCACCACTCGATCGCGTAGCGGCCGACGAGCCCGGCGTGGTACGAGGTCCCGCAGGCCACGATCACGACTCGGCGCACGTCCTCCAGGAACTCCTCCGAGATGCCGCCGAGGTCCTCGAGCTCGACTCCCGCCTCGCCGAGCCGGGCCGCGATGGTCTCGGCAACGGCGTCGGCCTGCTCGTGGATCTCCTTGAGCATGAAGGTCTCGTAGCCGCCCTTCTCGGCCTGCTCGTCGTTCCAGTCGACGTCGCTGACCTCGCGCTCGATCTCGTCCCCGTGGGGCGAGATGAAGCGCGACCCATCGGGCGTCACGGCCACGATCTCGCCGTCGTGCACGAGCTGGACGGTACGGGTCTCGGACATGAACGCCGGGATGGCCGACGCGATGAAGCTCTCGCCCTCGCCGAGGCCCACCACGAGCGGGCACTCCTTGCGGGCGCCGACGAGTACGCCGGGCTCGTCGGCCGACATCGCGACGAACGCGTAATGGCCGCGCAGATCGTTGTAGGCGAGCCGCACGGCCTCGACCAGATCGCCGTCGGGAGAATGTGTGCTCGCGCGCGCCACGCGCTCGCGGTAGTGGGAGGCGATCAGGTGCGCCACAACCTCGGCGTCGGTCTCCGACGTGAACTCGGCACCCTCGGCCTTCAGCCGGTCGCGCAGCTCGGTCCAGTTCTCCACGATCCCGTTGAGCACGATGTGGAAGCGCTCGGACGTGTCCCAGTGCGGATGGGCGTTCGCCTGCGTGACGCGCCCGTGCGTGGCCCAGCGCGTGTGGCCGATGCCGGTCGAGCCCCGGAGGTGGCCGTTCGAGCCGGCCACGGCGTCGCGCAGATTCTGGAGGTTGCCGACCGCATGAACGCTCCCGATCGAGCCGTCGGTAACGAGCGACAGCCCGGCCGAGTCGTAGCCGCGGTATTCGAGGCGCTGGAGCCCCTGAAGCAGAAGATCGCGGCACTCGCGCGACCCCACGTATCCGATGATCCCGCACATGAGTCGAGTCAGCCTAGCTCTGCTTTCACGAGGTTCGCCAACCGACCAACGATCTCCTCGCACTCATCCTCTCGCGGCGCTTCGACCATCACCCTCACGAGCGACTCCGTGCCCGAGCGGCGCACGAGCACGCGGCCGCGGCCCCGAAGCACCTCCGACTCGCGCTCTACCGCCGCCCAGACGGCGTCGGCGCCGTCGAGGGCAGTGCGGTCGCGGACACGCACGTTCACGAGCCTCTGTGGCAGCTTCTCCATGGCGTGGCGGTCGGCCAAGTCGGTCCCGCCGAGGGCTTCGAGGGCGAGCAACGCGGAAGCTGTGCCGTCGCCGGACGGCACGAACCCGGTGTCGATGATGTGGCCCGACTGCTCGCCGCCGAGCGCCCAGCCGCGTCGGAGCAGCTCGGCGAGCACGTAGCGGTCGCCGACGTCGGTGGTGGCAACCTGTATGCCCGCTTCCTCCATCGCGCGGTGGAAGCCGTAGTTCGTCATCACGGTCACGGCCACGCCCTCGCCGGCGAGCCGGCCTCTGCCGCGCAGGTGGAGCGCCGCCAGCGCCATAAGCTCGTCGCCGTCGACGACGGCGCCGTCGCGATCGAGCGCCAGTACGCGGTCACCGTCCCCGTCGAACGCGAAGGCCGCGTCGTGGCCGTCGAGCCGCTCGGTCAGAGCCTCGATGTGCGTCGAGCCCACTCCCTCGTTGATGTTGCGCCCGTCGGGCTCGACGGCGATCGCCTCCACGTCGGCGCCGAGGCGGCGGAAGATCTCGGGCGCGACGCGGTAGGTCGCGCCGTTCGCGCAGTCGAGCAGGACCCGCAGCCCGCTCAGATCGAGCGAGGAGAAGCGGAGCTCGAGTTCGCGGAGGTAGTCGCCGCCGGCGCCGTGGAGCTCGCGCAGGCGGCCGATGCGGGCGGTCGGCTCGTCGAGCCGTCTCTCGATCTCGGCCTCCTGCTCGTCGCTGATCTTCATGCCCTGGGGGCCGAAGAACTTGATGCCGTTGTCGCGGTACGGGTTGTGCGAGGCGGACACCACCGCGGCCAGGTCGAAGCCGTAGCGGCGCACGAGCACGGACGCGCCCGGCGTCGGCAGCACGCCGCCGAGCAGGGCATGCCCTCCACCCGCAGCGATGCCGGCGGCGAGCGCCGCCTCGAGCAGCTCGCCCGACTCGCGCGTGTCGCGGACGATCAGGACCTGCGGATGCTCACCGGGCACCGTGAGCGTCGCCGCGCGGCCTAGCCTGAGGGCCAGGTCGGCGGTCAGGAACTCTCCCGCGACTCCACGGACCCCATCGGTCCCGAACAGGGCCATGGTGTTTTCTAACGCTTCGAGAACTGCGGCCGCTTGCGGGCCTTCTTGAGCCCGGCCTTCTTGCGCTCCTTCTCGCGCGGGTCGCGCGTGAGGTAGCCGCGGCGCTTCATCTCGGTGCGGAGCGCCGGGTCGGCCTCCACTAGAGCCCGCGCGATGCCGTGGCGGAGCGCATTCGCCTGGGCGGACACGCCCCCGCCGTGGATGCGGGCCACGACGTCCATGCGCGTCTGGTATCCCGCGGTCTCGAGCGGCTGGCTTGCCATGCGCTGGAGGCGGACGCGCGGGAAGTACTCGTCGAGGTGCCGGCCGTTGATCGTGTAGCTGCCCTCGCCGGGCCTCAGGATCACGCGGGCGATGGCGCTCTTGCGCTTGCCCGTGGCGTGGTAGCGCGCGTCGGCGGCAAGCTCGAGCGGGGTGTGCGTGACGGGAGCCGACTCCGCCGCCTCATCGCCGGCCTCGGCCTCCTCGTCCGCCCCGTCGGCGTCCGCATACTGGTCGTACTCGCCGTACTCGCCCTCGGGACGCTGCTCCTCGAGCACGAGGTCCGGCTCCAGATGCGCGCCGGGAATGACCTCCTCCTGCTCGCCCTCCCGCTTTCCGCGGCGCCCGCGCGGCCGCTCGGGCGACACGCCCTCCTCCGCGGCCGGCTCCTCGCCTTCCGCGGCGGGCACCTCACC
>JBKPME010000167.1:0-19041 GCA_046731915.1 Actinomycetota bacterium
GTGGCCCACAATCGCCTTCATCTTCGAGCGCAATGGTGCCGCGGTAACCATGTGCGTGATGTGCATCACAGGCCTAGTCGGCGGACGAGCGGTCGGGGTGCCGGGCAGGGTGTTGCTGCCCGTCGCCGTCGGTTTTCTCGTGCTGCTATGGATGATTTGGGTCCATCCCCCGGCGAGCATGCGTAAGACGAGCGCGCTGGCGCACGCGAGCGGCGGTATATTCGCCGCTTGGGCGATCTCCGAGGCGCTGCGTGGCCGGATCTCCGACTGGATCGCGAGAGCGCTCGTGGCGCTCCTGGCTGTCGTCTGTCTCACAGTCATTTGGGAGCTCGGCGAGTACATCGGCGATCGGTTACTCGATACGGCGCTCATCCCCAGCGCGAGCAATTCGGCCGAGGACATCTTCTTCGGCACCTTTGGGGGCGCTGTCGGGATCGGGTCCGCCGCGGTTCTGGCGTTACTGCGACGGCGCGAAGCGGTCGTTAGCCGCCGCTGAATGCAGTGGCGCTGCCGTGGACGCCGACGCCGAGTCGGTGGAGAGGCTGCGGTGAGGCGAGGTTTCCCCTCTCTATCAGCGGCCTGGCGGCGTACGCGCCCGGCAGGATTCGAACCTGCGACTTCTGCCTCCGGAGGGCAGCGCTCTATCCACTGAGCTACGGGCGCCGAGAGTGGTCAGTGTAGTGCCGGGATGCTGATCGCCGTCATATCCGACACGCACCTGCCGCGCGGCGCGCGGCGGCTGCCCGAGGCGTGCGTCGAGCGGATCGCCGCCGCGAACCTTCTGCTGCATGCCGGCGACTTCTCCACGTTCGAGGTGCTGTGCGAGCTGGAGGCAATCGGCCCGCCGGTGGTCGGCGTGCACGGCAACGTCGACAGTGCGGACCTGCGCCGGATGCTCCCGGCCGAGCGGGTGGTCGAGGCCGAAGGGGCGAGAATCGCGATGGTACATGACGCCGGGCCGCGCGCCGGCCGGTTGGAGCGGCTGCGTCGCCGCTTCGGCGAGCGCGCCGACGTGGTGGTCTTCGGCCACTCGCATCTGCCGCTGCACGAGGAGGCAGCCGACGGCTTCCAGATCTTCAACCCGGGCAGCCCGACCGAACGCCGACGCGCGCCGGCGCACACGATGGGGCTGATCCATCTCGGCGATGGCTTATCCAAGTGTGAGCTCGTATTACTCTGATACCGTATCCGGCATCAAAACCCCGGGCGATCTCATCAAGCAACTGCGCACGCAGCACTCGCTCAGCCAGCGGGAGCTGGCCTATCGAGCCGGGACGAGCCAGAGCGCGATCGCGCGCATCGAGGCCGGGGACGAGGACATCACCTGGAAGCGGCTTCGGTCGATCCTGTCTGCGATGGGTGACGAGCCGGTACTCGCCAGCAAGCGGCTCCGGAGCCGGTACGAACTCCACGACCTGAAGCGAGACCGAGCGATGTCTCCGGAGGCTCGCCTGGCGAACGGCATCAGATTCAACAACTTCGCGACACGGATGTATCTGGCGGGCGCCGAAGCGCGCACCAAGGATGCAGGGCCCGCCTGATCGCGAGTTCCTCGCCGACGACATCCTCCGGGTGCTTGTGGGGCATGGCGTCGACTTCGTCGTCATCGGAGGGATCGCGGTTCAGGGACATGGATACATCCGCGGCACCTACGACCTGGACATCATCGCCCAGCCGGCGACACTGAACCTGACACGGCTGAGCGAGGCGCTGGCGGAGCTCGAGGCAGAGCTGCGTGCGCCCGGCAGCCTCAGCCTCGCCGACCCTCACCAGCTACGCGAAGCGCCACTCATCCCGACGGTGACCAAGTTTGGCCCGCTGGATGTCGTCCACGTGGAGCACGTGGCCGGACCTCCGAGGAGCTATGAAGCGCTCCGGGACGCCGCGCTCGTGGTGAATCTGGCCGGCATCGAGGTTCCCGTTGCGGCTCTGTCGGACCTAATCCGGATGAAGCGAGCAGCCGGACGCGAGCAGGACCTCGCCGATATCGAGGCCCTGACCAGGGAGCCTGAGTCAACATAGGGCCATGGAGCTCGACGTCCTCTTCCTCGGCACCGCCGGCTCGTCGCCGAGCCCGCGGCGCGGGCTGCCCGCCACGCTCGTGCGGCGCGGCGGTGACCGGCTTCTGTTCGATTGCGGCGAGGGGACGCAGCGGCAGCTCATGCGCTCGGTCGGGCTGGTGGAGCTCGAGGAGCTGTTCATCACCCACTTCCACGCCGACCACGTGCTCGGTCTGCCGGGGATGCTGAAGACGTTCGCGCTGCGCCAGCGCGAGCGCGATCTGGTCGTCTACGGCCCACGCGGCCTGCGGCGCGTCTACGAGCTGCTCGCGCCCGTGATCGGGCGGCTCACCTTCCCGATGCAGCTGGTCGAGCTCGAGTCGAATGACGAGCTCGAGCGTGACGGCTACCGCATCGCGGCCTTCGACGTCGACCACGGCGGGCCGGGGCTGGGCTACGCCCTCGTGGAGGCGCCGCGGCCCGGGCAGTTCGATCCCGAGCGGGCGCTCGAGCTCGGCGTCCGCCCGGGGCCCGACTTCGGGCGCCTCCAGCAGGGTGAGGAGGTGGACGGCGTCCAGCCGAGCCAGGTGATGGGGGAGCTGCGCCGCGGGCGCAAGATCGTCCTAACCGGCGACACCGCTCCCTGCGACATGACCCGGCTCGTGGCCTGGGAAGCGGATCTGCTCGTCCACGAGGCGACCTTCATGGAGGAGGACGCCGAGCGCGCGGCGGAGACGCGCCACTCGACGGCTGCCCAAGCGGCTGAGCTCGCCGCCGCCGCGAACGTGCAAATGCTCGCGCTCACCCACATCTCGCCGCGCTACTCGGGTGGCCAGGTGCGAGACGAGGCCCGGGCGGCCTTCGAGAACGTAATCGTGCCCCGCGACTTCGATCGGGTGGAGATCCCGTTCCCGGAGCGCGGCGAGCCGTTGCACATCAGGGCATCGGATCGCCCGCCGGAGCGCGAGCCGGTCGCCTGATTCGGTCCGCTAGACGCTGAGCGGCGGCGTTCGGTACAGCTTGCGCGAGGTGCGAGCGAGGTACGCCGAAGGGAAGCGCTCCCGGCGTCCGTGAACCTGAAGACGGTGGCCACACGCGGGGCAGCGCTCAGGCAGCCGGGGGTACGTTACGCCACGCCCAAAGGTGCGCACGAAAGCGCATTCTTCGCACACTGCGTACACAGGACCGTCCCCCACACTAGGCAGATTTCCACGTCGCTTGCAGGCTAAACGTCCGAATCGCGCTTCCGAGCCGCCTGGGCGCGGCCAGCACATAGCTCTCGACGACCATCCCCTCGACCTCCGCCCAGTCGACCGAGTCCAGGTCCAGTCGGAACCCCACCCAGCCATGATGATGCATGTATGCGGGCGTGGCGGCCGCTCAGCGTCCGCTCGGCCTCCGGCAGGCCGAGGCAGATCTCGGTCAGACGGTCGAGGTTGTCGCTCAGTGCGTCTCGCCGAGACGGACCAGCTGCGGCGGGCCGCAGGCCTCTAGATCCTGGAGCACCTGCTCGGCGAGCTCTGGGTCCCAGCGCTCGGCGCCGACGAGCTGTCCCGCGAGATCGTTCACGCGCGCGAGCGCCTCGCGCGCGTCTTCGTCGAGGGCGATGTCCTCGCAGAAGAACAGGGCGTCGCCCGCCTCGCGGAGTATCTCCTGCTCGGCCGGCTCGAGCGCGCCCTCGCCCGTGACGGCAATCACCTTCATCAGCCTGCCGTATGCCTTCGAGCGCTCGGGAGTCACTTGGTCCCACAGTAGCGGTCATGGGTGGACAAGTCACCCATGTCTACGTCCGACCGCGGGTGCTAGTCTCGCCGCGGTTCCTTTAACCAGGTCCTGTGAGGCCAGGAAGGGGCGGTGAAGTGAGCGAGAAGACGGTCCTGGACCGGGAAGACGTGCGGCGCACGCTGGTGCGAATCGCACACGAGATCGTCGAGAAGACAGGGGGCGAGGGCGTCGCGGTCGTGGGCATTCACCGTCGCGGCGCGGTTTTGGGCGCGCGCTTGCGCGATCTTGTCGCGGAGCTCGTCGGGGAGCCCGTGCCGCTCGGCGACATCGACATCAGCTTCTATCGCGACGACGTCGGCATCCGCGGCGCGGACTACCAGCCGGTCGTCCACTCGACCCATATCGACTTCGCCGTGGCCGACACGACAATCGTCCTGGTGGACGACGTGCTCTACACCGGCCGCACCGTGCGCGCCGCCATCGACGCGCTGTTCGATTACGGCCGGCCGAGCCGCGTGCAGCTTGCGGTGCTGGCCGACCGGGGCCACCGCGAATTGCCGATCAGGCCGGACTACGTCGGCAAGAACCTGCCCACGGCCCGCGGCGAGCGGGTGAACGTGCGGGTCGAGGAGATCGACGGCATCGACGAGGTGGCGATCGACGCCGCCGCCCAGATGGAGACGATTTGATGCAGCCGCACCTGCTGTCGGTGGACGAGCTCTCGCGCGAGGACATCGAGCGCATCCTGGGGCGCGCCGAGAGCTTCGCCGAGGTCTCCGGCCGCGAGATCAAGAAGGTGCCGACGCTCCGCGGGCGCACCGTCATCAACCTCTTCTACGAGGCCTCCACGCGCACCCAGTCCTCGTTCGAGCTCGCCGCCAAGCGGCTGAGCGCGGACCTGATCACGCTGAAGGCGGCCGGGTCGGCCGTGGACAAGGGCGAGTCGCTGAAGGACACAGTGCAGACGCTCTCGGCGTACGACCCCGCCGCGATCATCATCCGGTCGCCACACGCGGGCGCCGCGGGCCTCGTGGCGCGCTGGACCTCCGCCGCCGTGATCAACGCGGGCGACGGCAAGCACGAGCACCCCACGCAGGCGCTGCTCGACCTCTACACGCTGAAGCGCCGCGCGGGCTCGCTGGATGGGCTGAAGGTCTGGATCGTCGGCGACGTGCTCCACAGCCGCGTGGCCCGCTCGAACATCCTGGCCTTCACGCGCATGGGCTGCGAGGTGACGGTCTGCGGCCCGCCCACGCTGATCCCGCGCGGGATCGAGTCGCTCGGCTGCGGCGTGCGCTACACGCTCGACGAGCTCGGCTCGGCCGACGTCGTCTACGCGCTCCGGATGCAGCGCGAGCGGATGGCGGGCGCGTTCGTGCCGTCGCTGCGCGAGTACGCGGCGCGCTACCAGATCGACGGCCGCCGGCTCGGGTCGGCGCAGCTGCTGATGCACCCGGGGCCGGTGAACCGCGGCGTCGAGCTGGCGGCCGAGGTGATCGACTCGCCGCAGGCGCTGATCGCCGAGCAGGTCGAGTCCGGAGTGGTGGTGAGGATGGCCGTGTTGTACGAGCTGCTTGCGGGGCGCGGGGCGCCCAACGGGGCGCGCGCCGGCATCGAGACGGAGCCCCAGCCCGCATGAGCGCCGCGGCGGCTCCCACGAACGGCTCCGGGCCCCGCGGGGCGGTCGAGCTCGACTGCGTGGCCTCGCCGCGGGCGACCGTGGTGGTGCGTGGCGCGCGGCTGCTGGACCCGCGCTCCGGGCTGAACGGGGTCAGCGACCTGATCGTCCGCGACGGACGTATCGCCGAGATCGGCCCGGCCCTCGACGCACCGGACGGGGCGGAGGTCGTCGAGGCCGAGGGCCTCCACGCCTTCCCGGCGTTCGTCGACCCGCACGTGCACCTTCGCACCCCCGGTCGCGAGGACGAGGAGGACATCGACTCGGGTACGCGCGCCGCGGCGGCGGGCGGCTTCTGCGCGATCCTGGCTCAGCCGAACACGGACCCGGTGGTGGACTCGGCACCCGTGCTGCGCTCGCTGCGCGAGCGCGCGCGTGCGGAGGCGCGCATCCCGACCGGCTTCCTCGCAGCGATCACGGTCGGGCAGAACGGCGAGCAGCTGACCGAGATGGCCGAGCTGGCCGACTCGGGCGCGCCCGGCTTCACCGACGACGGGCTGCCCGTGCGCTCGGCGGGCGTGATGCGGCAGGCGCTCCAGTACCAGCGCCTTGCCGGCCGCGTGCTGGCCCTTCACGAGGAGGACCCGTCGCTGTCGGGAAACGGCGCGATGCACGAGGGCGAGATGTCGGCGCTGCTCGGAGTCGCGGGCATACCCGCCGTGTCCGAATCCTCGATTGTGGCGCGCGACTGCGCGCTCGCGCTGTACGAGGAGGGCCGGATCCACGTGCAGCACGTGTCTGCGCGCGAGACCGTGGATGCCCTCGAGCAGGCCAAGGCCGCCGGCTGCCAGGTCACCTGCGAGGCGACGCCGCACCATCTGCTGCTCACCGACGAGGCGGTGCGGACGCTCGACACCAACATGAAAATGAACCCGCCGCTCCGGTCCGACTCCGATCGTCGCGCGCTGATCGAAGCGGTCCGCTCGGGGACGATCGACTGCATCGCCACCGACCACGCCCCGCACGCGCGCGAGGAGAAGGAGCAACCCTTCGAGCTGGCGCCGATGGGGGTGACGGGCTTGGAGACCGCCTTCGCGGCTCTGCACAGCGGCCTGGTCCTTCCCGGCGTGATCGACCTGTCGCTGCTCGTCGAGCGGATGACCGCCGGCGGCGAGCCGTTCGGCCTCGCGGTCCCGAAGCTTCGGCCCGGGGCACCTGCAAACCTCTGTCTCGTGGACCTCGAGGCGGAGTGGGACGTGGGCGACGCGGGCTACGAGAGCCGCTCGGCGAACTGCGCGTTCGCAGGAAAGCGCCTGACCGGGCGGGTCCGGATGACGATCGCCGCCGGCGCTGTCGCGTACCGCGAGCGGAGCTTCGCGCTCGGCGCCGTCGCATGACGGCGGCCTACCTGCTGCTCGAGGACGGGACCCGCTTCGACGGCGAGTCGGTTGGCGCCCAGGTGCTCGGCACCGGCGAGGTCGTGTTCAACACGTCGATGTCCGGTTATCAGGAGGCGGTCACCGACCCGAGCTACGCGGGCCAGATCATCGTCTTCACCTACCCGCTGATCGGTAACTACGGCGTCGCCCAGGCGCACATGGAGTCGGACCGGATACACGCGCGCGCGGTGATCATGCGCGAGGGCGTCGACCGCGAGGACGCCGCCCACGCCGAGGGCGGCTGGCTCACCTGGCTCGCCGACTGCGGCGTCCCGGCGCTGTCCGGAGTCGACACGCGCGCACTCGTGCGCCACATCCGCGACAAGGGCGCGATGCGAGGCGGGCTGTTCCCCGCGGACCTATCGGAATCCGAGGCTCACGACCGCGTCCTCGCCGAGCCCTCCATGGCAGGTGCCGACCTTGCACGCGATGTCTCGCCGCGCGAGCCCGTGATCCTGGAAGGCGACGGTCCGCGGGTCGTTGCGATCGACACCGGGATCAAGGACTCGATCGTCCGCAACCTGCGTGAGCGGGGAGTGCACTTGGAGCTGCATCCCTGCGGCGCGAGCGCGGACGAGCTGCTCGCGCGCAATCCGGACGCGGTGTTCCTTGCGAACGGTCCGGGCGACCCCGCGGCCCTTGACTACGTGGTCGAGAACGTCCGGGGCGTCGTCGGGAAGATCCCCGTCTGGGGCATCTGCCTTGGTCACCAGCTGCTCTGCCGGGCGGTCGGGCTCAAGACCTACAAGCTGCCCTTCGGCCACCGCGGCGCGAACCACCCCGTGAAGGACCTCGAGACAGGCAAGATCGAGATCACTTCGCAGAACCACGGCTTCGCGGTGCTCGGGCCGGGCGGCCAGCGGACGATCGATACCGACGAGCCCGTCCGCTGGGATACCGACTTCGGCATAGCCGAGCTCCAGCAGCTGAACCTCTACGACCGGACCGTCGAGGGCCTCGTGCTGCGCGATGTCCCGGCGTCGACCGTCCAGTACCACCCGGAGGCGGGGCCTGGCCCGCACGACGCCCTGCACCTCTTCGATCGCTTCCTGGAGCGCTTGGTGGCCGCGTAAGGCATGCCGCGCAGGGACGACATCCACCGCATCCTCGTCCTGGGCTCGGGACCGATCGTGATCGGCCAGGCGGCCGAGTTCGACTATTCCGGCGCGCAGGCCTGCAAGGTGCTGCTCGAGGAGGGCTACGAGGTCGTGCTGGTCAACTCGAACCCCGCGACGATCATGACCGACCCGGAGTTCGCGACCCGGACCTACATCGAGCCGCTCACCCCTTACTCGGTCGCGAAGGTGATTGAGCGCGAGCAGCCCGACGCGCTCTTGCCCACGCTGGGCGGCGGCACCGCGCTTGACCTCGCGCGCGAGCTGTCCGAGAACGGCACGCTCGGCAGGCACCGGGTGGAGCTGATCGGCGCCGACTACGACGCCATCCGCCGCGCCGAGGACCGCGAGCTGTTCCGGGCGACCATGGAGCGCGCCGGCCTGCGCGTGCCGCGCAGCGCGGCGGTCAAGTCGATGCGCGAGGCAGAGCGGGCGCTCCCGGAGGTCGGGCTTCCGGCGATCGTGCGGCCGGGCTTCACGATGGGCGGCGCGGGCGGCGGCATCGCCTGGACGGAGCCGGAGTACCGGCAGGTGGTGGCCGAGGGACTCGCTGCCAGCCCGATCGGGCAGGTGCTGGTCGAGGAGTCCGTGATCGGCTGGGGCGAGTTCGAGCTCGAGGTGATGCGCGACCGGAACGACAACGTCGTGATCGTCTGCTCCATCGAGAACGTCGACCCGATGGGCGTTCACACGGGCGACAGCGTCACGGTCGCGCCGCAGCAGACGCTTTCCGACACGCTCTACCAACAGCTTCGCGACCAGGCGCTCACGGTGATCCGTGCGGTCGGCGTCGAGACGGGCGGCTCGAACATCCAGTTCGCGGTCAACCCGCAGACGGAGGAGATCGTCGTCATCGAGATGAACCCGCGCGTGTCGCGCTCGTCGGCGCTGGCGTCCAAGGCCACGGGCTTCCCGATCGCGAAGATCGCCGCGCGGCTGGCGGTGGGCTACGCGCTCGAGGAGATCGACAACGACATCACGAGGAAGACGCCGGCCAGCTTCGAGCCGACGATCGACTACGTGGTCGTTAAGTGGCCGCGCTTCGCGTTCGAGAAGTTCCCGGGCGCGGACGGCCAGCTCCACACCTCGATGCAGTCGGTGGGCGAGGCGATGGCGATCGGCCGGACCTTCAAGCAGGCGTTCGTGAAGGCGATGCGCTCGCGTGAGCTCGACGTGCTGCCCTCCTTCGACGCCGACGACGACCTGCTCGCCCGACTCGAGACGCCGTCCGATGACCGCTACGAGGTGCTGTTCGAGGCGATCCGGCGCGGGCACACCGAGGCCGAGCTGTGCGAGCGGACGGGGATCGATCCTTGGTTCATGGCGGAGATGGCGGCGCTCGCGCGCGGGGCCGACCCGGAGGAGGGCCTCGAGCGGAGTTTCAAGTCGGTCGACACCTGCGCCGCGGAGTTCGAGGCCGAGACGCCGTACTACTACTCCGGCTGGGAGCGCCGGGCGGCGCACGAGGTGCGCCGCGGCGAGCGGCCGAGCGTGGTGATCCTCGGCTCGGGGCCGAACCGGATCGGGCAGGGCATCGAGTTTGACTACTGCTGCGTGCACGCCGCGATGACGGTGCGCGAGTCCGGCCGCGACGCGGTGATGATCAACTGCAACCCGGAAACGGTCTCGACCGACTACGACACCTCGAACCGCCTCTACTTCGAACCGCTCACCCTGAACGACGTGCTCGGCGTGATCGAGCTCGAGCAGCCCGAGGGTGTGATCGTGCAGTTCGGCGGCCAGACGCCGCTGAAGCTGGCGGCCGGCCTGGCGGAGGCGGGGGTGCCGCTGCTCGGCACCCCTGTGGACTCGATCCACCGCGCGGAGGACCGCCCGAGCTTCGGCGCGCTGCTCGAGGAGCTGGGCCTGAAGTCGCCGCCCTACGCGACGGCGGAGTCGCACGAGGAGGCCCTCGAGGTCGCCGAGAGCGTGGGCTATCCGCTGCTCGTGCGCCCCTCGTACGTGCTCGGCGGGCGGGCGATGGAGATCTGCTATTCGCGCGAGCAGCTCCAGTGTTACCTGAAGCGCACGAACGGGGCGATGGGCCGGACCATCTTCCTCGACCGCTTCCTGGAGAACGCGATCGAGATCGACGTGGACGCGCTATGCGACGGCGAGGACGTCGAGATCGGCGCGATCATGCAGCACGTCGAGGAGGCGGGCGTGCACTCGGGCGACTCCGCGTGCGTGATCCCAGCGATGTCGCTCGGCGAGGAGATGCTTGGTCACGTCGAGGAGGCGACCCGCGCGATCGCGCTCGCTCTCGGCGTGGTCGGCCTTATCAACATCCAGTTCGCGGTGCACGGCGACAGCGAGGAGCTGTACGTGATCGAGGCGAACCCGCGCGCCTCGCGCACGGTGCCGTTTGTGTCGAAGGCGATCGGGGTCTCGCTCGCCAAGGTCGCTTGCCGGCTGATTCTGGGCGAGCGGCTGAGGAACATGGCGCTCGAGATCCCGCGCCAGCCGCGACATGTGTCCGTGAAGGAGGCGGTGCTGCCGTTCGGCCGCTTCCCGCGCGCCGACGCCCTGCTCGGGCCCGAAATGAAGTCCACCGGCGAGGTGATGGGGGTGGCCTCGGACTATCCCGCCGCGTTCGGGAAGGCCCAAGCCGCGGCCGGCGCCGAGCTGCCGACGTCCGGGACGGTGTTCATCTCGGTGACGGATGGCGACAAGTCGGCCGCCACCCAGCTCGCCGCCGGGTTCCACGACATGGGCTTCCGGGTGGTTGCCACGGGGGGCACGGCAAGCGTCATCCGCCGGATGGGCGTGCCGGTCGAGCGGATCCTGAAGCTGTCCGAGGGCTCGCCGAACGTGCTCGACCGCATCGAGTCCGGCGAGGTGGACCTCGTCATCAACACGCCGACCGGCTCCGGTGCGCGAGCCGACGGCTACCAGATCCGGCGCGCGGCGGTCGGGCGCGGCATCCCGTGCATCACGACGATGTCCGGCGCGAGCGCCGCTCAACGAGCGATCCGGGCGGCCCGCGCCGGCGAGAGTTCAGTGATCTCGCTGCAGGAGCTGCACGGCGAGCTGGGCCGGCTCGAACTGCCCGCGGAGGATGAGGAGGAATCCTCAGTGGAGGCGGAGCGCAGCAGTTGAGCGAGCCGCGCACGCTGGCACCTCCCGAGCGGCGCGTGGCGACCGTCTCGGGTGTGGAGCGGCTCGGTGCGTACGACCTGATCACCGCGCTCGACCGCTTCGGCCCGGCCGACCCGAGGCCCGGGCAGTTCTACATGCTTGCCGCCGCGAGGGAGTGGGGCGGGGGCCGCGACGAGCGCCCCTACTTGCCGCGGGCCTTCTCCTACGCTCGCGCGCGTGTGGAGTCCGGCGGGCTGGCGCTCAGCTTTTTGCTCGAGGTCGTCGGGCCCGGCACGGAGCGGCTCTCGGAGCTGTCGCCGGAGGAGGGGCTGGCGCTCGTGGGCCCGTTGGGCGTGGGCTTCCGGGCACCGGCTGAGGGAACCCGCCCGCTGCTCGTGGGAGGCGGAATAGGAACGGCCCCGCTCTTGTGCTGGCACGAGGAGCTGTCTTCGTCCACCGTCCTGCTCGGCTTCCGCAGCGCTGCGCACGCGCAGGCCGCCGCAGTGTTCGGCCCCAGCCCGGAGGTCGTGACGGACGACGGCTCCGTCGGCCGGCAGGCGCTCGTCACGGAGCTGCTCGCCGCGGAGCTGGACGACGATCCGCGCGCGACCGTCTACGCATGCGGCCCGCCGCAGATGCTCGAGGCGGTGCGGGCGCATTGCGCCGCGCGGGACGTTCCCGCCCAGCTCGCGATGGAGTCTGGGATGGCGTGCGGCTTCGGGGCCTGCTTCGGCTGCGTCGTTCCGACCACGGACGGCTACGCGCGCCTGTGCGTGGACGGGCCGGTCCTGGACGCGGCGGTGCTCGAGACAGCGCTCGTGGCGGGAGCGGGGCATTGACCGGTCGCTCGATCGAGCTCTGCGGCGTTCCGCTTCGCGGGCCAGTCCTGAACGGCTCCGGCACCTTCGACGCCATCGCCGCCCGGCGCGCGTTTGGCGACGCGCTGTTCGAGCGCTTTCCGTTCGATGCGTTCGTCTCGAAGACGATCACCCTTTCGCCGCGCCAGGGCAACCCGCCGCCGCGGCTCTGGGAGACGCCGGCCGGGCTGATCAACTCGATCGGGCTTCCCAACAAGGGCCTGGAGGGCTTTCTCGAGTCGGACCTGCCCGAGCTCGTGCGGCTCCCGGTGCCGCTGGTCGTCTCCGTCATGGGCTTCAGTCGCGACGAGCTGGCGACACTCGTGGCTGCGGTCGGTCGACGCGAGGAGGTGTCGATGATCGAGCTGAACGTCTCTTGTCCGAACGTCGAAACCGGGCTCGTGATGGGCGCGGACCCCGCTGAGACCGCTCTCGCCGTGGAGCGCGTCCGGCCGGACACCGGCAAGCCGCTGATCGTGAAGCTGACGCCGAATGCCGCCGATCCCGCTGGGGTGGCCGTGGCCGCCGAGGGCGCAGGCGCGGATGCCGTATCGCTCGTGAACACTCTCAAGGGCATGGCCCTTCACCCGCAGACGAAGGAGCCGTGGCTCGGCGGGCGAACCGGCGGACTCTCAGGCCCGGCCATTCGAGCGCTTGCGCTCGAGCAGGTCGCGTCGGTCGCATCCCGCGTCGAGATTCCCGTCATCGGGATGGGCGGCATTGCGACCGGCCGTCACGCGGCCGACTTCCTCGCAGCCGGCGCCGCGGCGGTTGCCATCGGCACCGAGAGCTTCCGGGACCCGGCCGCCGGGCGCCGGATCGCGGCGGAGCTCGCCCACCTATCCCTCAGCGGCGAGCCCCGGCAATCGGCCCCGACATCCGTGTGAACCCGTTTGGGGGACAGCGACGCGCTCTTTCTCCGCAGAATGCGGGAGTTTCGGGTAGTGGGGCGGAACGATCGAATTTGCTCAATCAAAACCCCTGCAAACCGATAGAAAACGCTCAAGCAACCCGAACCGACCTCAAGCTCAGGTCGAGGTGCAGGTAAATTCGCGGATTTTTTGCGCTTTCCCCCTCGACGTCGGCGCATCAGCGTGTACTATCGCCGCCCATGCCGGCCGCCCCCCAGTCCGCCGCCAAGAGTCATTCGGCGGGCCTAGCTCCCGAGCGCTCGCTCACCCAGAGAATGGACGCCCTTCAGCGAGCAAACGAGATCAGGACACGGCGGGCGAAGCTGAAGCGGGACCTTAAAGCGGGGCGCCAGCAGATCCACGGTCTGCTGCTCGATCCGCCTGAATACGTGCTCACCGCCAAGGTCTTCGACCTGCTCTTGGCCGTGCCGAAATACGGCCGCGTGAAGGTGAATCGCATCCTCACCCACTGCCGCATCTCGCCCAGCAAGACGATTGGCGGGCTCTCCGAGCGGCAGCGCAACGAGCTCGTCTCGTACCTGCGCCGATAGCCCCGATTCTGGTCATCACGGGACCCTCGGGAGTAGGCAAGGGAACCCTCATAAGGCGGCTCCTGGAGCGGGTTTCCGGGCTCGAACTGGCAGTTTCGGCCACCACCCGTGACCCCCGTCCGGGGGAGGTGAACGGGGTCGACTATCACTTCCTCAGCCAGGAGGACTTCGATCGGCGTGTCGCGGCCGGCGAGTTCGTGGAGCACGCCGTGTACGCCGGCCACAGCTACGGGACGCTGCGCAGCGAACTTAAGCGCCCGGCGCGCGGGATCGTGCTCGAGATCGACGTCCAGGGCGCGCGCCAGGTGCGCGAGACGCTCCCCGAGGCCATGCGCATCTTCATCGAGCCGCCCTCCTTCGAGGCTCTGGTCGAGCGCCTGACCGAGCGCGGATCCGATAGCCCCGAGCAGATCGAGAGGAGGCTCGCCGCCGCGCGCGAGGAACTGGCGGCCCGCGACGAGTTCGATCATCGCGTCGTGAACGACTACCTCGATCGTGCAGTCGAGGAGCTCGGGGGATTGGCCGCTACGATGTGTCCGCCGTGATCAAGCCACGTCTAGACAAACTGCTCGAGAGGGTCGACTCCCACTACGCCGTGGTCCTCGTGTCCGCGAAGCGTGCCCGGCAGATCAACTCTTACTACCACAACCTCGGCGAGGGGACCTTCGACGAGTATCCGCCTCCGATGGTGGAGACCGGCTCGAAGAACTACCTGAAGATCGCCCTCGAGGAGATCGCCGCCGGGAAGATCAAGTACCGCTACCGCTAGGAGGCGTACTTGGCCCGGATCCTGCTCGGCGTAAGCGGCGGGATCGCCGCGTACAAGGCAGTTGAGCTGGTCCGGCTCGCGACCGCAGCGGGCCATGCGGTCCGCGCGATCCAGACGCCGGCGAGCCTCGAGTTCGTCGGGCGGGCGACGTTCGAGGGTGTGACGGGGGCGCCCGTCCTGGTGGAGGAGTTCGAAGCCGACCCCGCCCGCGGGGCCTTCCCCGGCGATCCTGCGCCGGACCACGACCCGATCTCGCATCTGGAGCTGGTGGCGCGCGCCGACGTCTTCGTCGTGGCGCCCGCCTCGGCGAACACGCTCGCCAAGCTGGCAGCCGGACTGGCCGACAACCTGCTCACGAGCGCGGCACTGGCGAACGTCGCGCCGCTCGTGATCGCCCCGGCGATGAACGGCCGCATGTACGAGCACCCGGCCACGCAGGCCAACCTGGAGCAGCTGCGCTCGCGCGGCGCTCACGTGGTGGAGCCGGGGACCGGCCGGCTCGCGTCCAAGGGCGAGTGGGGAGTGGGCCGGCTGGCGGAGCCGGCTGAGATCCTGGCGGCGGTCGAGGCGATCCTCGCGGGAGGTGGCTCCGCTACCGCATCCGATGGCGCATACGCTCCGCGCTCGCTCGACGGCCTGCGCGTGCTCGTCACTGCCGGCGGCACCCGGGAGCCGATCGACTCTGTTCGCTTCATCGGCAACCGCTCGTCGGGTCGGATGGGTCTCGCGCTGGCCGAGGAGGCCGCCCGCCGCGGCGCGGACGTCACCCTGATCGCCGCCAACGTGGCGCTTCCGCCACCGTCGGGGGTGGAGGACGTGACCGTCGAGACGACGGCGGAGCTCGAGGCGGCAGTGCGCGAGCGCTTCCCGGGCGCGGACGTCCTGGTCATGGCCGCCGCACCCGCCGACTTCCGGCCCGTGGGCCCCGCCGACACGAAGCTGGTGCGCGATGAACACGAGCGGCTGACGCTCGAGCTCGAGTCGACCGGGGACATCGTGGCGACGGTGGCCACCGGCCGGCGCGCCGACCAGACCGTGGTGGGCTTCGCGGCCGAGCACGGCGAGGGGGCGGTCGAGCGCGGGCGGGCGAAGCTCACCCGCAAGGGCCTCGACGTAGTCGTCGTGAACGACATCTCGCGCGCGGACATCGGGTTCGACAGCTCCGAGAACGAGGTGACGATCGTGCTGGCCGGCCGCGAACGGGAGGTCGGCCGGCGCCCCAAGCACGAGGTCGCCGCGGCGATTCTCGACGAGGTCGAGCGCTTCAGGACGACGGCTGCTACGCCGACTACCGTAGAGCGGGAGCCATGAGCGGCGAGAACGCCTACGAACTGTTCAAGAAGGGCAGCGAGCTCCTCGAGCAGGGCGACTTCATGGCCGCCTCGGTGCCGCTCGAGCGAGCGCGCTCGCTGGAGCCGGACAAGGGCTCGATCCGCGAGGCGCTCGGCCGGGCCTACTTCCGCTCGCGGCGCTTCGAGCAGGCCGCCGAGGAGTTCGCCGCGCTGGTCGAGCGCTACCCCGTGAACGACTACGCGCACTTCTGCCTGGGCCGCTCGCTTGAGAAGACCGGCCGCCGCGCCGAGGCAAAGCGACACGCCGCGCTGGCGGCGAATATGCGCCCGGACCGGAAGGACTACCAGGCCTTCCGCGACAGGTTGCAGACCGCCTAGCCCAGGCAGCCAACCTCCTAGCCCAGGCAGCCAACCTCCTAGCCCTCGGGCAGCCAGCCTCCGGCCGGCGCCTCGGTCGCGGCGCGCACGCCGGCCGCGTGACCTCGCACCGACACCACCGCCTCGGTGATGAGGCCGAGCAGCCGGTCTACCCCGCACTCGTCCGCGTCCGACACCGGGATGTCCGCATGCACCCAGATGTCCTGCGACCGCGTGCAGCCGAAGCGCACCAGCCGCGTCTGGCGGTTCCACCACAGGAGCATCCAGGGATCGAGGTCGCCGGCGGCGTGGAGGGCGATCGCCTGGACGCGGAGGAGGCCGTCCGCGATCCGGAGGCCGGCCTCGACCGGCTCGCCGCCGACGCTCTCACCGGGAATCGTGATGCCCCATTCGGCATGGGTGAGCCGGCGGGCGCTCAGCCCTTCGACCGACGCCAAGTACTCCGCCACCTCATCCACCGCCGCCATTGCGCCAGAGTACGCACGCGTGCGAGCACTGGTGCAACGGGTGAGTGACGCGTCGGTGACGGTCGAGGGGGCGGAGGTGGCTCGCATCGGCGCCGGCCTCCTCGTTCTGCTTGGCGTTCGCCGCGGAGACGCCGACGCGGAGGCCGATCGCCTAGCTTCCAAACTGCTTGCACTGAGGGTGTTCGAGGACGGGACCGGGAAAATGAACCTCTCCGTCGGCGACGTCGGCGGCGAGGTCCTCTGCGTCAGCCAGTTCACCCTCTACGGCGACACCCGAAAGGGGAACCGCCCGAGCTTCGTGGACGCCGCCCCGCCCGAGGAAGCCGAGCGGCTCTACGAGCGAGTACGCGCCGCCCTGGGCGCGAAGGGCGGCATCTTCGGTGCCCGGATGTCCGTGGCACTGACAAACGACGGCCCGGTGACGCTCATCATCGAGACCTAAATTTTCACGCGGCCCGGGCATTGAGGGTTAGGCGTTTTCCCTTGCGAAATGGAAAGGAAAAACGCCTAACCCCCCAGTTTCGGCGGGCTGACCGGCCCCGAGGGTGAGGCGCTAACGGCGGCCCACTCGGCGCGGGGCTTGGTGGGTCGACTTATGTGCCGAGGTGGGTACATAAAGCGCCCAACCCATAGGGTGAGCCCGTGGCCATCGCGTCGGACGCTCTCGTACGGGACAAGCTATTCATCGGCGGGGATTGGGTCGCGCCCGCCGGGGATGGGGTCATCGAGGTGATCAATCCGACGACCGAGGAGGTCGTCGGGCGCATTCCGGAGGGCACGGCGGAGGACGCCGATCGCGCCGTCAGGGCCGCGCGCGCCGCCTTCGATGCCTGGTCGCAGACTCCCGCCGAGGAGCGCGCGGCCTGCTGCGCCGCCATCGGCGCCAAGCTCGCCGAACGCAGCGATGAGATCGCCGCGCTCATCACCACCGAGCTGGGCATGCCGATCGGGCTGTCGAAGCTGATCCAGGTCGGCCTTCCGACGGTCACCTTCTCGTCGATGCCCGACCTCGTCAAAGAGGTGTCCTGGGAGGAGGAGATCGGCAACTCGCTGGTCATGCAGGAGCCGGCCGGCGTGGTCGCGGCCATCACGCCCTGGAACTATCCGCTCAACCAGATCGCCCTCAAGGTCGCGCCGGCCATCAGCGCCGGCTGCACCGTGGTGCTGAAGCCGAGCGAGGTCGTGCCGCTCGACGCGTTCGCTTTGGCCGAGATCACAGAGGAGGTCGGCCTGCCGGCCGGCGTCTTCAACCTCGTGACGGGCACCGGTCCGGTCGTGGGCGAGGCGCTCGTGTCGCACCCCGGGATCGACAAGGTGTCCTTCACCGGCTCCACGCGCGCGGGGAGGCGCATCTCCGAGCTCGCCGCCCAGGCGCCGAAGCCGGTGGCGCTCGAGCTGGGCGGCAAGTCGCCGAACGTGATCCTCGACGACGCCGACCTGGAGCAGGCCGTGACCGACGGTGTCGCGAAGTGCTACCTCAACTCGGGCCAGACCTGCAGCGCGCTCACGCGCATGCTGGTGCCACGCGACAAGCTCGAGCAGACCGAGCGGATCGCGGCGACGATCGCCGACGAGGCGTTTACGCCCGGCGATCCGTTCCAGGACGGCAGCGCGCTGGGGCCGCTTGTCTCGGAGACCCAGCGCGAGCGCGTGCGCGGCTACATCGAGAAGGGGCAGGCGGAGGGAGCGCGGCTCGTGACGGGCGGAACGGAGCCGCCCGCAGGTGGAGATCAACGGCGGCGCCTTCAACCCGATGGCCCCATTCGGCGGCTGCAAGCACTCGGGCCATGGCCGTGAGGCCGGGCGCCACGGCCTCGAGGAGTTCCTCGTGGCGAAGTCGCTGCAGCTCTAGCGCGCGCCCGCCGGTAGCGCGGCAGAGCGGCTACACTCGTCTTCACAACTTCAGTCGTACGCCGCTCCCCGGTGCGGCGCCTGAAGGTGGGCCGTGAGGTCCACCTTTTTTGTGACCTGATGCAGATCGAAACAGTTCAGACGGACATCGAGCAGCGCCTCGCGACGGCCGAGCCGGAGGTCCAGGTTCTCGCCTGCGAGAGCGCAGGACCCGAGCGGCTGCGGCTGTTCATCGACCATCCGAACGGGGTCGATCTGGCGCTCTGCGAGCGCGTCACAAGCCACCTGCGCCCGCTGCTAATGGACTACGGCCTCGAGGTCTCCTCGCCCGGACCGGAGCGTCCGCTCTCGAGGCCGGACCACTTCCGCCGCTTCCTCGGCCGCCGCGCGCGCGTGCGCCTGCGCGAGCCGCGGGACGGGCACAAGAGCTTCACCGGGGAGCTCGTCGGCGCTAGTGACGAGGAGGTCACGGTGGCGGCCGACACCGGGGTCGTGACGATCCCGTACTCGGAGATCAACCGCAGCAACCTGCTCGAGGGGGAGCGATGACCAAGGAAATCGTCGAGGCCGTCGGAGTCCTCGAGCGCGAGAAGGGAATCTCCGCGGACCGCCTGATGGCGGCCCTCGAGGATGCGCTCCTGTCGGCCTACAAGAAGACGTCGGGCGCGGCGAAATACGCGCGCGTGGAGGTGGACCGCGGCAGCGGCGACTTCCGCGTATACGAGCTGCTGCTTCCGCCCGACCTCGAGGAGCAGCTGCTCGACGAGGTCGAGGAGGAGGCCGGTGAGCCGACCGTCGACCCGGAGACGGGCGAGATGGTCTATCCCGAGCCGCCCGAGATCGACCAGGAACGGCTCATGCAGTACCGCGACCAGATCGAGGAGCGCGACGTCACCCCGGACGACTTCGGGCGCATCGCGGCCCAGACCGCGAAGCAGGTGATCCTCCAGCGCATCCGCGAGGCGGAGCGCGACATGATGTTCAACGAGT
>JBKPME010000168.1:0-7101 GCA_046731915.1 Actinomycetota bacterium
TCTCTGGTTACATGTTCCCGCCCGACGCTGCCGAGCCTCATGTCGTGACTGCGGAAGTGGCCGACAACTGCGGCGGCAGCGAGAACGCGACCGTAGAAGACCTCAAGGTTGTGGTCCTTAGCTCCTTCGGCTAGATCGTACCTGGGGGCCCGCGTCCGTGGCTTACTCTGAGCGTCGTGGCGCTCCGTGATCAGCACCGGCTGAATATTCGGTTCAGCGGTGCCGACTTGGCGGCGCTGGACGCACTTCGAGGCCACGTCGACCGGAGCCGCTTCATCCGCCTGCTGGTGCGCCGTGCCGCAGACGGCCAGGAGGGGCAGCCGGATGCGTTCGCCGCTGCACTCGCTCCGCGCCGGCGAGGCATGACGAGCAGGTCGCCCGCACCTTGCGCCAGATCGAAACGCGCGCCGCGACCGAGCAGACGCGCCACGTCACGGCGGACTGACTTCGCAACTCAGCCGACGGCGGCCGTCATCAGCACTTCGACCTGCTCGCGCTGGCGCGATTTCGGGGGCACCGCCACGCTCCGCGACGGAAGCTCGGCGGTGGCCGTGACTGCGATCGCGGCCATGTCGATCCAGGTCTGACGCAGCGCGACCCGCGCGCACCGTTGGCCGCGAGGCAGGGGTCCGTAGCCGCGCCCGCCGGCGCCGCTCCGAGCAGGCAGCCCGCCATCAGGCCCGTTCGCCACCGCCGCCGCCGTCGCGGGTTGCACGTTCTCATATCGCTACTCGCCCCAGCCCTCGTACGGGTTGGTGTGGCCCTCTACGTCGAACCAGTATTCGCGGAAGTGCTCGCAGCGCCCTTCCGGCGACAGCTGAGCGACGAAGCAGCCAACGATCGTCGCCCTCCGACTCCCAGTCGTCGCCGTAACCCAAACTCGGCAGCCACGCGATCGCCGTCGATCACTGGCGATCCCATGCGAACGTTCACATCACCTTGCTCAGCTGCCTCCTTTCGGAGGTAGCCTGCGAGCGCCGTTCTGCCCACGACCGTTTCCTGCGTGGCGTGAGCGACGTAGACGACCTCGTCGCTAAACAGATCGAGAAATCCCGTAACGCCCCAACGCTCCCAGGCGCGTCCATAAGCCTCTGCGAACGCGGCGGCGTCCTTTCGCCCGATACCTGGCACGTCCTGCGACATCGCCCGCCCAGTATCCCGCTCGGTTTACGCTCCGCCAATCACGAGCGCCGAGCTGAGCCGCCGCGTCGAGAAGGTGGTCGGCTACCAGCCCGGCGCCTCAGGGAACGTTGGCCACCGTGACGAGGAAGGTCTCGCCGTCCTCGACGATCGAGCATGTGATCGGATCACCGAAGCCCTTCTTCGTCCCGAAGCTCTTCGAGAGAAGACCTGGCCGCCCTGAGAGGCGGTGAGCGCCGTCACCACGTCGTGGTCCTGGTCGACACATCCGTTGTGCCGCGCGAGCGCACGTCGACCGCTCCACGGGTTCAGCTTTGGGCTTTGGACTCGTTCAGGGTCACGGCGGCGCGAACGAGAGCCTTCAACGCCTGCTCGTCGATCTTCTCGCCCTCATGGAAGTCGATGGCACGCCTTGTGTTCCCGTCAAGACTGGAGTTGAAGAGCCCCGAAGGATCGTCCAGGGACGCCCCTTTGGCGAAGGTCACCTTCACGATGTTCTTGTAGGTCTCGCCCGTGCAAACCATTCCGTCGTGGTACCAGACCGGAACCCCTCTCCATTTCCATTCCTCGACGACTTCGGGATCGGCTTCCTTGATCAAGGTACGAAGCCGGCTGAGCGTCTCGCCGCGCCAGTCGCCTAGCTCCTTGATTCTCGCGTCGATCAGCTGAGAAGGAGACTTGCTTGTCGCCACCGTGCCGATTCTGCCAAAGCGTGATCTGAAAGGGTCCGTTTCTCGAAGCAACGACGGAGGAGCGCGTATGGCGGGCAAGCGCGAGGACGCAACCCTGATCGTCGAGCTGGCGAAATGGGGGTCGATGATCGGCCTGCCCGAGGCGAGCCGGACGATCTTCGCCGACGACTTCGACCCCGAGTCGGCGGAGGCTCTCGACCCCCAGGTGCAGACGGTTCTGATTTTCCACGAGACCGTCGGGACGCTCGTGAAGAACGACCTTCTCGACCGCGACCTCGTCCTGGATTGGCTCTGGGTCTCGGGCGCCTGGAACCGCGTCGCCGCGGCGGCGCTGGAGGCGCGCGCCCACGCCGGCGTGCCGGAGCTGTGGGAGAACTTCGAGGCGCTTGCCCGGGAGCAGGGCTGAGCGCACACCGAGCGGGGCGCGCCGCGCGTTCCGGCTCGCCTGCGACCATTCCCGCCGTGACGCGTTCCGAGCGAGAGCTTCCCGTCGCCGTCTTCGACTCCGGCGTCGGCGGCCTCACGGTGCTGCACGAGTGCCTCGTGTCGCTCCCGCACGAGGATTTCCTCTACCTCGGCGATACCGCTCGCTTCCCCTACGGCGACCGCTCCGCCGATGAGCTGCTCGGCTTCGCACGCGAGCTCGCCGCCGTCCTGCTCGAGCGGGGCGCCAAGCTGCTCGTCGTCGCCTGCAACTCGGCCACGGCGGCCGCGCTGCCCGCGCTCCGCGAGGAACTCGAGGGGCGCGTCCCGGTCGTCGGGGTCGTCACACCGGAGTCGCGGCTCGCCGCAGCCGCGACAGAGAGCGGTCGCGTCGGGCTCATCGCCACGCCGGCCACCGTCGCGAGCGGCGCCTACGCGCGCGCCCTCGCAGAGGCCGCGCCCGGTGCCGAGCTGCACGCGGTCGCGTCCGCGGAGCTCGCGCCGCTGATCCAGGAGGGGGGAGAGGTCGACGAGCGGGTGGTGGCCTGCGTCGATGGCCTGTGCCGCCCTCTGCGGCGGGCCGGCGTCGACACCGTGATCCTCGGCTGCACGCACTACCCGCTCGTCGGGCCGGTGCTGCAGCGGGCGCTCGGGCGTGGGGTGTCGATCGTCTCGTCGGGCGAGGCGATTGCGGCCGATGTGGAGCTCAGGTTGCGCCAGGCCGGGGTCGCACAGGACGAGGAGCGCCGAGGCAGCTACCGATTCCTCGCCACGGGCGAGCCCGAGGAGTTCCGCCGGCTCGGTACCCGCTTCCTGCAGCTGCCGATCGCCGATGTCGAGCAGGTGCCCGTGGGTGCCGTGTCGAGGAGGGCCGCATGAGCACGGGCGCAGGCAGCGCTCCGGCAGGCGATGCCTCGCGCAACGACGGGCGCTCGCCAAACGAGCTGCGCGAAGTGGCCATCACGCCGGGGTTCATCCGCACGGCGACCGGCTCGGCTCTGATCGAGGCGGGCGGTACGCGGATCATCTGCACGGCGAGCGTGGAGGAGGAAGTGCCGCGCTGGATGAAGGGCCAGGGGCGCGGCTGGGTCACCGCGGAGTACGCGATGCTCCCGGCGTCGACGGGCGAGCGCAAGCGGCGCGACGTCGCCAAGGGCCGGCCCGACGGCCGCACGGTCGAGATCCAGCGCCTGATCGGGCGCTCGCTCCGGGGGATCGTCGACTTCGAGGCGCTCGGCGAGCGCACGGTCTGGATCGACTGCGACGTGCTCGAGGCCGACGGCGGCACGCGCTGCGCGGCGATCACAGGCGGCTATGTGGCGCTCGAGCTCGCCCTGCGCCGCGTGATGGCCGACGGGAAGCTCGAGGCGCTGCCGCTAACGCAGTCGGTGGCGGCCGTCTCCACCGGCATGGTCGACGGCCGCGCGCTGCTCGACCTCGACTACTCCGAGGACTCGCGCGCCGAGGTCGACGCCAACGTGGTGATGACCGGCGACGGCGGGCTCGTGGAGGTGCAGGCCACGGCGGAGCGCACGCCGCTCTCGCGCGCCTCCCTCGACGAGCTGCTCGCTCTCGCCGCCGACGGGATCGCGGCGCTGCGCACCGCCCAGGCGGACGCGGTGGCGGGGGCTGCGGCCGGCTGAGCCGTGCGGCTGGTTCTCTCCACGCGCAACGATCACAAGCTGCGGGAGCTCTCCGCGCTGATGCGCCCGTACGAGCTCGACCCGCTCCCCGCCGGCGTCGAGCTGCCGCCCGAGACCGGGACCACATTCGCCGACAATGCCCTCAAGAAGGCGCGCGTCGCGGCGGCGGAGACCGGTCGGCCGGCGATCGCGGACGACTCCGGCATCGAGGCGGCCGCGCTCGGCGGAGCGCCCGGGGTGTGGTCGGCCCGCTACGCCGGCGAGGGCGCCACCGACGAGGAGAACCTCGCCAAGCTGCTGCTCGAGGTTCCCGAGGAGGCCGACCGCCGCGTGGCCTACGTGTGCGCGCTCGCCTACGTGGAGCCGGGCGGCCGCGAGGAGCTCGTCCACGGGCGCTGCGAGGGCCGGCTCGCCACCGAGCCGCGCGGCAAGAGCGGCTTCGGTTACGACCCCGCCTTCATCCCGGACGACTATCCAGACGACGAGCGCACGATGGCGGAGCTGACCGAGGAGGAGAAGGACGCGATCAGCCACCGCGGCCGCGCGGCTCGTGCGCTCGTGGGCAAGCTGGTGGCCGCCGAGGATGCGGCCCGGCCGGCGGGGCCCCTCGAGGCGCTGTTCGGCGGCCGCAAGGACCGGCGCCGCGGGAGCCGGATGCGTGCCGCGCGCCAGCGGAGAGGCCGCTGATGGACGAGACCGCGAGCGCCCGCGCGCGCCAGCGCACCGCGACGGTCAGCGTCCTTGCGGCCGTCTTCCTGGTCACGATCAAGCTCGTTACGGGGCTCGCCACCGGGTCGCTCGCCTTCATTGCGGAGGCGGTCCACTCCGGCACCGATCTCGTGGCGGCGCTGCTCACCTTCTTCGCGGTGCGTGTCGCCATCCGGCCGCCGGACCGCGAGCACCACTACGGCCACGGCAAGGCAGAGCACCTGGCGGCACTTGGGGAGAGCGCGTTCCTGCTGCTCATCTCGCTCTTCATCGCGTTCGAGTCGACGCGCCGGCTGATCGAGGGAGGCAGCGGCCACGACATCGACGTCACCTGGTGGGCGCTCACCGTGCTCTGCGTGGTGATCGCGGTCGACGCCGCGCGCGCGATCACGAGCTTCCGCACCTCGCGCCGCTATGGCTCCGCGGCGCTGGCGGCCAACGCGCTTCACTTCACCTCCGACCTCGCCGGGTCGGTCGCGGTGCTGGTGGGCCTCCTGCTCGTCCGCGCCGGCCACCCGTGGGCCGACGCGGCGGCCGCGCTGTTCGTGGCGGTGCTCGTGGTGCTGGCCGCGCTGCGCCTGGCGACGCAGTCGATCGACGTGCTGATGGACCGGACCGTCGCCGAGGCGGACGACCGCATCCGCGCTGCCCTGGCGCAGGCGAATGAGAACGTCGAGGTTCGGCGCGTGCGCGTACGCCAGGCGGGCGGCCGCCACTTCGTCGACCTCGTCGTGGGCGTGCCGATGGACACCGGGGTCACCCAGGCGCACACGGTCGCGGACAGCATCGAGGACGTGGTGGAGCGCGCGCTTGGCGGGGCCGACGTGGTCGTTCACGTCGAGCCGGCCGAGGCCGAGGGCGGAATCCGCGAGCGCGCCACCGCGGCCGCGGGCTCGATTCCCGAGGTGCGCGAGGTACACAACGTCCGCGTCACGAGGCTGCCGGAGGGCTACGAGCTCTCGCTGCACGTGAAGCTGCCGCGCGACCTGTCGCTCGGCGATGCGCACAACGCGGTCGAGCGCCTCGAGCAGCGCGTTCGCGCGGAGGTGCCGGAGCTGGGGACGGTCTATACGCACATCGAGCCGCTCGCGCGAACCGACTGGGCGAGCGCGCCGACGAGCGACGACACCGCCGCAGAGCGGGCCGCGATCGAGTCGGCCGTGAGGCGCTACACCGGGTCGGCGCCGCTCGAGGTCGCGTTCCGCGACGGCGAGCAGGGCCGCGTCGCGCTCGTGACCGTGAGCCTGCCAGGCGAGCAGCCACTGCCCTCGGCACACCGGCATGCCGGGGCGATCGAGGAGGCCGTGCGCGAGCGCTGTCCGGAGCTCGCCGACGTGATAGTGCACACCGAGCCAATGGGCGCGGAAGCGAGCTAGAGCAGGTTCACGGCAGCCGCCGCGCCGACCGCGAGGACGACGCCCGAGTAGCCGAAATAACCCTCCAGGAGGAGGAGCAGCGCGGCGATCACGCAGATCCCGACCGTCACGAGCCACGAGATTCGCGCAAGGGGCACGCGGCTATTCTGACGACGATGGCCGACACGCTCACCCCGGAGCGCGCCGCGGAGCGTCTCCGCGGGTTGTCCGCCGACGTGCGTGCCGCCGTCCTGCTCGACGCCGCGGGCTCGCTGGCCGGGGCAAGCGACGAAAACCACGACAACGCTTCCGTCCTCGGCGAGCTGGCCCGCAAGCTGTTCGAGGAGGTGGACCGCGCGACGCGCGACTGGGACGCGGAGCCGGCCGAGCAGGTGGAGGTGCAGGTGCCGGGTGGGGCCGTATTCGCCTCGCGGACGCCGCGCTGGACGCTTGTCGCTGTCGCGAAGCGCGGAGCCCTCGCGTCGCTGATGCTGTACGACCTGCGCGCGGTGCTCGGCGAGCTCGAGGGCGGCCCGGCGATCAGGCGGTCGGTCTCGGCGGAGGAACGGACGCCGGGTCCCGACACCGAGGAGCACGCCGCGGAGGAGCTGCCGATGCCGGAGCTGGGCCCGGAGTGAAGGAGAAGCGCAAGGGACCGCTCTCGCGGGCGGCCGGGCTCGCGGAGGGCATGGCCGCGACCGTGCGCCGCATGCAGCGCGAGCGCGAGCCGCGCGTGCTCGTCTACGACCCCGCCGGATACGCGCGTCTGGTGCAGCCCGAGGCGCGCGGCCACGAGCGGATCATGGAGCTGGCCGATGAGATGCTGAACCAGGTCTCGGAGCGCGAGTGACGCTCGTCGATCCAGATTTGGCGGCGCGCGTGCTCGAGCGCGCGCTGGCTCGCGGCGGGGACATGGCGGAGCTCTACACGGAGGCTCGCCGCAGCTTCGCGATATCGCTCGACGACGGCCGCGTCGAGCGCCCGCAGGGCGGTCGCGAGCGCGGCGCATGCGTGCGCGTCGTGCAGCGCGAGTCGACCTACTACGGCCATGTCGACGGCCTCGAGGAGGAGGACCTCCTGCGCGCCGCGGGCTCGGTCTCCGAGGCCGTGCGCGGCGAGGCCCGGCGCCCGGCGGCGCTC
>JBKPME010000169.1:0-13005 GCA_046731915.1 Actinomycetota bacterium
CCCCTGCGCGAGCTCCAAACGTGGATCCCGGACCACCTCGACGAGGACCTCACGGTGCCGGCCCTGGCTCGCCAGGCCTGTATGAGCGAGCGAAACTTCGCGCGCGCGTTCCGCCGCGAGACCGGCAAGACGCCAGGCGCCTACGTGGAGAGCGCGCGCGTCGAGCGCGCCCGCATCGCTCTCGAGACCGGCGACCTGCCCGTCGAGACGATCGCCCATCAGGCCGGCTTCGGCACGGTCGAGACGATGCGCCGCGCGTTCCGGCGCCAGGTCTGTGTGAGCCCGATCGACTACAGAACCCGATTCCGGAGGCAGGCAGCATGAGGATCGCCATCCCGCTCTACGACCGCTTCACCGCCCTCGACGCCGTGGGCCCATACGAGGTGCTCTCGCGCCTGCCGGGCGCGAGCGTCGCCTGGCTCGCGCACGAGCCGGGCGTGGTGAGGACCGACAACGGCATGCTGGGCATCGAGGCCGCAGCCGCCTTCGAGGACCTTCCAGACCCCGAGATCGTGGTCGTTCCCGGTGGGACCGGGACCCAGGCCTTCCTCGACGATGAGCGGCTGGTCGGCTGGATCCGCCGGGTACACAAGACTTCGGAGTGGACGACCTCGGTCTGCACCGGCTCGCTGCTGCTCGGGGCGGCGGGGGTCCTGGACGGCTTCGAGGCGACCACGCATTGGCTCGACATGCCCAACCTCGAGCGCTACGGAGCGCGCCCAACCGGCCGCCGCGTCGTTGAGCATGGAAAGGTGATCACGGCCGCGGGCGTGTCCTCGGGCATCGACATGGGCCTCGTGCTCGCCGCGAAGATCGCCGGCACGGAGGTGGCCCAGGCGATCCAGCTCGGCATCGAGTACGACCCCCAACCGCCCTTCGACGCCGGCTCGACGGACAAGGCGCCGAAGGAGATCGTGGAGCTGGTGCGCGGCATCGCGGCCGCGCGGACGTAAGGGCCCGCCCCAGACCGGGCCCCGCACGCTCCTAGCGGGTGAGGCGTTTTTCCTTGCGAAATCGCAAGATAAACGCCTAACCCAGGTGAGGCCGCCTCAGCGCACTCGAACGGGCGGACCCTTCACCGCGCCGTAACGCACGCGGTACACACCGGCGCGCCTGAGTGCTACGCGGTAGCGCCCGGAGCGTGATGTGCGTGCTCGTGCGATGCCCTCGAAGCGGCCGTTATGGCGCCGCTCGACCCGCAGAAGCTGTGCATGTGGCACCGGCTGGAACTGTCCGGCAAGCAGCCGCGCGGGGGGGTGCGGCAGCCAGCTCGCCGCACTCCCCGACCAGGCGCGGCCGGCCGAGTTGGCGGCGCTCGCGCTGCCCGCCGAGCTCTCCACCCGGTAGTCCGTGAACCATGTGTCGCGGAGCCCAAGCGCGGCGCGTACCTGCGGCCCTGTCACTGTCCGCGTCCCGCGCGTGCCGATCACCCTGGCGCGCACCACGCGCGGCGAGACGCCCCGCTGGAGCACCTTCAGCCGCTTGAAGGCGCCGGGTGCGCGGAGCGCGCGGTCGAGGGTTGCCTCCGAGAAGCGGACGGTCCAGCGGTGATAGGGCGACTGCGTGTCGTACGGATCCGGCACGCCCACGAGCCACGGCTTCGACAGCGACCCGACGAACGAGAACTCCACGTTCTCCGTGTAGCCGCCCGAGGTCGAGAAGTAGTAGGTCACCGCCGGCTCGCCCGCATAGGTGACGATCCGCCCCGCCGTCTGGCTCACGGCGGCGTCGCTCCGCACGCTCTCGCCGGTCACGCCGCGATAGACCTGGGAGCGCGTGTCCGGGTATTGGTCGAACGCACCGGAGGTCTTGCGCGTGGCGAGCGCGTAGGTCCGCGCTGCCACCGCCTGCACCTTCAGCGCCTCGAGCGGCCAGCTGCTCGGCATCTCCCCGGCCACGACCCCCCGCAGATAGCTGTCCATGTCGACCTCGTTGATGGCCGTGACACCCAGTCCGTCCACGCTGACCTCGATCGAGCCGCGGTAGATGCCGTCGTTCACCGAGTTCAGCGCCGGCCCCATGAGGCGCATCGGGTCGGCGCTCGTGAAGTTGATCACGGAGCCGAAGCGGCCCACTCGCTTCCCGCGCGAGTTCGTGACCACGATGCCGCCGCCGCCGCGCTTGGCGATGTACATGACCCCCGGTTTCAGCGCCCGGCCGCCGACCGAGGTGGCGCCGCGCACGCGGATATAGGGGTCGACGGGCTGCAGCAGGACCCGAACCGGCCGGCTCGGCGCCGTCGAGAGGCGTGTGCCCTTGTAGTAGTGCGCCAGGATCCCCGAGTACTTGGCGCCTTGGAGCGCGTAGCCGTACGCCCCGTATTGGCTCATGCCGATTCCGTGACCGAAGCCGGCGCCGCGGATCACATGGCGCACGGCGGCGTCGCCCCCGGCCGGCACGGCGAGACAGAGGGCGAGGACTGTCAGGAGGAGGGCGCGGCGCATGGGTCCCTGAACTCGGCTAGAAGTTCAAGGTAGCGGTCGGAACTCCGGCCCCCTCCTTTAGCCCACCGCGTACAGGCGCCACTCGCCGGGCACGCCGCGAAGCTCCGTCTCGCCCCGGGCCTCGAAATCGATGCCGGATCCCACCACGAGGTCCTTCACCGTGCCCGATACGAGCACCTCGTTCGGCCCCGCGTGGCTCATGACGCGCGATGCGATGTGAACCGCCAGGCCGCCCAGGTCCCCGTCCATAACCTCGAGCTCGCCGGTGTGGAGGCCCGCGCGGATCTGGAGGCCGAGCGAGCCCATCGCCTCGGCGACGGAGGCGGCGCAGCGGATCGCGCGCGCGGGGCCGTCGAAGGTGGCCAGGAAGCCGTCACCCGTGCGTTTCACCTCCCTGCCGCGATGGCGCCCGAGCGCTTGGCGAAAGAGCGCGTCGTGGCGCTCGAGCAGGAAGCGCCAGCCGCGGTCGCCCATCTCCGCCGCGCGCTGAGTGGAGTCGCAGATGTCCGTGAACAGCACTGTTGCGAGCATCCGATCCGGCTCGTGTTCGTGGCGGGTCCCCGTGAGGAACTCCTCCATCTCGCCGATCAGCGCCTCCGAGTCGCCCAGCGCGAACATGTTCTCTTCGCCCTCGAGCTCGAGGTAGCGCGCGCCCGGGATCTTGGAGGCGATGTAGCGTGAGTGCTCGACCTTGATGAAGGTGTCGCCGGTGCGGTGCATTACGAGCGTCGGAACGCGGATCGAGGGCAGCACGTCGCGGACGTCGAATTCGCCGATCAGGTCGAAGATCCGCTTGATCACCGACGGGCTCGCAGCAAGACGCTCCAGCCGGGCGGCCCATTCCATGAACGCGGGATCGCCCATCCGGCTCGGGGCGACACCGCTCGCCACGTATCCCTCGCCCCAGCGGTCGATCCCGACCTGCATGTTCTGCTCACGAACCTCCGCGGGCCAGGCCCACTCGTAGTCGGGCGCCCATGTGGCGCGGGCGAACGTCGCGTACAGAACGAGCGCATCGGTTCGCTCCGGGAAGGTCGCGGCGAACAGCGCGGCCATCGGCCCGCCCTCGAGCGTCCCGCAGATCGCGGCGTTCTCCGACCCCGCGGCGTCCATCACCGCGAGCACGTCGTCCATCTGCTCCTCGAGTGTTGGCGCTCCAAAGAATGGGTCCGAGAGCCCGGAGCCGCGCCTGTCGAACGTGATCACCCGCGCGAACTGCGTGAGGCGCGCCATCACGCGCTCGAGCGCAGGCTCGGACCAGAGGTACTCGACCTGCGAGATCCACGGCGGTATCCAGACGAGGTCGGTGGGCCCGTCGCCCTCGACCACGTACGCGATGTGGAGGTCTCCGCTCTTCGCGTAGCGCGCCACGGGTGCCACGACCGTGACGTTACAGTCACGAGCCCGTGGCCAAGCGGAAAGCCAGCGACGTCTTCGTTGAGTGCCTCGAGGCCGAGGGCGTGAAGCACGTCTTCGGCATCCCGGGCGAGGAGACGCTCGACCTGAATGACTCACTGTCGCGGTCGTCGATCGAGTTCGTCCCCGTCCGGCACGAGCAGGGCGGCGCATACATGGCGGACGTATGGGGGCGGCTGACGGGCCGTGCGGGCGTCTGCCTCGGCACGCTCGGCCCCGGTGCGCTGAACCTCGTCACCGCGGTCGCCGACGCCTATCTCGACCGCGCGCCGCTCGTGGCCCTCACCGGCCAAGGCGACCTCGAGCGGATGCACAAGGAGTCGCACCAGTACATCGACCTCCCTCGGGTGATGCGGCCGATCACGAAGTGGAACGCGCGCGTGGCCGACCCGGCGATCATCCCCGAGGTCGTTCGCAAGGCCTTCAAGGTCGCTGAGACAGAGAAGCCGGGAGCCACGCACATCGAGCTGCCCGAGGACGTGATGGCCTCGGAGGTGGACGCCGAGCCGCTGCCGCGGCGGCGCTCGGTCCAGCCGGAGCCGGCGGCTCGCGAACTGCTGCGGGCAGCCGAGATCGTGCGCGGCGCGGTGCGGCCCGTCGCGCTGGCGGGCAACGGAGTGATCCGGGCGAAGGCGGCGCCGGCACTACGCGAGTTCGTGCGCGCCACCGGGATCCCGGTCGCCGAGACCTTCATGGGAAAGGGCCTTTTGCCGCCCGAGAACCCGAAGTCGCTGGGCGCGGTCGGGCTGCAGTCGGGCGACTACAGCATGGCCGGCTTCGACGAGGCCGACGTGGTGCTCGCCATCGGCTACGACCTCGTGGAGCACTCGCCGGAGCACTGGAATCCCGGCCGCGACAAGAAGGTGATCTGCATCGACTCGGTGCCGGCCGAGACGGACGCCTTCTTCATGCCGGAGGTCGAGCTAATCGGCGACATCTACAACGTCCTCAGCCGGCTGGGAGAGGAGTGCCGCCACGTGCCCCACCAGGGCGGCTCGCAGCGGCTGCGCGACGTCGTGCTCGGCCGCTTCGAGCAGGCGAAGGACGACGACGCCTTCCCGGTGCAGCCCCCCCGTGCGCTCTGGGAGATCCGCCAGGCGCTCGGCCATGACGACGTCCTCATCTCGGATGTCGGCCTCCACAAGCTCTGGATCGGCCGCATGTTCCCGGCCTACGAGCCGAACACGGTGCTGATCGCGAACGGGCTGGCCGGCATGGGCTTCGCCGTGCCGGCGGCGGTCGCCGCAAAGCTCGTGCATCCGGACCGCAAGGTCGTGACGGTGAACGGGGACGGCGGCTTCCTCATGAATTGCCAGGAGCTCGAGACGGCAGTGCGGATCGGCACGCCGTTCGTGAACGTGATCTGGGAGAACGGCCAGTATGGCTCGATCGTCTGGAAGCAGGACAAGAAGTTCGGCCGCCACTTCGGTACCGACTTCGCGAACCCCGACTTCGTGAAGCTCGCTGAGGGCTTCGGCATGCCGGCGTGGCGCTGCGATTCCGCGGAGGGCTTCGGCGAGCGCCTTCGCGACGCGCTGACGCTCGACGTGCCCTCGCTGATCGTGCTGCCGATGGACTACTCGATTGACGTGGCGATCAGCGAGGAGCTGGGCGCCGAGACCGTCGCCACCTGAATCCGCTGGCGCGCCGCCCCTGCGGCCAGGCAGGCGGCGCCGATTCGCTCGACCTCTCGCTTCTGGCGTCCCGGGTGCGGGTGGGACGGAGGGGTTTTCTCACCCTTGAGGTTCGGGGGCACGCCGAACAGGGCGGGTCGGATCACGCTCCGGACGGTGCGGGTGGTCGCCCTGCCGTCGGGCAGGCGGAGGCTGGTCATGGCGCAGCGACCGTTCACCGTCGGTGCGGGTGGTCGCGTGCGCGTGCGGATGAGGGTGACTCGCCGCGGGCTGAGTGCTGAAGGCCTCCAGGCGGCTCCTTGTCTCCGCGGCGGCCAAGCTCGGCGCGGCGAGCGGCTCGAAGCGGGTGATCCTGCTCGCGCCGCGACGGCCCCAGACCGCAGCGCTGAGTGGTTAGCCTCCGTGGCAACAGGTACGGAGGAGAACATGAGCATCGCCACCGAGGAACAGCGCGTCGTCGAGCAGGTCCAGAACAAGCTCTACATCGGGGGTGAGTGGCGCGACGCGAGCGGGGGCGGCACCCTCGAGGTGATTGACCCCGCCACCGAGGAGCCGCTCCGCGAGGTGGCCGACGGCACGCCCGAGGACGCGATGGCCGCCCTCGACGCGGCCGTCGAGGCGCAGAAGGAGTGGGGCGCCTCGCCCCCGAACGATCGTGCCGGCGTGCTCTGGCACGCGTTCGAGATGCTGGTGGAGCGCGCCGACGACCACGCCACGCTGATGACCCTCGAGATGGGTAAGCCGGTGGCGGAGTCGAAGGCGGAGATCATCTACGCGGCCGACTTCTTCCGCTGGTTCTCTGGCGAGGCGCTCCGCATCGACGGGAACTACAAGCAGTTCGCCAACGGCACGAGCCGGGTGCTCGTGATGAAGCAGCCCGTGGGCGCGACGCTGATGATCACGCCTTGGAACTTCCCCATGGCCATGGGCACGCGGAAGCTCGGCCCCGCGATCGCCGCCGGCTGCGCGAGCGTGGTGAAGCCGGCTCAGCAGACGCCGCTGTCGATGCTGGCGCTGGCGCAGATCCTCGAGGAGGCCGGGCTTCCCGGCGGCGTGGTGAACATCCTCACCACCTCGTCGTCGGGTAAGACGACCGGACCGCTCATCCAGGACGGACGGCTGCGGAAGCTGTCGTTCACGGGCTCCACCGAGGTGGGCCGCTCGCTGATCGAGGCCTCGGCGAACAATGTGCTGAACGTGTCGATGGAGCTCGGCGGGAACGCGCCCTTCCTGATCTTCGACGATGCCGACCTGGACGCCGCGGTGGACGGCGCGTTGCTGGCGAAAATGCGCAACATCGGCGAGGCCTGCACGTCGGCAAACCGCTTCCACGTGGCGGAGTCCGTGCGCGAGGAGTTCACGAACCGGCTCGCGGGCAAGATGGGCTCGCTGAAGATCGGGCGCGGCACCGAGGAGGACGTCAAGGTCGGGCCGCTGATCGACGAGCCGTCGCGCGAGAAGGTGAGCGAGCTGATCGAGGACGCGCTCTCGAAGGGCGCGTCGAAGGTCGTGGGCGGAGAGATCCCCGACGGACGCGGCTACTTCATCGAGCCGACGGTGCTGGGCGACGTGCCAGACGACGCCCGCGTGTTCCACGAGGAGATCTTCGGCCCAGTGGCGCCCGTGGGCGGGTTCGAGTCCGAGGAGGAGGCGATCGCCCGCGCCAACGACACCGAGTACGGCCTGGTGGCGTACGTCTTCACCCGCGACATCAAGCGCGCGATCCGCGTCTGCGAGGGTCTCGAGACCGGAATGGTCGGCCTGAACCAGGGGATGGTCTCGAACGCCGGCGCTCCCTTCGGAGGCGTGAAGCAGAGCGGAATCGGCCGCGAGGGCGGCAAGGAGGGCCTCGAGGAGTTCCTCGAGACGAAGTACGTGGCCGTGAACCTCTAACCCTCAGCCAACCCTCAAGGGGGTCTGACCCCTTTTGCGCGTCTGACAGCGCAGGATCCTTTTCAGGCCTTGCGTCCGTCCGACCTCGTCCCCAGCATGAGGGCGTGCCCTCCACCAGGGTCTTTTCCGGTGGGATCGCACTGGCGCTTGGATGTGTGCTCGTCTTTTCCGCCCCTGCAGCTGCCGGCCCCAAGGTCGCGGCGGTGCAGGTTGCGCTGAAGCGGCTCGGTCTCTACAACGCGACCGTTGACGGTGTTCGCGGGCCGCTGACCAAGACCGCCATCGTCACCTTCCAGAGGCGGAGGGGCCTGTTCGTGGACGGAATCGTCGGCCCGCAGACGCGCTCGGCGTTCGGCAAGCGCGGGCGGCCGGCGTTCGGGAGCCGGACGATGAAACGCGGCGACCGCGGCTGGGACGTTGCCGCCATGCAGTACATCCTCGCCCGGCGCGGCTATCCGCCGGGGGGGATCGACGCGGTGTTCGGGGCGATGACCGACACGGCGCTCCGGAACTTCCAGAGCGCGTTCGGGCTGGCGGCTGACGGACAGGCCGGGCCGCAGACGATCTCGGCGTTGCGGCGTGGGACGGCATCGAGGGGCACGCCGGGAACGTCGCCGGTGGCGATTGGGCCGGTGCGGCTGCTCCGGCCGGTGCCGGGTCCGATCGGAGACCGCTTCGGCGCGCCGCGCGAGGGCAAGCGCACCCACACGGGCATCGACTTTCCGGTCCCGGCGGGCACGCGCGTTGGCGCCGCCGGCGTGGGCGTAACCGAGTTCGCGGGTTGGAACAGCGGCGGCTACGGCAACCTGGTCGTGATCCGTCACCGCCTCGGCTACACCACGTGGTACGCGCACCTGTCGATCATCACCACGTGGGTGGGTGAGCACGTGGTCGGCGGCACGCGGATCGGCTATGTCGGCGCGACCGGCCACGCGACCGGCCCCCACCTCCACCTCGAGCTGCGCCGAAACGCGGTGCCGATCGACCCGGTGCCGTACCTGCTGACGGCGGTGGCGACGCAGGCGAGTCGTGCCGAGGCGGGCGGTGGCGTCGGCGCGGGGAACGGCGGCGGTAAGGGTGTAGGCACGGGCGGCCACCGCAGCACCGGAGGCGGCGTCGCCGCGCGGGAGTGCCCGATCCGGAAGCCGCTCGTCCGTTACAGGAAGGCACCGCTAGACGCCTGCAAGGCGAGCAACCTGACACGCGCTCGCTAACAAGCGGCCGTTTCGGGCCGGACTGTCCTGTCTAAGACACCGATGCGATGCCCCATCAAGGACGGTCCCGAAGGGGACGCCGCGGTGTTGTCGTTCGCCGGAGCTCCGCGCCCGCTACGCCGAGCCGGACGAATCCGACCCGCGCGCCATCGCGTGCAGATCGAGCGCCTTGTCCAGCGTGTCCTCGTCGACGCCCTTCTCGAGCGCCACCTCGCGGATCGTCCGGGCCGACTTCACCGCCTCCTGGACGATCTCGGTACCCAGGTCGTAGCCGATGTAGGGGTTCAGGGCCGTGGCGATCGCAGGCGTCGACTCCGCGTTGAGCCGCAGGTTCTCCTCGTTCGCGACCAGGCCGTCCACGCACCTCTCGGCCAGCAGCCGGCTTGCTGAGGTGAGCAACGTGAGCGAGTCGAAGACATTGCGGGCCATCATCGGGACCCGCACGTTCAGCTCGAAATTGCCCTGGGTCCCGGCGACGGTGACAGCGGTGTCGTTCCCGATCACCTGCGCAGCCACCTGGAGCACGACCTCCGGGATCACCGGGTTCACCTTGCCCGGCATGATCGACGAGCCCTTCTGGAGCTCAGGGAGCTGAAGCTCGCCGAACCCGGTGCGCGGCCCCGAGCCCATCAGGACGAGGTCCTGGGCGATCTTCGTGAGCGAGACGGCGACACCCTTCAGTGCCCCGTGCAACTCCACCAGGCCGTCCCTACTGGCCTGAGCCTCGAAACGGTCAAGCGGGGGCTGGCCGAGGCCGAGGCGGGAGAGCACACGCGCCCCGAACTCCGGGTGCGTGTTCAGCCCGGTGCCGGTCGCGGTGCCGCCCAGCGGAATCTGCGAGGCGCGGCCGAGGGCATCGCGCAGGCGGTCATGGCCGAGCTGGATCTGCGCGGCGTACCCCCCGAACTCCTGGCCGAGCGTCACCGGGACCGCGTCCATCATGTGCGTGCGGCCCGCCTTGACCAGGTCGGCGAACTCGTCCGCCTTGCGCGCGAGAGCGGAGGCGAGGTCCTGGAGGGCCGGCAGCAGCTCGCGCTCGACCGTGTCCACGGCGGCGAGATGGACGGCGGACGGGAAGACGTCGTTCGACGACTGCCCCATGTTCACGTGGTCGTTCGGGTGGACGCCCTCGCCGGCGAGGTTTGCGATCACCTCGTTGGCGTTCATGTTCGACGACGTGCCCGAGCCAGTCTGGAAGACGTCAATCGGGAACTGGTCGTCGTGGTGCCCGGCGGCCACCTCGTCGCCGGCGCTCGCGATGCGCTCGGCGATGTCGCCGTCGAGTAGCCCGAGCTCGGCATTGACCCGCGCGGCCTCGGCCTTGATGCGGCCGAGCCAGCGAACGACGGGCGTCGGAACGCGCTCGCCGGACACCTGAAAGTTCTCGTTCGCCTTCGTGGTCTCGGACCCCCAGAGCTCCTGCTGAACCGCCAATCTTTCTCCTCGGTAGCTGCCAATCACAGGGTACCGGCGCGGGCTTGGGGTACCGACGCGGACTTCGCACAATATTCGCCCCCGAACCATTGCATTCCTTCGCCATCCCCGGCGGGGGCTGGGCTTCCGTGTTGCAATCGCCGAGCGTGACGGCTCTCATTCGGATTGATCGGTCTTGGGCGCCGATCGGGCAAGGACGGCCCAAGCCGATTCGCTTCTGCTCGCGCTGCGGCCATCCGGCGGAGGATCCGCCGGGTCGGCCCGAGCTTCGGAAGCGGGTCTGCAACCGCTGCGGCATGGGCATGGTCCTCAGCTGCTCGCGAGACGCCCTTCCCGGCGAGGCGGCCGCCTTCCTGATCCTGGACTTCGAGCTCCGCGTGAGCGCCGTGAGCGAGGCCGGCGAGCGCTACTTTGGCAGCGAGAAGACCCTGGTTGGGGCTGGGCTTCTGGACCTCGTTACCAGCCCGCTCGGTGACGATCAGCTCGCCCGCAAGACGGCGGTCGCGGCCCAGCGGCCGTGCGACGCCACCGTGATGCCGGTGCGGTTGCTGAACCCGGCCCAGGCAGCCGGGCCGGTGGGCACGATGGCCGCGCGGATCGCTACCTGCGGGCCGCCGCGCGCAGCCCTCCTCACGGTCGAGCCGAGCGAGTTCGGCCGCCGCTGACGTTCGCGAAGCACTGGGCGGTGCCCAGTGCGCACGCTCGATATCCGGTAGCGCAACAGCCATCGACCGGCCGTTTGCCGAAGCACGCGGCGGTGCCGCGTGCGCACGGCTGGTGTCCATGCCTGTGCAAGAACGACTGCACGAGTTGCGCAACATGTGACGAGGAGGCAGAAACTTGCCTCAAGTTGCTCACGTCATCGCCGAAAACCTGTGCAAGGGCGCACGCCAGGCCCAAGAGAGAAGCCTGACGTGGAAAGTAATGGCGGAACACTTCTGCGATCACCCGAGACGGAGGCAACTTGAGCGGGATTCGGACCAACGCGGCAGCAGAGCTGTTGGGAGTGAGCCCCAACACGCTGCGCTCGTGGGAGCGTCGCTTCGGCTATCCGAAGCCGCGCCGGACTCAGGGCGGCCACCGTCAGTACGACCTTGCCGAGCTCGAGTCGCTCCGCCGCGCGCTGCTCGAGACGCACAACATCTCCTCCGCCATCGAGCTTGCGCGCCAGCGCGGCGAGGGGCCGAGTTCGCCGAGCCGGCTACTCGACGCTTTCGACCACTTCGACGAGCAGCTCGCCGACCGCATCATGGAGGAGAGCCTCGCCGTCCGCTCGGTCGAGCGCACGGTCGAGGAGGTGCTCCTCCCGGCGCTCGAGCAGGCCGAGGACCGCGATGGCCGCGATGCCGAGCGCGAGCTCGCGCTCCGTTGGGCGACGGGCTGGCTGCACGCCTCGCGACGTGTGGTGCCGCCGGCGAGCCGCCCGCAGGGCGTGCTCCTATTCGACTCGAGCCCGCGGCTCGACGTGGAGTCGCTGCACGTGCAGGCGCTCGAGCTGGGTCTGCGCCGGGCCGGGTTCAGGACGCTGCTGCTCGCTTTCGACCTTCCCCCCGAGCGCGTGGTGCGGGCGATTCGCGCGCTCGACCCGGTGGCCTTCGTGTTCTGCGGCGGCGAGGCGACGCTCGAGGTCGTGGGCCGGCTCGTCTACACGGTGCGCCAGGTCGGCTCCGCCGCCCCGGTGTTCGAGTACCGCGAGGCAATGCCCGTCACGGGCGACCACGGGATCCCCTCGCTCGGCTCGATGCCGGTGGAAGCGGCCGAGCGGCTCAAAGGCTACGTGGACAGCGGCCGCATCGAGCAGGTCGTCGTGGTGCCGGAGCCCGAGGCCGCCACGAGCGCCCGGATCAGCCTGGCGGCTCGCACGTCGGCCTAGCCGCCGCCGCCACCGCCCGCGGCGCTACGCCGCCAGCTTCCGGCAGAGCTCCGAGAAGGTGCGCTTCTCGGACTCGTCCAGGTTTCCGAACGCGGCGGTGACGCGCTCCGAGTGAGCCGGGAAGAGCCGCTCGACGAGCGCTCGGCCGCTTGCCTCGAGCCCCACGACCACTAAGCGGCGATCGCTTGGGTCGCGCCGCCTCGACACGAAGCCACGCGAGGCGAGCGTGCTGGTGACCTCGGTGGCGTTCGCCTTGCTCCAGCCCAGCCTGCGGCGGAGCGTCTTCAGCTCGAGCGATCCGCCGGCGGTTGTGAGCACCACGAGCACCGAGAAGCCTGCGGCGGTGACACCCTCCCGCTCCAGCTCCAGCGCCAGGCGCTTGCGAACCGTGGCCTCCGCCCGGAGCAGCGCCTGCAGAGCGCGGTGAGCGAGCGGGTCGCCTAGCTCGAGGGTAAACATCTCGACCGCGATCGTAAGACGCCGCCCGGACGTGTCCCGGGCGCTCGTAGAATCGATCGCTCGTGGCTCGCTATAGGCCGGTAGACCCTGGACAGTCCTTCCCCGCGCTCGAGCAGCACGTGCTTGGGCGCTGGCGGGAGCGCGACGTCTTTCACGAGTCCATCCGGCGCCGCCAGGGCGCGCAGCCGTTCGTGTTCTACGAGGGGCCACCCACGGCCAACGGCCGGCCCGGCTCGCACCACGTTCTCAGCCGCGTGTTCAAGGACGTGTTCCCGCGCTACAAGACCATGCAGGGCCACTTCGTGCCGCGCAAGGCGGGCTGGGACTGCCACGGCCTCCCCGTCGAGCTCGAGATCGAGAAGGAGCTCGGCTTCCACAACAAGCACGACATCGAGCGCTTCGGGATCGCCGAGTTCAACGCCCGCTGCCGTGAGTCGGTGCTCCGCTACATCGACGAGTGGAACGAGCTGACCGAGCGGATCGGCTTCTGGATCGATACCGACGACGCCTACTACACGCTCACGAACGAGTACATCGAGTCGGTCTGGTGGTCGCTGCGGCAGGTGTTCGACCAGGGGCTGTTGAGCGAGGGCCACCGCGTCGTCCCCTACTGCCCGCGCGACGGCACGGCCCTGTCG
>JBKPME010000170.1:0-10730 GCA_046731915.1 Actinomycetota bacterium
TGTCACCGGCAACGCGCTGAGCGGAAGCCCAGGCATCGCGCTCCAGGGCGGTGGCCTGTTCATCCAGAACAAGCCGCTGACGTTGACTCACAGCGTCATCGCGAACAACTCGCCAGATCAGTGCTTCGGCTGCTGAACGGCCATCCACTGTGCAATGTCGCAGGAGAACATGAAGCTTGTCCGCGAACGTTCGAGGCGACGATTAGACGCGTCTTGCCGGTCGTGATGGCGAGCAACGACTACGGCGCCGCTTGCGCTTATCTGAATTGGCGCCTCCGTCAAGTCGTGGGGGCGAGTGGTGGCGGGGCTCGGGGTTGGCGCCGTTGGTTCCGCGGATGCCTGGGCTTATCTGGGTGCTCGGCGCTTGGGCCGAGGCTGACATCGCCGAGCTCGCAGAGGATCGTCGGGGCGGTCAGCTCGCCGATTCCGTAGTGGCGCATCAGCGCCCGACAACCGGGCTGGCGGCGCGCGAGCTGGCGCGACTGCTGCTCGATTGGGGCGAGCTGGCGGTCGAGCGCTTCGATCATCGCGAGCGACACCTCGATCCGCTCGCGCGCGGCGCCGGGCAACTCGACCGCGGCCAGGAACTCGCGCCCCCTTGGCGCTCAGCAACTTGTCAGGCACGCTGGAGATGTCGTGGTGAAAGAGCGTCGCTTGGACTCGCTGCAGCCAGCTCGTGCGCTCGTCGACCAGCCGCTTGCGCAAACGCGTCCGGGTGCGCCACTCGAGCACATGCGCCGGCGGGATCCAGGGCTCCGGCAGCCGACCGTCGGCGAGCAGCTCTCGCAGCCAGCGGGCGTCCTCGCGGTCGGTCTTCGCGCGCCGCTTCTTGCCGCGCAGCGCGCGCGTCTCGACCGGCTCCGGAGATGCGCAACAGCGCCCACCTCGGCGAGCGCCTCGCAAACGAACAGCCAGCGCGTGCACGCCTCGACAGCGACATCAATCTGCTCGCCGGCAAGGCGCCCAACCCACTCGCGAACACCCTCCGGCGTCGCGCCAATCCGGCCACGCCGAACCTCGCCAGTCCGACCGTCCAAGCGTCGAAAGTGATCTGCGCTCGATGCACATCAAACGCGGCTACGATCGCCACAGGGGCCTCCTCTAAAGCTCCGCAGCTACCAATCCGCGCGAGTCTCTCGCGCCGAGCGGACGAGGCCCCAATTCATGCCACCTTTGCACGATTTGCGGGAGCGACCGCCGCGCTGTTGAGATCTTGCCTTTCGCGGAAAAGGCCGGCCGCAGGATCTCCGTCAGGAGCCGGCGGCGGCGCGCGTCGCGTGTGGTTTCGCGCGCTACGCGACCGCTTTGCGGAAGCGAGCGGCTCCGTCGCGCGGGCCGAAGCGCAGCGAACCCAGCAGTCGCTTCAGGTCGGCCCGCGCCCTCGCGGGAGCGCGCTTGCCCACGACCACCAATACGTAGAGGCTGCGGCCTGCTTCGGCGAAGGCTTCGAAGGCGTACCAGGCGACTCGACCGCGCGTGCACCTGCCCGGTCCGGCTTCGAGGCCCGCCTGCCGTCGTTCTAGATCGATCGCGACATCTTCGGTCGTCCTTGCGTGCACACGCTCCTGGATGGACATCAGGATGTCGGTCGCTCGAAATCCGTTCAGCGCCGGTGTCGGACAGCCCGGGATGCGACAACGTGCCCGGCGCTGGTAGCCGAGCGGGTAGGTGGCGACCGACAGAATCTCGCGGGGATCCAACAGCTGGGGAGTCAGGTTGCGCCGCGCCCGATGCCACCCCGCCGGCAGCGCGACGCTGTAGGCATGGCGTACGTCGGTTATGCGTAGGGCCTGGCTTCCCGACCTGAACTGCGGCGCAACTGGGCCGGTGGCGCCACACCCGGTGGCCAGGCCCGCGGCGACCAACCCCCACACGGACTTCCGAAGCTTCACTGTTACAGGTTACGTCGCGCCGGAGCGAGAGGTCCGCTCAAGGCCCAACGTGCCCTCGCCTTGGCCAGCTTCTAAACCACACAACGCCGACCGTGGGCTACACCGCTGAGATATCGCTGCCGGAATCGTCCGTTCGCGTGCTGTAGCTCTACCGCTTAGCCGAAGAACGTCTCGTACAGCAGGAAGGCGTTGAGCGAGATGATCACCGCCGCCACCGCGCTGGCCGCGGCGGTCGTGTAGGGACGGTTCACGAGCGACCCCATCAGGTCGCGCCGGCGCGTGAGCAGGATCGTCGGCACGAGTGCGAACGGGATTCCGAAGGACAGGATCACCTGCGAGATCACCAGCATCGTGGTTGGGTCGAGCCCCACTCCGAGCACCACGAGCGAAGGCGCCATCGTGATCGCGCGGCGCATGAAGAGCGGGATGCGGCGCCGGATGAAGCCCTGCATCACAACCTGCCCCGCGTAGGTGCCGACGCTCGAGCTCGACAGGCCCGACGCGAGCAGCGCGACCGCGAAGGCGAGCGCGGCGCCGCCCCCGACGAGCGCGCCGAGCTCCGAGTGCGCCCCCTCGAGGGTGTCGACGAGCGGCCGCCCGTTGCCGTGGAAGAGCTGGGCCGCGACCACGAGCATGCTCAGGTTGATCAGTCCGGCGAGTCCCATCGCGAGCGCCACGTCGAGCCGCTGGAAGCGCAGCAGTCGGCGCCGCTCGGCATCCGAGGCTGGCCGGATCCGATCGTTCGTGAGGGCCGAGTGCAGGTAGACCACGTGAGGCATGACCGTGGCGCCGAAGATGCCGACGGCCAAGAGCACGCTGTCCGTGCCGTCGAAGCCCGGGATCAGCCCTCCGGCGAGGCCGCCGGCGTCGACGCCGGCGAAGCTGAGGTCGTAGGCGAAGCCGAGGAAGACGATCCCGAGCAGCCCGGCGATGGCGAGCTCGAAGCGCCGGTGGCCGCGCGTCTGGAGCGCGAGGATCGCGAAGGCCACCGCGGCTGTCATGAGGCCGGCGACGAGTGGCGGCACTCCGAACAGCAGGTTGAGTGCGATCGCGGCGCCGACGAACTCGGCCAGGTCCGTCGCGACAGCGATCGCCTCGGCCTGGATCCAGAGGCCCCAGGTGACCGGGCGCGGGAAGGCCTGGCGGCAGAGCTCGGGCAGCGTGTGCCCGCTGGCGATGCCGATCTTCGCCGATAGGTACTGCACGAGCATCGCCATCAGGTTGGCGGCGACGATCACCCACACGAGCAGGAAGCCGTACCGCGCGCCGCCACCGATGTTGGTCGCAAAGTTGCCCGGATCGACATAGGCGACGGCGGCGACGAAGGCGGGGCCGAGCAGCGGAAGCGCCGCGCGGATGCGTCCACGCCGGCGCACCCGCTCGAGCCGCGTCCGGGGTACGACGACGCCGGGCGGCGGCACTACGGCCGCGCCCTCTTGGCCGAGCTCGAGCTCTGCGGGCGCGCTCACGCGGACGGCTCCACGCGCATGCTGCGGGCGATCTCGGGGCCGAGGGAGTCGGTACGGCGGCCGAGGCGGACGACGAGCGAGCCGCCGAAGGGCTCGCGCTCGACGACGCGCAGCCACTGTCCGGGCTTCACGCCGCGTTCGCCCAAGTGGCGTAGGACGGCGGGGTTGGCGTCCGAGACGCGCACGAAGCGGCCCTCGGCGCCCGGCTCGAGCTCGGCAAGGCTCACCGTGTCCGGCTCCTCGAGCTCCAGCTCCGCCGACGGGATCGGATCGCCGTGCGGATCGTGGGTCGGGTTGCCAAGCCGCTCCGCGATGGCCGCCTCGAGCTCGTCGGAGAGCGAGTGCTCGAGCAGCTCCGCCTGCTCGTGCACGCGATCCCAGGGCAGGTCGAGGGTCTCCGTCAGGAACAGCTCCAGCAGCCGGTGGCGACGCAGCGTACTAAGGGCCACGCGGCGACCGGCGGCGGTGAGCCGCACGCCGTGATAGGGGGTGTGCTCGGCGAGCCCCAGCTCGTCGAGGCGCTTGACCATCGCGGACGCCGTGCCCGCCGGGACGCCGAGCCGCTCGGCGAGCTGGTTGTTGCCGACCGGCTCGTCGCTGCGGCACTCGAGGGAGTAGATCGCCTTCGCGTAGTCCTGAACGACAGACGAGCGTTCAGGGAGAGATTCTATCTGCATGGAAAATTAAGTCTAGCGACAGAGAACAGACTGCAGAAGCAGGCTTCGCCGCCGAGCCGGCGCTCGGTACTGCATGCAGGAGGTGCAGCAACGCCGCCCACTCGCAAGCAGAGTGCCGCTTGCCCATGGGAGCAGGAGCGACGTCGGAGCCTGTGGCGGTGGCGTCCCTTTGGCGCTGTAAATTCGGCTTGGCCTAGGTTCCCGGTGGTGGTCAGTCTAGGCGGCGGTCACCTCCTCGGAGTTCGTTTGTTCGCTGCCTTCGTGTCTCATGCGCCTGAGGCGTTGGCGTTCGAGTTGGGTGAACCTGATGCCGTTGGTGGCGTGGGTGATGTAGGGGTCGAGCACGGCCCAGACGAGCGTGAGGCAGCTGGTCTCGCCGGGGAAGCGGCCAATCACCTTCGTCCGTCGTTTGACCTCACCCAGCGACCTTTCGAGCAGGTTCGTTGATCGCCATCTGCGGCGGTGCCTGGTCGGGTAGCGCATTGCACGACGAGCGCGTCGAGGTCGTCGGCCAGGCATTTGGCCGCAGCGGTGTAGCCGGCCTTGTCGAGCTCGTCGATGAGCGCCCCGAGTCGCTGCTTTGCGTCGCGCTCGTTGACCGCGTCGTCGAGCGCCTGCCAGTAGGCCTGGCGGACGCGCTCGCGCTCCCGCTCGGCTTCGGTGAATCCCCAGGCGACCAGCACGCCCCTCCTTGGGCCCGTCGGGACGGACGCAGAGGAAGACCGCGTCGAGGAACAGCGCCGCCAGCTGGATGTCGTAGAGGTCGCGGCGCTTGAACGCCTCGAAGCGCTCGCGCAGCTCCTGGCAGATCCGCGACGCGGTCGACTTCGACAGCTTCCCCAGCCCGGCCTGCTCGCACAGCGACTCGATGTCGCGCATCGACAGGCCCCTGACGAACGCGCCGATCACCATCGCCTTAAGCGGCTCTGTGCGCAACAGCTTCGTGCCGCGCGGGAACAGCCTTGAGACGAACGGCTCGGCCGCCTCCCGCACCTGCGGCATATCCACGGAAAGCTCTCCCTCGACGGTCTGCAGCTTGCGCGGGCGAAACCCGTTGCGCAGCCCGCGCTGATAGTCCGGCCGGCGCTCGTAGCGCGCCCGCCCCAACCAGGCGTCGAACTCATCCTCGACCGCGCGCTGGATGATCAGCCGCGCCCCCAGCTTCGCGAGCTCCGACAGCGACTCCCGCGGGCTCTCACCGACTCCCACGGCCAGCAACTGGTCGATCCGCTCCTCAATCTCCGCCGCGGCGGTACGGTGCGTCTCACGGCGTAGGACCTCCTTCTTCGTCTTGTCAGGACTTGAGGGAACCTACGCCGTGCCCTCGACAGGCCCGGCTATTTACAGCACCACTGAGACGCGACCGACGGCGGGGAGCCGCGCTCGCTGGTCGTCCATTGCAATAGCGAGCAGCGTCGTCGCGTGGTCGCCGCGTTCACGCGCGAGCGGAAGTCAAGGAGGACCGCCGGCATGCTCTCGCTCCTGTCGAAGGCAAGTGCCGACGCCGTAGGCTGAGCGCGTGTCTGAGAAGCCGAGCGCCGTCGCACGAGATGTCGCCGTGAATGACGCCATGATCGCCGTCCAACTCGAGCGCCGACGGCGCGGGGCTGCCGAGCAGTGGCAGCTCGATGACCAGGTCGTGCTCATTGGTGCCGGCGAAAAGATCCCCGTCCCCGGCCGCGGCGACCGCACGTATCCATTCCGCGCCCACTCCGAGTACCTCTACTTGACCGACCGCGAGCGGCCGGGCGGCGTCTTGGCCTACGACCCGCACGAGGGCTGGGTCGACTTCGTCGTGCCGGTGACACGCGACGAGCGCCTGTGGGAGGGCGCGGCAGCCGACGAGCCGGAAGGCGTCTCGATGGCCGGGCTCGCCGCCTGGCTCGAGCAGCGCAAGGGGCGTCCGGTCGCCTGCCTCGGCGCGGCGGTGCCGGACGTCGCGCCGGGGGCTCAGCTCGACGCCGACCTGCGCTACGGCTTGAACTACGTCCGGCGCCAGAAGGACGTGGTCGAGCTGGCACGGATGCGCGCCGCCGAGCGGGCTACGCGCGCCGGCTTCGCTGCGATCGCGCCGCTGATTGAGCCGGGACGGAGTGAGCGCGAGCTGCAGATCGAGCTCGAGGCGGCCTTCTTTCGCAACGGCGCCGATTTCCTCGCCTTCGACACGATCGTCGGCAGTGGCCCGAACTCGGCGGTGCTGCACTTCCCGCCGACATCGCGCCGGTTTGCCGACGGCGAGCTGATCCTTATCGACGCCGGCGCGGAGTACCGCGGCTACGCGAGCGACATCACCCGCACCTATTCGGCCTCCGGTCGATTCACACCGGAGCAGCAGGAGCTGTACGCGATCGTCGCGGCGGCGGGTGTGCGGGCGACTGAGCGCTGCACCGCCGGCACCGAGTGGCGCGAGGTGCACCGTACGGCGGCGCTCGTCATCGCCGAGGGCTTGGTCGAGCTCGGGCTGCTGCGCGGCGAGCCGGAGGGCCTCGTCGAGCGCGGCGCGCAGGCGCTGTTCTTCCCGCACGGCGTTGGCCACATGGTCGGCCTCGGCGTACGCGACGCCGGCGAGGTTCTGCGCGGGCGTGAGCCGGCGGAGGATGAGTTCCCGCGCCTACGCGTGGACCTGCCGTTGCTGCCCGGCCAAGTCTTCACGGTCGAGCCTGGGATCTACTTCGTGCCAGCTCTCCTGGCTGACGCCGAGCTCCGCAAGCGACATCGGGATGCCGTCGACTGGGAGCGCGCCGAAGCCCTGCTCGGCTTCGGCGGCATCCGCATCGAAAACAATGTCCTTGTCACCGACGATGGCAACGAGGTGCTGACGGCAGGCGTGCCTCTGCTTGCTTAGCTCGGCTAGGCACGGCCACGAGTGGCGGGACCGTCTGAGCAAGGTGCGCCCTGACCGCTATCGCCTCGGGCTGCCTTGCGCGCCTCGGCTTGCGATGAGCCGGTTCGTCGTCGCCTTCTTCGCTCCTCCTCCCGACCCGCACCCCAGCGCGCGTGGCGCCGAGGCAATGTGAGGAAGGCTCTGCCGCCGCAGGCTTGCCGTCTGCTGCTGGTTTGCGCGATAAGCGGCGCCCCGCGCCGATGGTCAGAGTCGCCCGGAGGCGCTGACCGGAATCATCGGCGCTCGTCGGGCGTGCACGGTCTCGATGATCTCGCCGCTGTCGATCCCTTGCCGGTAGACGGAGGTGATCTCGAGGTTGCTGTGGCCGAGTTGGCGCTGGATTACGATCAGCGGCACGCCTTTGCGTGCCATTTCGACCCGGTGACTACCGCCACTACCGTCGCGCAGGACAAAACGACCGCGAGCCGTCACCGCATGACTCCTCCTCTGATGCCGGAGACCAACGCTAACCCGTGGGAAGGGCTCGTGGCAACCGACGGAGTCGAGCTTGTTTCGCCGCTGCTTTCGCCTGATTGCGCTGCTCAGCTCAAACGGTCCGCGAGTATCGCTTTGCGCCAAAGCGAGCGTCTCGCGGGCGCCGCTCGAGCCTCAGTGTCGCTGGTCGCCCCAGCGAGACCCTCGTACAACTGTTGGGGGGCGTCGGCATCCGTCGTGAGGGCGGGCGTGAGGAGGTCCGTTTAGCGCCCCCTCACCAGCACACCGCCCCAAACCAGTCTTACGGCACACGCCCCGTGGCTGCGACGGATCCCTCGGTCTCGAGGCGGGATGTGCCGGTGGCGGTTCGGCTTACGGGAGGCTGCGATGTCTTGTCATGCCGGCGGCCAAGTGCCGACAGGCCTGCCGATCTCCCATTCGTGCCCGAACGGATCGACGATCCGCCCGATGCGCCAGCCGTGCTCATCAGCGACCGCGGAGGTCTCCGTCGCGCCCGCCCCCACCGCTTGCTCGACCACCGCCTCGGGCTTGTCGACCACGAGCAGGGTCCGGCTCGTCGCGCCGCCGATCGCCTGCGGGCTCAGCCGCTTCATCGGCGGACTCGCTGCCGCCACCCAGAACGCCGCATCGCCGACTGTCAGCTGCGCCACGATGTCCTCGCCCTCGCCCACCCGGTGCACGACCGTCGCGCCGAACGCCGCCTCATAGAAGGCAACGGCCGCAGCGGCGCGGTCGACCCAGAGTTCTGGCTGGATGCTCGTCACTCTGGCACCTGGTAGAGCCCGGGTCCCGTTTCGGCTATCGGGACGAGGTACCGCCCCACTCCTCGGGCTCGACGTCGGCGATCGTCTGCGAGAACGTCCAACAGTGGCCGCCGAGGTCTTCGACCTCGTACTGGCGCTCGCCGTAGGGGTAGTCAGTTGGGGGATGCAGGATGCGCGCGCCGCAGCCGCGCGTGTGCTCGAAGTGGGCGTCAACATCCTCGACCCGCACCATCACGGTGTGGCAGATTGGGCTCGATCCGGGGGCTCGGTACTCCACCCAGTCCGGCTGATCAGCCCAGCCCGTGCCCGTGCGCTGCTCGGTTACAACGATCGCCCCCTCTGCGAAGGCAAGCTGCGCGCGATGGCTCCCGGCCGTCCAGCGCTCGACGAAGCCGAAGGTCTTGCACAGCCACTGCACCGCTCGCGGACGTCCTCGTAGACGAGCCCCGGGATCACCGAGCACGCGGGCATCGAGCGATTCGCGAGCATCGCCCGCACCCTACGCCATGCCCAGGCCGAAGGGCCACTCGAGCGAAGATCCCGCAGACCGATCCTCCAACGGCACACCGTGTCCCAGCCGTCGCAGATGCAGCCGTCCCCCTCCGGTTCCTGGCTGGCTCTCGCCTCGGACGAGCAACGACACTAAGCTCGAGCAGCGCGACGACACGCTCGCTTTCTAGCACGGAGCAGCACGACCCGGGACGGTGCTTGCTCGACTCCCAGCTAACGTCGACTGCCGACTTGGACAAACAGCGAGCGCCAATTCACGAGGGTCCGCTCGCTATCGCTATGCGCGACTTGCGAGAGTGACGGCGCGCCTTGGGAGCGATGCGCCTAGGTGAACACCGATTTGAGGTGTACGCCTAGCAAGCGCGTGAGCTCGTCTGGCTGGTCCTCCTGCACCAGGTGACCGGCTCCGGACAGCAGCGCGAGACGGGCCCCAGGGATCCGCTCGGCGAGCTCGACGCCAACCGCGGCGGGCAGCCAAGGATCGGCTTCGCCCCAGACGACTAGTGTCGGCGCGCTGATCCTGTCGAGCAACGGCTCGATCTCGTCGGTGTGCTTCTGCGTCCCCGCCGCGATCTGCCGGTAGAAGGCCGACTGCCCGGTGGCTCCGAGCCACGGCGCGATCAGCCTGTCCTCCACCCCGGAATCCAGCGCCCGCGGCTGCGCCGTCCCGACATAAGCACGTAGCACGCCCTCGTGGATCGCGGCCGGGAGCTGCTCGAACACGCTCCTGTGATCCTGGACCAGGCGGTAGAACGGCGAGCCCCACGGCGCGAGCGCAACAACGTCGATCAGCACCAGTGCGGCGACGCTGCGGTGATGAAGCAGGTGCGCGCGCAAGCCGATCGCACCACCTATGTCGTGCGCGACTAGCGCGGGGCGGTCGAGCTCCCAGTGCTCGAGCAGGGCGGCCAGGCGAGCCCCGTGCCCGGCGAGCGAGACGTCCTGTCCGCGGCGTTGGTCGGAGGCGCCGAAGCCGAGCAGGTCGAACACCCACACGCTGAAGCGCTCGGCCAGACGCGGAGCGACGAGTCGCCACGTCCACGACGACCACGGTGTGCCGTGCACCAGCACCACTGGCGACCCCTTACCGAGTCGGTCCCAGGCGATGTCGCCCCCGTCGGTGGCAAAGCGCTCACGCAGGACCCACTCGCCCACCGAAAGGACGGTACCGGGGTCCGCTGCGCCGGGACGCCCCCGATCGCCCAAGGACAACGCACGAGGCCGGCCCTCCGCCGCCGCGCACCGCACACACGCCCCCTTCGCCGGCACGCGAGCGTACCCACGCTCCGTCCAGACCTGCTCGCCCAGCACGCTCTGCGAGCGTCATCACCACCGCGGGCTCGCTGTCGCTTCGCGCGAAGAGCAACGGTGCGGTAGTTCAATGCCTAGATGGTTGATTCCGAATTAGTGGCCGTAGGCGCTGAAGCACAGGCCAGGTTGACCGATCTCGGCGTTATGCCGAAGCCGGCGGCGAGGGCGAGCAGGCGAAGCTCGACGTCAAGGCCCCATGCGCCATGATTGTCACGATGGCCTACGACGAGGATCTTCGCCAACCGGATCCGCGAGCTGATCGCCTCCGAGGACGGCTACACCGAGCAGGAGGTGTTCGGCGGCATCGGCTTCATGATCGACGGCCACATGGCGGTGGGGGTCAGCGGTGAGGGTGGCCTGATGATCCACTGCTCCAAGGAGGAGACGAGGCTCTCCTCGGCAAGCCCGGTGCGCGACCGTTCGAGATGCGCGGACTCGAGATGAAGGGCTGGCTTCGGGTTGATGCCGAGTCGTTCTCCACGAAGCGAGAACTCGAGCCCTGGGTCATGGAGAGCGTCGCCTTTGCCCGGGCGTTGCCGCCGAAGAAGAAGTAATGGGCCTCAACGATGCCGGTGCCTATGACCGGTTCATGGGCCGCTTCTCGAGACCGCTGGCGGTGCCCTTCGCGGATTTCGCCGGACTCCCGCTCGACGGCCGGGTCCTCGACGTCGGATGCGGCCCCGGTGCGCTGACCGCGGAGCTCGCCCGGAGGGCCGGGCCGGGACGGGTCACGGCGGTCGACCCGTCCGAGGAATTCGTCGCGGCCC
>JBKPME010000171.1:0-7806 GCA_046731915.1 Actinomycetota bacterium
CGTAGCGGGGTCTTCCCCGATGGGCGCGGCTGGGTTCGAACCAGCGACCTCTCGCGTGTGAGGCGATCTACCTCGGGCTGCAAATCCTGAGGCTTTGCAGCGGGAAACGGCCACAGAACGGCCCGACCTTCGCCTTCGGTCACCACGAGTTCCAGGGGACTCCCTGGGATTTGGGCCAGAGGCCGCCTCTCTGGCCCAAAGGCAGCGTGCGGGGGCGACCCGTGAACCACCGCCGTCGAGCGGACGCTCGCCGTGCGGTCGTCGCCCTCGAACCACGACCGCGGGTGTCGCAAGCATGGGAAGGAACACTCTGCCCGCAGGAGGCCGGGACTCCCGGTGCTCGTCCAGACCGGTCATCTGCTCGGGTGCGAGGTGGGGCTCCCCCTTCGTCCTCGAGAGGAGCCGCGGCGACTCGGTGGTGGTTGGTCGGACAACCGACGCTGGGTTGGCGGTTTGCCCCACTGGTCGGAAAGGCGCGCCTGGGAGATCTTTTCGCCAGGAAGAAGAACGCCTCACGTTCCGCGGAGCGCCCAGCAAACGGAGCTCAGCGAGACCAACCGCAAAAGGAGATCGACATGCAACTCGGCTTCACATCCCAGCAGCAGCAGGACTACGTCGAGCGGAACCAGCCGTTCGTGCAGGAGAAGCTCGACGAGCCCGTCCTCGCCTGGAGCGTGTTCTATAGAACCGGTGGCTGGGGCTCGCTGGCAGCAACCCATGTCTCACCACTCGCGGCGACAGCGATCAACCTCGTTGGGAAGAAGCGCGCCGGCGGGCTGCCGCAGCACTTTCTGCTCGTCGTCACGCCTTCGAAGATCCGCGCCTTCGCGTTCAAGCAGAAGCGGTCGGATCTCCGCGTCCGCGACGAGCTCGCCGTGTGGGATCGAGAGTCAATCCGCGTCAGCTTCCGCGAGACAGGCCTGACCATGCGCCTGACGATCGAAGCGCCCGCGGATGGCGAGAGCGTCGTCTGCGACACCGGCAAAGCCGCGATCACCGACCGCTTCCTCGGCGCGCTAGGCGCCCAGGCGGCGGCTGCATGATGATCCACAAGCGGCGCGGTGGCGGGCTCGGCTGGAACTACGCCGGGCTCGCTATCCCGCTGGTCGTCCTCGCCGGCGCCGTCGGGGTCGGCGCGGCGGGCGCGGTCGAGTTCGCGCTCGTCCCGTGGGCGCTGTTCCGACTGTCGCTCGGTGCCCTCATCTTCGCCGTCGTGCTCGGCGCGGCGACGCGCCGCCGCTCCTGACCAAGCGCGAGGCACCTGCAGCAGCCCGTTTTGCTGAGCCCACCGCCGGCCGCCGCCTTCGCGCACCGACCGCCACGAGACCAGTCTTAGTGTCACGGCGCCCAAGGTGATCCGCTTGCTTCGACGCCGTAGCGCGTCGGTCTGCCCCGCCGCCTTTGTCGCAACCGGCGCAAAGCGATCACGCCGCTGCTGAGGCCCCTCGCGACTGCTATGGACGAAACTCGACCGTCCTCCTGGGCTCGCAGCTCGCTCTCGCATCCATGGGAGAGCGACACTCTGATCCCCGAGCGGCGAGAGAACGCTGCTCCTATCGTCAAGAAAGGGTCGGTCGTCGGGTCGGCGGGGCCGGGACGGTTCGGCAGCGGCCCCTAGCGCCCGCCACGGCTGAGTCGAGTGTTTCGGCCAGCGTCGGGGTGGCCGTGCCCCCCGGCCGGCGGGCGCGGTGCCATCGGCGAGGCCGCAGCGCTCTTCGTCGTGTTTACCCCGTACGGCGACGGGCATCCGATTGTGGGGACGGCACGCGTCTAACGGGCGTCGGGACGGATCCACACAACCGTCCTCGATGGAAAGGAATCGCATGTCCACCGTCCCCGGCGGCGCGTCGCGTGCCGCCTCGGTACGAACCGGGCGACGCCGCTCGCGTGGCCGTTCCACCGCTCAGTGGTACTGCCTTGTCGTTGGCGCCACGCTCCTACTGGTTGGCGTCCTCGGCTTCCTCGCCGAGGCCAAGTTCGACACTTCGGGAGGCGGCGACCCTGGCAGCCTCGATGGCGAGGATTTCCTCATCTTCGAGGTGAACGGCTGGCACAACGTCGTCCACATCCTGTCTGGGGGCTTCCTACTGCTCATGTCGAGCGGGCATGCTCGCGCCCGGGCGGGTGCGCTCGCCTTCGGAGCGATCTATGGGCTGGTCGCGGTCATCGGCCTGATCGATGGCCATGACGTGCTCGGGATCATTCCGATCGACCCGGCCGACAACGTCCTGCACGTGCTGCTGGCGGGCACCGGGCTGGCCGTCGGGCTGATCTCCGATCGCGACCGCCAACGCGAGCGAGAAGGCGCCACGAGCGGCCGCTTCGAACGAACCGCGACCACGAACACACCCCGCGAGCGCGACCGCGCGCTCTAGGCGGTCGCGCCGGAGCCGGAGATGACCCAGGGACTCCGCTGCGAGGCCAGCGGGCGGCTCCAGAACACAAACGACACAACCAAGGAGAGAGCAATGACGACGGGAATGACGCACGCGTATGACTGGCGGGGACGCACAGTGATCGACCGCAACGGGGACCAGATCGGCAAGATCGACGACCTCTACGTCGATCAGCAGACGGACAAGCCGGAATGGGCGCTCGTGAACACGGGCCTATTCGGGACCAAGGCGTCCTTTGTGCCGATCGCCGGCGCCTCGCCGCGCGGCGAGGAGGTGCTCGTGCAGGTCGAGGCGCAGCAGGTCAAGGACGCGCCGAAGCTGGACAAGGACCAGGAGCTCACCGAGCAGCAAGAGGCGGAGCTCTTCAGCCACTACGGCATCGACTACACCGCGGAGGGCTCGGTCACCGCGACCGAGACGGGCCAGGGGACCGCCGGACGCGGCGCCGTCGGCCATGACACGAGCGGCCCGACCACCGACGAGGCGATGACGCGCTCCGAGGAGGAGTTGCGTGTTGGCACGGCCAAGCGTGAGCGTGGGCGTGCACGGCTCCGCAAGTACGTGGTGACCGAGCATGTCGAGCAGACGGTGCCGGTGAGGCGTGAGGAGGTTCGCGTGGAGCGCGAGCCGATCACGGACGCAAACGCCGACCAGGCCCTCGCGGGCCCGGAGATCTCCGAGGAGGAGCACGAGGTCGTGCTGCACGAGGAGGAGCCGGTCGTCGAGAAGCGGGTCGTGCCCAAGGAGCGGGTGCGAATGGAGAAGGACGCCGTCACGGACGAGGCGCAGATCTCCGAGGAGGTTCGCAAGGAGCAGATCGACGCAGAAGACAACACTGGCAGCTAGGCCCGGCCCAAGCCGCAGCGGACTGTCGCCTCGCGCTCTCGGCCGGCCTGGCCGAGAGCGCGAGCCCGTCGCCGACAGATGCGATCGGGAAGAGGGCAGGTTGCCGCTGCGAAGGTGTGGCGCCATCGCGAATGCACAAAGGCCCCGCTACAAGGCGGCGCTGAGATCGGCGCGGCTGGAGTCGAACCAGCCACCTCTCGTGTGAGGGAGGACGAAGACGAGTTTTAGATCGCTCTCTGCCTGCAACCCCGGCGTTTATCGGCGTTGCCCCACCTGCTCAGCGTCAAGGCGCGGAATGCCGACGGATGGCCGAGCCCGGATCGGCGCGCAAGTGAGACAGCTACTCGACCCGGAGATCTGCCGTCGGCCACCCCCGACGACAGAGCGCTTCGAGGCGTCGGCGTGGGGGTCCTGACCCGGATTCCACCCGGCCGGCACGGGGTAACCGGACGCGAAGACTGGCACTACTCACGGAGGAAGGCAATGGCGGAGTTGACCGTGCTGGAAGAGAAGCTCGCGGAGGTGATCGGCCTCGCGATGGCGGCGCAGGGTGCGACCGAGAAGGTCGCCGGCCTGACCGACGACGCAGGGCTGGCCGACAAGCTCGAGCAGATGAACGAGGAGGCGCGCGAGACCGAGAAGCGCGGCACCGAGATCGCGGACGAGCTCGACGGCAAGAAGACGGCGGTGCTCGAAAAGGCGCGCGAGACCAAGGGTGAGGCGACCCAGATGATGACGACCTACCTGGGCGACGATGCGGATGCGCTCGACGGCTTCGAGTTCCTGACCATGGCGGAGGCCGGTGAGGTTGGGCACTGGTCCGTCCTTGGAAAGCTGAACGAGCAGGCGGGCGATCAGCGGCTCCAGGCGTTGATCGACTGGGCGCTGCCCATCCAGGAGCGGCACTTCGCGGACGTCAAGGCCGGGTCGGTCAAGCTGGCCGGGGCAGAGGATCCGGCGGGCACTGCCTGATCGGCCTACGCCTTGTGCCAACAGGACTACGCGACCGGGAGGGCCCGCGGCTTGGGGCGAGCAGGCGGACGCGGGGCCGCGGCGGTCGCTCGAGAGACCGACCGCGCGTTCCCCGCGCCCTTGGGTACTCACGCGAGCAAACCTAATACCCGCGGTACCCCAGTGTTCCTACCCGGCGGGCACGCCGAAAACGCGCCGCCGAGCCATCCCGCTCAAGGCTTGGTTTGCTGTGGACCAGGTACGAGCGGCATCGGGACGATTTTCCATCACGACGACCCGGCAACGTGCCCCGCGCAGACCCGCCGCACCCAGTGCGATGACCGAGGACGAGCTGTTCGTGAGCTTGCGACGACTGGATCGATGGCGGCGTCCGGATATTAAGGAGCAGCTGATCGTGCTCCGCGCAACCGGTAGGAGCGGCTGATCCCGCGCTTGGTTCGGCCGGTTCGGATCGCGCTCGGGGCGGCAGAATTGCTGCTTCGGCCTGCCGCGCTCCTGTCCCCCTCTCAGGCCCAGGGTCGCGTTCTGCGCGAGACCAGGCACCGGCCCTGGCCAGTGCCCGGCGAACCATGGCTGATGGCCCAGACCTGGGAGAACCTGCTGTTTGCCCACTGGCCGGTGGCTCCCGAGAAACTCCGACCGCTGTTACCGGAGGCGGTCCCGCTCGATCTACGAGAAGGCGCTGCTTGGGTTGCCGTGACGCCGTTTCGAGTGGGGGCGCTGCGATTGCGAGGCACGCCGCATATACCCGGCGTTACGGCGTTTCCAGAGCTCAACGTTCGGACCTACACAACTATCGACGGTAAGCCCGGCATCTGGTTCATGAGTCTCGATGCCGCCAGGTCGGTGGCCGTGGCGGCGGCCCGTCGTGCCTACCGCCTGCCCTACTTCAGGGCGGACATGGAGATTCGCGCCCGTGGGAGCTCGATCGACTACCGGAGTCGCCGCGTGTCGAGCGACGGCCCGCCTGCCGAGCTGGAAGGGCGCTACAGGCCGGTCGGCCAGCAGATCCCGCCCGCGCCGGGCTCTCTCGAGCACTGGCTCACGGAACGCTATTGCCTCTACACCCTCGACAACCGGGGTACCCTGCTACGCGCCGACATCCATCACCCGCCCTGGCCGCTCATGCCGGCCGACGCACGGTTCGACACCAACACGATGGCGGAACCGTACGGACTCAAACTCGAGTCGCCCCCTCCACTCCTGCACTTCGCCGCTCGTCAGGACGTACTGATCTGGCCCCTTGTCGCGGCGCGTCCCGCCGACCTCGCCGGCGTAGACGCCGGGCCCGGTTGAGCCGGGTCACATCGGGTAGTCGCTGCCCCCGAAGCGAGAGAGCAGATGGCGGAACCAGTGCCAACCGGCAGCGACGTCTCGGCAGGTCGCGCGATCGCATTGCGGTCCGCTGCCTATCTGCGACCGGGTTGCTCGCGGTCTGCAGGGGCTCGACCTAGCGCGTCGGTTTCGGTACGCAAACCTTCCAACTGCTCACTCTTCTTGGCCTTGGGGGGTGGCGCCTATGCGGCGATCAATTTGCCCAAGAGCTCGGTTAAGGCGAAGCAGATCGCCAAGGGCGCGGTTCGTAGCTCCGAGGTCAAGAATCGCTCGCTGCTGCCCGCTGACTTCAAGGCCGGTTCGCTCCCCGCAGGTGAGCGCGGGCCGCAGGGGGAGCCAGGGCAACCGGGACCCGGTGCGGCCAAGCTGTACTTCGACCGGGGATCCGATGACGAGGTGGTGACGCTCGGCAGCATCGGACCCTGGACGATCAAGGCGCAGTGCGCGATCGCGACCGTGTCCGTCCCTGCCAGTCCGCAGGTTCTCATCGACGGACCCGGCGGTGCCGATATCACCGACAACGAGACCATCAACGACGGAACACCCAACGTCGCCGAAGTGCACCACCAGGATCTCACCGTCGACAACCGGCTGTTGTCGGTGGGAGTCAAGGCCCCCGACGTGAGCCGCCGCGTGGGCACGATTGTGCTCAGCGCCGGTCCGGCAGCGCCGGTCGGCCACATCGCGTTCGTGCTCGTGGCTGACAACTCTCAGCCTGGCGGACATTGCACCTTCATCGGGACGGCAACCCGCAAGCTGAGCCGCCCGAACGGCCTCGGCCCGTCGTGTCTGCCCACAGTGCGGTGCCCGCGTCCGTGAGGGCCAGGACCACTGCTGGTCGTGCGGTCTCGACCTGGGCAGCACAGGCTGAGCCTGAGTCGGTCATCGCCCAAGCCCCGGCCACAGCCAATCGGCACCGTCCTCGACCTCGACCGTCCACCAGCCATCTCCGTCGTGCGTCCAGTCGAGCGGCGGCGGCGGCGGGATGAACTCGCCGCGCACGCCGCCGTCGAAGCTGATCACGCTGTCCGGCTCGCGGATCAGAAACGGAACACCACCGACGATTTCGAGTCGGTCCATCAGTCGCCCTCCTCGTGCGGATGCAGACGCTGCAGCCACGCGGCTTCGCGCTCGCGCATGTGGGCCTCGGCGTCGAACAGCGCCGATAGATGGCGGTTCGGGTGGTCGTCCGCCTGCATCGCCAGCGCCGAGTCGTCTGAGCTCGTGACCCTCCGATCCCTCGCGCGTGTCCGTGGTCGGCTCGGCCCGGTTCCTGCTTCGACTCGCGCCCGAACATGCGCGCGAAGTCCTCCGCCGTTCCGACTCGCTCCTCGTCGCTCCCGCAAGCGCGCGCGGCGCTGCTGTCGCTGCCCGAGCGCGACGGGCTGGTGTTCCGCTCCAAGCGCGGCTGCAAGATGTCGCAGTCCACGCTCTCCGGCTACTGGTCGCAGATTCGCGCCGGGTCAGGTCTGCAGCACGACTTCTACGGCGCGACCAAGCACTACGGCGTGCATTACCTGAAGGTGAAGCTCGGACTGCCGAACCACGACATCGCGGAGCAGGCGGGCTGGTCGGAAAGCTCTGTCGAGCAGATGGTCGCGCGACCTACGCGCACACGAGCATGGGGCGCGCTCGACAGGATCAAGGCGGCAGCGAGCATCGACGCGCTGCCGGTCATCCGTGACGCAAACCGTGACGCACAAACCGCATAATTGCGCTCGGAGAGCGAACCTGATCTAGTCGCCCCGACTAACGGTCGCGCGCGACGCGAGTCAGCACGTATGGACGCTTCCGGCAGCGTCAAGCGCGGCTCGTTCCAGATCGTCATCAGGACCCCTCGGCGGCCCCACGCGGTCACGCTTCCCGTCGCCGGCTCTGCGCTGTTTCTCCCGACGACGCTGAAACGGGGCCGTTCGCTAGCGGCGCCAGGCATTGGAGCCCGCCGGCCCGGGTAGGAGATCAGTGTTCGAGGGAACAGCGGCTACGGCGCGCGCCTGCGAGCGCTCAGAGGGGAGAACCGATGCTGTCCAGAACCAAGTGCTTCCTGCTGGTGAGCGTTGCAGCAGTCGCGCTCGCAATCGCGGCCGGGCTCGCCGGGTCTAGCGCCGGTGCCGCGGACCCCTTGCCCTATGAGGACCCGAGCTTGCCCGTCGGCGAGCGCGTGGACGACCTGCTCTCGCGCATGACGCTCGAGGAGAAGGTCGGTCAGATGACACAGACCGAGCGCTACCAGGTCTTCGACGACACGTCGCCGATC